>JBBTFS010000037.1:0-50797 GCA_038060705.1 Gemmatimonadota bacterium
TACGTGCCGTTCTCGCCCGCGGGCTTGAGGCCCAGGCGCTTGAACTCGGCGGCGATGTACTCCGTGCCTTTGTAGTTACCCGGCTCGCCGATGCGGCGGCCCGCCATGGAATCGTCCGCGAGTTGATACAGCCGCGTGCGCAAGTCATTGGCCGTGATGGCCGGCACGGTGGGGCGCGGTGCCCAAGTGGCAGGACCCTCATCGGGCCACACCGGCTTCTCGGTGGTGCGCACCATCGTCGCTGACTTCCTGGTGTCGGGTCGCGCCGCCTTTGCCTGCGCGGACAAGATTGCCGGCGCGAGGGCCACGCCGACGGCACAGAGGAGGGTGAAGCGGGTCACGGTGTCTCCGGAGGGGATGCTGGAAAAAGTTAGTCGGCGCGCAGGGCGATCACGGGGTCAACAGCTGCCGAGCGACGCGCCGGGACGATACTCGCCAGCACGCCAATCACGCCGACTGCGAGTGCCGCAGTGGCATAGGCGGTGACGTCACGCGGCGAGGTTTCGTACAACATGTCAGCGACCCAGCGCGAACCGGCCAGCGCCGTCAGCGCGCCGATCAACAGGCCAGCAAGAACGGCCGCGCCCGACTGGACCACCACGAGTCGCACGATGTCACGCTGCTGCGCACCGAGCGCCATGCGAACGCCAATCTCGCGGGTGCGCTGTGAGACCCAGTAGGCAAGCACGCCGTAGAGGCCAATGGCCGCGATGAGCAGCGCGACGCCGCCATAGATGGAGAACATCGTCGCGCCCAGCCGCCACGTCCGCAACTGACCGCCCACCATGCTCGAGAACAGCGAGATGTTCACGAATGGCATGTTTGGCGCGAGGCTCTGCACTTCGCGACGCACCGCGGGAACGAGCAGCTCCGGGTCACCCGTTGTGCGGAAGATCAGCGCCGACGCTGGGCCCATCGACGGGTGCGCAAGCGGGACATAGAGCATTGCGCGATCGTCCCGGATCACGGAGAACAACACGATATTCTGGACCACGCCGACTACCGTCGAACACGCAGTGTCGCGGCCGTACTTGATGCACTTCCCGATCGGATCCGAATCTGGCCAGTAGGCCTTGGCGACGATTTCGTTCACGAGGGTCACGTGCGAATTGGTCTCTGCCTCAGCACGCGTGAACACTCGGCCGCGCACCACGCGGGCTCCGATTGTCGTGAAGTAGTCCGACATGACGCCGGCCTGGTAGGGCCCGCCACCGGGAAAGTTGGGAAGCTTCGCGATCCCTGGCACTGAATAGCCGCGCGCGGTGCCGGATCGGAATGGCACAGTACCGGTCAACAGCGTCGCGTTGGTCACACCCGGCAGCCGCGAGACACGTTCGGCGGCAGAACGGAACAACTCCGCCGTCTGCGCCGGTTGAAAGCCGAAACGCTGAAGGTTCATCGTCACCATCGCCGTGTGTTCGCGATCGACGCCGATGTCTCTGCCGGCCACATTGCGCAAGCTCTTCACGAAGAGGCCTGCGCCAATCACCAGGAGCACGGACAAGGCTGTCTGCAGCACGAGCAGGCCGAAGCGCACCTTGTTCTGTCCGCCGGCAAATCCGCGACCGCTCTCCTTGAGTGACTCGAAGACGGACGTGCGGGCCGCCTGGAGCGCAGGCACCAAGCCACCGGCCAGCGTGCAGAGGATTGTCACGCCGAGCGTGAAGCCGAGGATCCGCAGGTCGAATACGGCGCTTCCCTGCAACTCGCTTGAGGACAGAAGCGACGCACGCACGATGCCGCTGCCCCATGCCGTAATGCCCAGGCCAACGATGGCCGCCGCGCCCGCCAGGAGCGCGGCCTCGGTGAGTAGCTGACGCACGAGTCGCGCACTGCCAACACCCATTGCGAGCCGCACTGCAATCTCACGCCGACGTTCCAGCGTCCGTGCAATGAGGATGTTGGCAACGTTGGCGCACGCGATGAGCAGCACAATCACCGACACGCCCATGAGCCACAGCGATACCTTGGCCTGCGCGTTCACGCCGTTCAGGGTGCGCGCCCCGGCGATTGAGCTGAGCATCACGACGCTTGTCGAATCGCGTGTGTTGTTGGGCCAATTCCGCAAGTCGGCGCGATATGCCGCGGTTGCGGCAGCGTCGGCGGCCTCGCCGGTCACGCCCGGTTTGAGTCGCGCAATGGCCTTGACCCAGAATGAATTGGAAGCGCTGTACCACTCCGGGCCGATCTGGTCCGGGGCAACGGCGCTGATCGGAACGAACAGGTCGGTGCGATCATCCACTCCGATGAAGTCGGGCGGCGCCACGCCAATCACAATGAACGGCTTGCCTTCGAGCTGAAGAACACGGCCCACGACGTCCTCCGCCTCGCCCATGCGGTTTTTCCAGAAGTCATGGCTGAGAACGGTGACACTGGCCCCGCGCGGAATACTGTCCTCGCCGGGCGCAAAGAACCGTCCCATCGCGGGGCGAACGCCAAGCAGCCTGAAATAGTTGCCCGTCGCGACGGTCGCCTGGACTGAGGAAGCGTCAGTACCCGCACCGAGCGTCCAGGCGTTCCCGCTGACTCCGGCGACGGCTTCGAACGCCGGCACGGACTGCATTGCGGTGATCACGCGGTAGGTTGTGGTGCCTCCTCCGGTGATCTTGCCCTTCGAGACCTCGGCGAAGTTGATGCGGCGCACGCTCCCGGGCGACGCGACGCCCGCTGGTGGCCGCAGCAGCAGGCGGTCGACAATCCCGAACATGATGGAGTTGGCCGCGATCGCCAGCGAAAGCGAGAACGTGGTGGTCGCGACGAGGGCCGGTCGCCGCGCCAGTCCGCGGGCCGCGTAGCGGACGTCCTGAGCGAACGACATCAAGCTCTCGCGCGTCACGGAGTCTCCGGAAAGACAGGAGGTGAATTCTGCCAAGACTGAACCCTATCCGCCATGAGCAGCCGGCCTCTATCGCCGCACAACACGCGGCACTACCACGCGATCGAGCGACTCGGACGGACCCATCGGCATCGTCAGCGCAATGCCGGCGGCTGTCTGTGCGACGTCAACGCGCGATCCGTCGCTGAACATGTTGGCGCTGACCACTTGGGCGCCGAAGTCAGGCAGCGCGAGTGTGCGGTCCGGCCAGCCGAGCAGATGGACGAAGACGGTGTCGCCTCGCTGCGTCGTGGCGCCCCAGGCGCGCGGCGCTACAGGGCCGGCGCAAGTTCCATATCCGGCGCGAGTTCCATATATGGAAGTGCCGTTCACGATCCGCGGCCTTGGTATCGGGTCGTGCCGGCTTGTTCTGGGTCGACGCGGATGCAGCGAGTGATATGACGAGAACGGCTGAAACGGCGATGCGATTCACGGCAAAGCTCCGGAAGGAAGATCCACGCTGTGAATACGTGCAAGGGTGGTACTCGCGTTGGCAGTCTCTCTTACTTGCTCCACGGCGGCACCACGTTGTTGCTGCGCGCGTAGGCGATCAGTTGGCCAAGGTGCTCGTGCAAGTGGGTCACGGTGAGCACCATTGCGCGCAGACGGCTCCAGTCCTGCCCAAAGAACTTGACGGTGTCGGCGAGATTGGCGTCGGTCGTCAGGCCCATGGCTTGGTGCAGGTGCACGAACGAGGCTTGCAGTTCCGCGATCGCTTGGTCCTTGGTAAGCGCCTGCTTTTCGAACGTTTCCACCGACTTCATGTCGGTCGCGCTGATCTTGCTCACCGCCGGCGCCGGCTCGCCCATCATGATGGGGATCAGGTAGTTGTCCGATGCCACGTGGAGGAGCACTTCCTTCACCGAACGGGCGCCGGTGCCAGGGCGCCAATCGTACGCGGCTTCGGGGATTGCCTTGGCGAGGTCGATGAACTTCTGCTGTACCTGGTTCACATCGCGATGCATTTCGCCCATGACGCTCTGCGCGGATGCAGCGGCTGGGACGACGGTGAGAAGCGAGCAGGCGAGGAAGAGGACGCGGGTTTGCATGGGGACGCTCCGGAAGGCGAGTGCGACTCTGATGACTGCGAGGGTGAATTGTGGATCAGGCCGGTTACGGTGTCCAGCCTTGACATGGCGAAGCCGAATGTTCCCTCCGCCGACGGCCAGGGCCGCCGCGTGAACTGCGGCGGTTGCGCAATGACTGGCACCAAGCGAAGGCGCACAAGTTCCTTCGCTGCGCTCAGGATGACGGCCTCAGGGTACCGGACGCGGCGTCGGCGGATCGCGCGGGTCCTTGTTGGCGTCCTTCACCAGGAACGGCACGCCGTCCGTCATCCACTTTGGAGCCGGCATGCCCTTCAGGTAGTGATCGAAGAACTGGAAGTACCGGATCGTGAGATCCTTCCGGTTCGCCAAGCCGCGCAGTCCGTGACCCTCGTTGGGGTACGCCAGCATGAACGCTTCTTTCTTGTTGAAGCGCAGGGCCTGGTAGAAGTTCATGCCCTCCTGGAACGACACCGTCGGGTCCGCCGTGCCATGCATGATCAAGACCGGCTGCGACACTTCGGGCGCATGCGTCAGCGCCGACTCGAACCGATATACCTCGGGTTTTTCCCACGGCGAGAAGCCCCAGCGGCCCTGGCTTTCCATGTAGTACTCGAACGCGTTGTCGCCGCTGCCGGCATTCACCTGGTATGACCAGCCCCAGCTCTGCGAGAAGTCCGTCGTGAGGTCGGTGACACCCGCGCCCATGCCAACCGCGGCGAACAACTTGGACTGCGTGGCGATAAACGCGGCGCCTTCGCCGCCGTAGCTGTGCCCGTGCACCGCGATGCGCTTGGGATCCACGTACCCCATCTCGATCACCTTCTTCGTCGCCGCCTCAACCGCCTCGAGTTGGTCGCTGTGCGACTGTCCCGTGCGGTAGTACACGTCCGGAAGCATCGTGAGATACCCCTTGCTCACTGCCTCCGTGGGAATCGAGCCCATGCCCGTCACGAAGTTGGGTGACGGATAGCGGTGCATGTTCTGCGAGTTCTTCTCGTAGAACGTCACGATCATCGGGCGCTTCTCGCCTTCCTTGTAATCGTCAGGAAGGGCGAGGATACCCTGCGAGCGCTTGCCGTCCTTGAGCGTGAAATCGAACAGGACGCGCCGGCCCCAGCTGTATTCGGCCTGCTGCGGATTGACGTTGGTGAGCTTCTTCGAATCGCCGAACGCCGCGCCGGACACGCGCAGGTCCGGAAACTCCGCGAAGGTCTGACGCGAGAGCAGGTACTTGTCCGCCCGGAGCGCCCGATCCGGCGTGCCGTAGATCGCGTCGTCGTACACGATGGGCTTGAGCGTATTGCCGCTCAGTTCGTAGAAGCCCGCCTTCTTGGTCCACTGGCCGTACGCCGAGAGCGTGAGCGGTTTGGTGAGATCAAAGACGCGACGATCGCGATCGGCGCGGGGGGCCATCGGATCAACCGGCGCGGTGCGCACGAGGCGCAATTCCATTTCGGACTTCGCGCCTTCGCCGTTGGTCAGGTTCTTCGCCGCCCCACTGTTGTATGGCAGGTACCACAGGTCGTAGCGGGCGCGGACGATTACGCCCTTGCCGTCCTTGCTGTAGCCCTGCACCCCGTACGACGGTTTGCCGCCGGGATAGTCGAACTCGGTGTTCACGAAGTTCGGCGCTCCGGTCGGGGTGAGCGCCCTGGAGACGCCGGCGTCCAGATCGTAGTCATGGAAGGCATTGTCCTTCCAATAGGTGTAGTGCTTGCCGTCAGGCGAGATGCCGTAGGAGATCGAAGCGGTCGAGAGCGAAACAAGCATCCCCTTGGCAATCAGCGTGCGCTCGCCGGTGGCCGTATTGACGCGGTAAACATCGGCCTTGGTGCCACCGTAGTCGGCCACGTAGCCACGAATGTCGCGGCCCACGGCCCAGCGGCCATCCGGGGCGATGTCGATCTCCTTCATCGTCGTGTCCGCCAACAAGAGGTACTTCGACGCGCTCACGTCGAACGCCTGGCGATAGGTGTAGTTGCGATCCTGATCGGCGCGGATCATCTGCAGCGACTGGATGCGCTCGTCCTGCGTGCGCCACACGTCCACGTCCGGCACCGAGTCCGTGCTGCGGCGGCGGCCGGTGTCAGGTGCGGCGGTCTGCTTGATCAGGCCGAAGAAGACGCGCTGGTTGTCGTCGCTGAATGACAGCGGCGCGCGGTCCGAGACCACCCAACCCTTGGGCAGTGCAGTCGTCGCCGCCGAATCGAGCTTGGCGACTGTCAGCGTCGCCGCCAGCACGTTGGGGAAGACGAGGAGCGCGTTGTCCTTCTCTCGCATGCGCGGAACGTCCTTGGCCTTGAGCACGGCGACGGCCGTGCCGGCATCGTTCCACGCGAGCCGGTTATACGTCTTGGCCTCGTTGTCGAGGGCCATCGTGCGCCCGTTCGGCAAATCCACGACGAACAGGCCGTTGCCGTCCTTCACGGTCGCGTCCACGGTGTACGCCAACATGCTGCCGTTGCGATTGAATTCGGCCGTGCCCACGCTGCCCAGGAACTGGCTGCGCGAGGTGGCGAGCGTGTGAAGCAACGCGTCTGTCGCGCGAACTGTGTTACCGGCGGCGCCTGCACCGCCGCCGAATCCGCCCGGACCTCCCGGCGGACCGCCGCCGCCTTGGGCACCCGCTCCGCCCGCGACCCCGGCCGGCGTCGGTGGACGCCGCCGCAGGAGCAGGTGCGATGCCGTAGGCGAGAACATCGCCGTCGCGATGTCCTGCCACGACTGGACTTTGCCCGTGGCGAGTTCGCGGAGTTCCGTCTTGCGGGTCGGTTGCGCCGGCGTGCCGCCGCGAGCGCGGTTGGCTGTGTCCGCTGGGGCCGCTGGGGCCGCTGGGGCCGCGGTGTCAGCCGGCGCTCCCGGAGCGCCTGCCGCCGGACGGGCGCCGGGGCGTGGAGCGGGTGTCTCGATCTGGTAGACGATCCACTTGGAGTCGGACGAGAACTGCGCGTTCGTGGCGTCCGGAATCGCGATGTCCTCATTGGTGGCGAGGTTCACGATGTGGAGCACCGGCTTGGCGTCCGGCGTCACGACGTTGGTGAAGCGCACGCCGTAGGACACCCACTTGCCGTCGGGCGAGATCCGCGACGCGTCGATGGCGCGCCACTTGGAGTATTCGTCGACTGTGAGGACCTTCTTCCCGTTGGGAGTGGGTGCCGCCTGCGCGGCACCGCGATCCTGAGCGGCGGCCGAGGCGGCGAAGACCAGCAAGGTGAACGCAGTGGCGACTCGTGTGGCGTGGTTCACGTCTGAACTCCGGCGTAGGTTTTGGACCTTGGAATCTGCGCTCGTGAGGCGAGGTGGCGCCACCGCAGTCATCGCGGTTGCGGACCCATCGCGTCACATCCAGGCAGCGGTGCGCAAACGCCGTTTCTCATCGAAGGAACGCTGTCTGGCGATTGCCGACAGCAACAACATACGGACAGCAGTTACGGCGTTGGCCGAGCTCGAGGAATGGGCTCGCCAAGCTTGGCTTCGCGCCGCGCGTACTCGGCCGCAGCCCCGTGGGTCGCCCACCAGACCTTGCCTGCTCCCTTGGCCTCGATGTGCGCGATGAGCAGTTCCAGCGCGACGATTCGTGAGCGGTGCCCGGACACGTGCGGATGCATGGTGAGCACGAACATCGTGCCCTCATCGAGCGCTTTGTCGAACTCGTCCATCCAGACCTTGGCAACGTCGCGCGGGTTCATGTAGCTCTGGCCGCGCGGGTCAAAGAGCGGCGCGTCGTCCAGGATCCACTCGACCGGAATCTCCACCAGGCCCGTGGGCTGACCGTTCTGCATCAGTTCGTACGGGCTGTCGTCCGCCATGAGCGAGCTCTCGTACCGGAACCCCATGTCGCGCAGGATGTTCAGCGTGTTGGGGCTGAAGTTCCAGCTTGGCGCGCGGTACCCGGTTGGTTTGGTGCCCGTCAGCCGCGTGAGCTCGGCGACGGCCTTGGCCACGAGCGCGCGTTCGGCCGAGTCCGGGAGCGTCATGTTCATCTCGTGGATCCAGCCGTGGACAGCGAACTCGTGCCGCCCACTCTTCTTTATGGTAGTGGCCATTCCCGGCGTGATGGCGAGACTCACCGACGGGACAAAAAACGTGGCCGGGATCCGGTGGGTATCGAGCAGCCTGACGATGCGGTCCAGGCCCACACGCGCGCCGTACTGCATCTGTGACAGGTGGCCCACCGTCGGTTCGCCGTACCGCAGCGAAATGGTCTCGTTATCGGCGTCGAACGAGAGCAACACCGCGACCCTCGCCCCGCCCGGCCAAGCGGCCGGCTTGAGTGAGCGGCCAGCGCGAACCGCGTTCACCACGGTCATCGCGCTGTCCTGCGTCCACTGCCATCCGGGTTTCACGGCCGGCGATTGGGTCAAGACCTGGGCGGACAACGCGTGTGCGCTGAGCAGGATCGACACGGAAAGGATTCGCATAGCGGGCGCCTGGGGTGAGAAGGACGGTGTCCGAAAATGCGGCTCGTGGCGCCCGCCGCAACTGTATGGGCGGGTCCCCGAGGTCCAGCACTAATGAGGAGCTGGCCGTATTTTCATGAGTGGCCCGCCCGAACCGCGGCGGACGCCGTTGCCTGACGCCTGTTCTCCAGGATTCCGATTGCGATCCATTGTCATACCCGCTGCGATAGCAGCGTTCGTGGTACCGTTCGCGCCGGCAGCAACCTGGGCACAAGGCGCCCTTGATCCTCAGAAGATCGGCGCCCTGACGCCGCGCTCCGCGCACGCCATGGCGCCGGTGGTTCACGCCGTGCGCACCAGCGCCGCCATCGCCATTGATGCCCGCCTGAACGAAGCCGTGTGGGCCAGCGTTCCCGCCTCCCGCGATTTCACCCAGATGGACCCGTCGGAAGGCGAGCCCGCCAGCGAGGAAACGCGCGTTCGCATTCTGTACGACGAGCGGAACATTTACGTGGGGGCGCGCCTTTCGGACACGGGCGCCATCAACTCGCGTCTGGGCCGCCGTGACTCCGATCTGCCGGACTCGGACTGGTTCGGCATCTCCTTCGACGCCTACCATGACCACCAGACCGCCGCGCGCTTCGCCGTGAACCCGGCCGGCGTTGTGGGTGATCGCATCGTCGTTGGCAGCCTGGGCTTTGGTGGCGACGCCTCGTGGGATCCTGTGTGGGAGGTGAAGACCGAAGTCGACGCCGGCGGCTGGACCGTGGAAATGCGAATCCCGCTCTCGCAACTCCGATTCGGCCGTGAGGACGTGCAGACGTGGGGCATCCAGATCGATCGCCGCATCGGACGGAAGAACGAATTCGTCGTACTCTCGTACACACCGCGCAATGAACGGCCCGGCGTGGCACGGTACGCGCACCTGGAAGGCATCTCGGGCGTGAAGCCGCCGCGTCAGCAGATCGAGTTCCTGCCCTACGGCTTGGGCAAGGCGGACTTCACCGCCGCGCCACAGAATTCGTCGGCCAGCTTCGCCAACCCGTACCGCGACGGCTCGCTCAGCGCGGGCGGCGCTGGCCTCGACATCAAATACCGTCCCACGTCCAACGTCACGATCGACGCGGCCGTAAACCCGGACTTCGGCCAGGTGGAGGTTGACCCGGCCGTCATCAACCTGTCCGCGTTCGAGACGCGGTTTCAGGAGAAACGGCCGTTCTTCGTGGAGGGCTCTGAGCTGTTCCGTTTCGGCGGCGGTGACGGCGGCGGCGGGCCGGGTGGCGGGCCAGGTGGCGGACCGGGCGGCGGGCCAGGTGGCGGACCGGGCGGCGGGCCTGGGGGTGGCGGCGGTGGGGGCTTCGGAGGCGGAGGTGGGCCAGCGTCCATTCTGTACTCGCGGCGCGTGGGCCGGAGTCCGCAGGTCTCGGTGCCGGGTGACGCCGTGTATTCGAACGTGCCGCAGACCGCGACGATCCTCGGCGCAGCCAAGCTCACCACGCGCACGGCGAATGGCTGGTCCGTTGGAGTCATGGAAGCAGTCACGCAGCGCGAGTTGGCCACGATCGTGGACTCGGCACGCATCGAGCGACGCGCACAGGTCGAGCCCCTGACGAACTACTTCGCGGCGCGCGTCCGGCGGGATTTCCGGTCCGGCCAGTCCGCTGTTGGCGTCATCGGAACGTCCGTCAATCGCGAACTCGGAGACTCCATCGCCGCGCTCAAGCTCCGGTCGGCCGCCTACACTGGTGGCGTCGACTTCCGACACGAGTGGAACGATCGCGCCTGGTCATTCAACGGGTACGCCGCCGGCAGCTACATCCGCGGCCGACCGGAGGTCATGATCTCGGCGCAACGATCGTCGTCGCGCTACTTCCAGCGCCCCGATGCGGACTACGTCGAGGTGGACAGCCAGGCCACCGACATGGCCGGCTATTCGGGACGCTTCGACATCGGCAAGCGCGCGGGCACCTGGCGCGGCAATGTCGCGGTCAGCGCTACGAGCCCGCGCTACGAGGTGAACGATCTCGGGTTCCAGACGTCCGCCGACCGGGTCGCGCTGGACATCAATCTCAATTACGAGCAAAACAAGCCCACCCTGTTGCTGCGTCGCTGGTCGCTGCGCGGCGGCCCGGACCTGAGTTGGAACTACGGCTGGGAGCCGGTGGGCAAGTCCGTGGGCATCAACGGCAACGGACAGTTTCACAACTTCTGGAACTTCGGTTACAACTTCTCGCGCGACATGGGCTCACTGGACGACCGGTTGACGCGCGGCGGCGTGCTGGCGGCCAACCCGGCCGGCCAATCAGGATCGGTGAACCTTTCCACCGACTCGCGGCGCTCGTACACCGGCCGAATCTCCTTCAATGCCAGCCGGTCCGCGGAGCAGGACTGGCGCTTCTCGTCGAACGTTGGGGTTGGTCTGCGCCCGGGCTCCAACATTGAAATCCAGGTTGGCCCCAACTATTCCCGCAGTCGCACCACCGCGCAGTATTTGACGTCGGTGTCTGACGCCCTCGCCACGGCGACGTACGGCCGGCGTTACGTGTTTGGCGATCTCGTGCAAACGTCGCTGGGCATCGAGACGCGGTTGAACGTGACGTTCCGCCCGAACCTGTCGTTGGAGATGTACGCACAGCCGCTGCTCTCCAGCGGCGGATACAGCGCGATCAAGGAGTTGCAAACGCCGCGCACGTTTGATTTCGCCACGTATGGCGCAGGTGCCAGCACGCTCACCGACTCGAGCGGCGTGTTCACGATTGATCCGGACGGCGCGGGCGCGGCTGCATCGTTCACGCTCAAGAATCCGGATTTCGATTTTCACTCGCTCCGTGGTAGCACCGTGCTCCGCTGGGAGTGGCGGCCCAGCTCGACGATCTACTTCGTGTGGCAGCAGAATCGGTCGCGTCAAATCACGCCGATCACCGGCACGGGCGTTGGTGCGTTCGACCTGCGCGCGGACGCGCGCGACGTGTTTGGCCTGCGTCCGGACAACGTGTTCATGGTCAAGGCATCGTTCTGGGTCAATCCGTAGAAAGCGTCGCCCCCGTCGGACCAAGCTGGCCAAGCCTGGCCTGACGCTGCACCTTCGCGCGATGCAAAACTCCGTCGAACCTGGCGGCTTGAGCGCCAAGGATTGGCTGTTCATCGCGCTCGGCCTGTTCACTGCCTACCTGCTTTGGAACGTTTGGACCGGCGTCAAGCGGCACCTCGCCGACGGCAAATCCAAGCCGACGCTGGCGATGATCGCCACGGGCGCGGTCACCGCGTTCTTCGATACACTCGGCATCGGGTCGTTTGCGACGACGACATCCATCGTCCGCCAATGGAACCTCGTCGACGTCGCCGTGCTCCCCGGCACACTCAACGTCGGCCACGCGTTGGGCACCGTGGCGCAGGCCTACATCTATACGAAGCTGGTTCCGGTCGATTCGACCACACTGATCCTCATGATCGGCGCTTCCGTCGTTGGCGCGTGGCTCGGCGCCGGCATCGTGGGACACTGGCCCAAGGCGCGCATCCAATACGGCATGGGCATCCTGCTGCTCGGCGCCGCGGCAATCTTTCTCGGCGGCGTGATGAACTGGTTGCCAGCGGGCAGTGACGCGACCTCGTTGACGGGCGCCAAGCTCGGCATCGGCCTCGCTGGAAACTTCGCGCTCGGCGCATTGATGACGCTCGGCATCGGGCTCTACGGCCCGTGCATGATCCTCGTCAGTCTGCTGGGCATGAACTCCACGACCGCGTTCCCGATCATGATGGGCTCGTGCGCGTTCCTCATGCCCATCGCCAGCGCGCGGTTCATCAAGCTGGATCGTTTCGATCCCGGCGCGGCACTCAGCATCATGATCGGCGGACTGCCGGCCACATTGATCGCGGCATTCCTCGTGGTCTCGATGCCGCTCACGTACGTGAAGTGGCTCGTGATCATCGTTGTGACATATACGTCGATCAACCTGCTGCGTTCCGCGCGCGCCGGAACCTAGGCGCGCTGGCCGAGCCGGTGCGTTTGCCCTACCATAGGTGTCAATGAGGTTTGCCGAAGTACGCGTGTCTATCCGCGCCGCAGCGGTCATCGCGCTTCTCGCGGCATCGCGGGCAGACGCGCAGTGCGCAGACGGCAGTCCGCCGCCGTGCCGGCAAGCAGCGGCGAGACCGGCGCCGGCCACCACCGCGAGGCCAGTCGCGGTGGATCCGAACCGGATTGCGGTCGTGCCCTTCCGAGTCACTACTGCCGACTCGCTTCTCGGCGAAGGTTTCGCTGAGCTGCTGGCGCAGGAATTCACCGGCGAGGGCGGTCCGCGCGCGGTGGACATGTCCACGACGCTGAGCGCATGGCGCCATGCCGGCGGCGGACTGCGCACGCCGCTGGCACTGGACTCGGCGATGATGTTGGCCCGGCGCTTGGGCTCTGGCATCCTGCTGCAGGGCAGCATCGTGGGGCTCGCTGGTCGCCTCAGCATCAACGCGGCGATGGTCAATTCCGCGACCGCCGCGCCGATCGGTCAGCCGGCTCGTGTCGCCGGGTCCGCAGACAGCCTCGAATCAATGCTCCGGCAAGTGGCAGCTTCGCTGCTGGGAATCGGCGCCAGCGAACGGGTGCTCAAATCCGCGCGGCTCTCCAAATCGCCGGCCGCGCTGCGGTCGTACCTGGAGGGGTTGGCGCTTTGGCGGCGCGGGTTCGCAGTACAGGCCGCACGCGCGTTCGAGGCGAGCGTCGAGGCTGACTCGCTGTTTGCTTCCGCCATCTACCAGCGCTGGCTCATGGGCCAAGCGTACGCCGGGGGCGGCGTTGTCACGAGTGGATGGACGCCACGTACGCGCGCGCGGATAGACTTGCTCACGCCGCGCGAGCGGAAGGTCTTCGAAGCGTACGTTGGCAAAGGCCAACCGCGCACGCGCATGCAGGCCTATCTCGAACGTCGCCGCGCCGCCGAGGAGCTCGGTGACTCTCCTGAAGCGTGGTTTTCCGTCGGAGACTATGTCTATCACGACGGGAATGCCGTCGTCGGCCCCGACAGCCTGATTCCACTTGCTCGCCAGTTCTTCTCACTCGCGGTCGGACTGGACACGCAGCCGGTCTTCCTGTTTCACCTCACCGAGATCGCAATCAACACGCGTGACACGACGTTGATGCGACGCCTGCTTCCGGCCTACGCGAATGTGGACAGTGAAGACAAGTGGATCCACCGCTGGGGTCTCGCCGCGGCGCTTGGCGATGCGTCGATCCTGGAGACCCTTCGACGCAATGCGCCGAAGGAATGGAGCAACACCACGTTTCTCCTGACGGGCGCCGTGATGGACAGCCCCATCCCGATCGGTGCGTTCATGGACGTCGCAGCACAATTGCCCGCCGGCGGCCCACGGCCCGTGCTGAACGGGATGCTTGAGGCGCTGCAGATGGCACGCGGTCGACCGGCCGCGGCCGAGGCCATACGCCGCCCGAGTCCAACGAGCGCCGTCCCGTTTGCGTTCCTCATGCATACCGGGGACCGCTTCGATTCATCGATGCTCGCCTCTGCAGGCGATCGCGTTCTTGCAGATTCTGCGTCAGAAGTCTCGCGCCAGTGCCTGCGCGCCAGACTCGTGATCGAGCGGGGTGGCACGATACCCCTCGACTCGGCGTCCATTCAACTGAACACGCGCTGCCGCAACGTGCTGCGCGCCTGGGATTCGTGGAATCGCGGCTCCCTCACTGACTCGGCGTTGGCGCGCTTGGACACAGTCGTGACGTACGGTCGCATGTCAAACTTCCTCGGATTCGAACACCGCCTGCTGTCGCGAGTCTATGAAGCGAAGGGTGACACTGCGCGCGCGGTACGTGCAATGCACCTGTACCCGCACGACTACGGCGGCGCGCACAGCGCACCAACGCAACGCGAGCTCGGACGAGTGCTGTTGATGGCTAGAGACACCGCAGGGGCGATCATGGCGTATGAGCGCTACCTCTCGTTGCGCGCCGAAGCACAGCCGCCGCTCATTGCGGAGCGCGATAGCGTCAAGGCGATTGTGGCGCGGTTGACTCGGAGAGTGGTGCCGTAGAAAAAGGGACCAGGAACGAGTGAGTAGGAACTAGAACGAGCGATCCAGTCCCTACTTACCAGTCCCTAGTCCCCAGTCGTTCAGGGCTTTCTCTTCCCCCACGTCGGCGGCGTCGGCTCCGTCATCATCCGGTCGCCCGGACTTGCCTTCAGGAGACGTAGCGCTTCAGCGACCGCGCGCTCCAACTGCGGATCGCGTCCCGCGATCAGTTCCTTCGGGAAGTTCTCCACCTGAATGTCCGGCGCAACGCCGGTGTTCTCAACCGCGAAGTTGCCAGCGCGGTCAATGAAGCCGAAGCGCGGCGCGATCATCGAGCCGCCATCCACGAACGGTGGCGTGTCGCTCGTCGCCACCAGCCCGCCCCACGTGCGCTCGCCCACCAGCGGGCCGATCTTGCGCGCCTTGAACATGAACGGCATCAAGTCGCCGCCCGATCCCGCCATTTCATTGATGATCATCACCTTCGGGCCCCAGATGCCTGACGCGGGGCTCGTGAACGGAACGCGCTGGCCGGCCGGGTTGTTGAAGTAGCCGTCGTACGTCCGGCCCAGGATGTCGACGATGTAGTCCGCCGCGGATCCGCCGCCGTTGTACCGCTCGTCGATCACCGCACCCTTCTTGTGCTGCTGCGCGAAGTAGTAGCGGTTGAAACTCGTGTAACCCGGCTGGCCGGTGTTCGGGATGTAGACATACGCCAACTGGCCGTTGGAGAGTGAATCCACCACGCGGCGATTGTGCTCCACCCACGCACGCGTGCGCAGGCCCTGCTCATTCGCCACCGGTACCACGGTTACATTCCGCGCGCCTTCCATCACCGGACGCGCGTTCACCGCAATCACGGTCTGGCGATTGGCTGTGCCATCCAGCAAACGATAGATGTTGTCCGGCGCGCGCAGTTCCACGCCGTTGATCGCGACAACGTACTCGCCCGTCGCGACGTTGACGCCCGGCGTCGCCAGCGGAGCGCGCAGCTCAGGGTTCCACGTTTCCGTCTCGTAGATCTTCGTGATGCGAAAGCGGCCCTGGTCGATCGTGAAGTCAGCGCCCAGCAATCCGCCGTTGGCCTGCGGCACTTCCGGCATCTCGCCGCCACGGACGTACGAGTGACCGATCGCCAACTCCGCGCCCATCATGTCCATCACGTAGTTCAACTCGGCGCGGTGCATCGCCCACGGCAGCAACGGCTCGTACATCTTCTTCATCGCCGGCCAATCCGAGCCGTGCAGGTTGCGCACGTAGAAGTTGTTGCGCTGGTTGCGCCAGCCTTCGTCGAAGATCTGCTTGAACTCCGCCTTGGGATCGATGAACGCGCTGAGCTGGACGTTGAGGCGGCCGGTGCCCGCCTGCGGCGCGACGCGATCGGCGTCCACCAGGAAGAGCGACGGCGTCGCGGCACCACCACCACCTGCGCCACCACCGCCACCACCGCCACCACCGGTGCGGTACAGGATCTTCCGACCATCCGCGCTCACCGTGTACTGCGCCACGCCCTGGACGAACGGCGCCGCGCGGCGCGTGCTCAGCTGATAGCGATGCAACGCGCTTCCACCGCCGCCACCGCCCGCGCCGCCGCCGCCGCTGGTGCCACTGGCGGGGATCGGCTCAAGGAAGAACACGGAACCTGCAACGCCGGCCTTGAGCTGCGAGTAGTCGCGCAGCGTCAGGTTCGGCACCGCGATCACGCGGTCCTGCAATCCGTCGAAGTCAATGCGAACGGTGACGGCGCGCGCCGGCCGCGATTCGGCCGCTGAGTCGGCTCCAGCCGGGCGGCCGGCACGCGAGCTGTCAGCCTGCGCCGCCGCCCGACGACCCGCCTCTTCGTCACTCTCCGGCAGCAGCGGTGACGCGTCCGCCTTGGACAACACCATCACGTACAGCCCGCGCGTGTTCTGCCTCTCGTACGCGGACATGTCCAGCACCGACGAATTGAGACCGTAGTCGGTGGAGGCGAAGAACCAGAGGTATTTCCCGCCCGCGTCCCACGCCGGCGACGTCACGTCGGACAGACCGTCGGTCACTTGCTTTGCCTGGCCAGTCTCCGTGTCCATGATGTGGAGCGCGCGGAAGAGCGACGGCAGGTGCTTCGGGTATGCGATGTACCTGGAGTCCGGACTCCACACCGGCGTGATGGTGCGGTCGCCGTGATAAAACAGATCGGCGTCCACGACCTTCGCGGCGCCGTTCGCGACGTCCACGATCCACAGTTTGAAGTTGGAATCGTGGAACCCGATCTTGGTGCCGTTCGGCGACCACGTGGGCGTATAGAAGAAGCTCGGTTCCGGAATCGTGATTTCACGCGGCGTGCCAAGTCCGTCCTGCGACGCGATGTACAGCTTGTACTCGCCGGACCGGTCGCTGAAGTACGCCAGCGAACGGCCGTCGGGCGACCACAGCGGCATCCGTTCAGCCGACCCGCTGGAGTTGGTCATGTTGCGGACGTCGCCCTTCTCTGCCGGGACCGTGAAGATCTCGCCGCGGGCTTCGACAGCCGCGCGTTTGCCGGTCGCCGAGATGGCCAGGTTGGTCATGCGGCTGGAGAGGTCCTTCCACTGGGCCATCATCCACGGGAAGTCGCCGGTTGCGGTGATGCTGACGACCTTCGAGCGACCGGTGGCTGGATCCATTTCGTGGACGTAGCCAGCCTGTTCGAACACGAGTGCGTTCGCGCCGCCGTCGAGTGCCTTGACGTCGAAGTCCGTGAACTTGGTGAGCTGACGGATGGCCTTGGTCGCAGGATCGAAACCATAGACGTTGGCGACGCCGTCACGATCCGATATCCAGTAGACGCTGCTGCCGACCCACGCCGGATCGATCTCCTTGGTCTGGTCCTTCCACGGCGTCTGGACCACATCGTACGACTTGAGGTCCATGATCCAGATAGCCTTGTTTTGTCCGCCGCGGTAATTGCGGCGCTCTTCGTCCCACGACGATGGCATGCGGTACGCCACGAAGCGTCCGTCGGGCGAGATTTTGCCCTGGAATGCGCGCGGCATCGGCATCGGCTCTTCCACGCCACCGTTGGTCGGCACGGTCCAGAAGCGCGGCGCGCCGGTGGGCGCATGCGTCGCGCGGCTCGACGCAAACACGATGCTGCGGCCATCGGGCATCCAGCCCTGCACCTGATCGGCGCCCGGGTGCCACGTGAGGCGTTTGGGCTCGCCGCCGCGCGCGGGCACCGTGTAGACATCGGTGTTGCCGCCGTACTGTCCACTGAACGCGACGGTGTTGCCGTCCGGGGAGATCTGCGGGTTGGACGCTTCGCCCGGGAAGCTGGTGAGGCGGCGAGCGTCACCGCCGGTCCGCGCCACGATCCAGATGTTGCCGGCGTACGCGAACGCGATGTGGTTCGCGCTGACCGTCGGCGTGCGCAGCAGTCGCGTGCTGCCCGCAGGATCTTCGCCGCGGGCAGGCAGGCTGCCGGCCGATGCATTTCGCGGGGCACCTTGCGCTGATGCGGTGAAGGCGATGCACGCGCTCAACAGGGTTGAGACGCCGAGGAGCGAGCGGAGGGTACGCATGGCGGGTTTCGGGGAATACGGGTTGAGATTCTATCATGGTACGTGCGTCGCCGAGGCGCCAGCGCAGTTGCCCGCGCTCGGCTGGTCACACACCCGCGTCGAGCGCAGATTCCTCCATCCGCCATGACCACCGCCAACGAAGACGCAGACGAACGAGAGTACCGCCAGCGGCTGCAACGCGCGCTTGGGCAGGATTTGGAACTGCGCGACTTGATCGGCAGGGGTGGATTCGGCGCAGTGTACTCCGCGTGGGATCGCAAGCTCGAGCGCGATGTTGCGGTGAAGGCGCTGCGGCACGACTTGTTCCCCACCCGCCTGGTGCTCGAGCGATTTCAACGGGAGGCTCGCGCCGTCGCCAAACTGCGACACGCCAACATCCTTCCGGTGTACGCCGTCGGTGAGGGCGACGGACTCGCCTACATGATCATGCCGGTGATTCGTGGATCGAATCTGCGAACACTGCTGGACGGCAAACGAGCAGTGGATACCGAGTCCACAGTCAGGATCATCGTCGAGGTCGCGCGAGCGCTGGAGGCCGCGCACCGGCTCGGCATCATTCATCGCGACGTGAAGCCGGAGAACGTCCTTCTGGAGGGCGATGAGCGGCACGCGCTGCTGAGCGACTTCGGCATCGCCAAAAGTGCCGACGGCGACGGCTCGCTCACGGGCTCGGGCGTGATTCTGGGGTCGCCGCACTACATGAGTCCCGAGCAAGCGTCGGCGGAAAAGACCCTCGACGGACGATCCGACGTCTATTCCATGGGCGTCATCGCGTATGAAATGCTTGCAGGCCGGCGTCCGTTCGAAGCCACGAGCCTCCAGCAGTTGCTGGTGCAGCAGTTCACCACTGAGCCAGCGCCGCTTGCGCAATTGGCGCCGTCCGCACCGCGCGCGCTCGGCGACGCCGTAATGCGGGCCCTGGCCCGCGATCCTGCCCAACGATGGCAGAGTGCCGGAGAATTTGCCGCTGCCGTAACCGCGGCGGGCGCACCCGCGACCGTGGTCACCGGTCCTGCCTCGAGCTGGTTCGCCCGCCGTGGCCTTCTCGTCGGCTTCCTCTATTGGCTCGGAATCTGGTCAGCGATCATCGCCATGCCGCTCTCCGGTGCGGCGGCCGCCGCCGGCAACCAGGGTATGGAAGACGCGATCTCACTCTTGCGAACGCCGATTCAGATTTTGGTGCCGCTGGCTCTGTTGTTCCTGGTCGGCGAATTCTTCGCGATCGTATTCCAGTCGCGGCGCTCCGGTGTGGCATGGCCCGAGATCCATCGGCGCCTGTGGCTCCAACCCGGATGGTGGCAGCCCTGGTATCCTCGCGCACTGCGCAGCGCTGACAGCGTCTGGGACCGGATGCCGCTGAGCATGAAGGCGCTGCGCACCGTGCTCTGGCTGTCGTTGGCCGCCAACATCCTCGCGGCGCCCTATTATTTCGCGATCCCGCGACTCGCCGGCCTGGCGGCGGGAGCGGCGCTGCCGCTGCCGCTGCCGGTTCGCATCGTGATCGGAATTTCCTCGTGGATGACTCTGCCAATCGCGATCGGCTTTGCCTTGGTCGTGTTGGGTGTCGCCATTGAGTCTGCGCGGCATCGCATGTCGCCGGTGTCCGTGCTACGGCACTTGTTCACCTGGCGTGCGGCCGGCTGGGACAACCCT
Organism: Gemmatimonadota bacterium; assembly: GCA_038060705.1. Classification (GTDB taxonomy): domain Bacteria; phylum Gemmatimonadota; class Gemmatimonadetes; order Gemmatimonadales; family Gemmatimonadaceae; genus DASPMP01. The sequence goes on from JBBTFS010000037.1 coordinate 19,535, forward strand.
GCTGGCCGCCGGCTGCTCACTTCTTGAATGCGGTCGGTCAGCGCGCGTTGTATCCGTTGACGGGTCCACCGCGGAAGAACGCCCCGGGCGTCATCACGCCATTCTGCTTGAAGACCATGCCGTTCTTCATGACGAAGCGGACATCGCGCAACGCGTCGATGTTCTCGAGCGGATTGCCGCTGACGGCGATGAAGTCGGCCCAGAACCCCACCTTGATCGGCCCGCGCGTGGCTTCAGTCTCGCTCACCTTGAAGCCGTTCGTGGTCATGGCGCGAAGGATGTCGCGCGCCGGAATCCCGGCGGCCTTCCACGTCTCGATGAACTCGATGGCGACTTCGCCCCGCGTCTTTCCCGGGACGTGGTAGTCGGCGTCCGTGCTGAACGTGAGCGGCGCCTTGTTCTGCCAGGCGTTGCGCAGAGACTGCACTGTGAAATCGTAGCGCGCCTGCGTCGTGTGCCCCTTGAGCGTGATGGGCGTCTCCGTGCCGGCGCGCCACACGCCCTTGCGCGCCATTTCCTTGTGCAGGGAATCGGTCATGCCGCGGTCGTGGGCGATCGACCAGATACCTGCTTCCACGGCGCGCTTGCCGCCGTCCACGGTCTGCACGTGCCCTTCCACCTTGAGTCCGGCCTTGGCGGCCTCCTTGACGAAGAGGCGGATGTCGTCCACCGAGTAGCCCCACGCTTTGCAGTCCACACAGATCTTGATGACGCGCGCACCGAAGAGTGCGTTTTGCCGCACCGCCTTCACGATTTCGTCCGGCGTGTCGGCGTCGAGATACTCCGGATAAACGATGTTGTGGTCCTTGGCCATCTCGGGCGTGGGCCAGAACTGACCGCCCATGCCGCCGATGATGAGTCCCGACGGAATGACCGTCGGTCCGGGCAGCCACCCCTGCTCGATAGCCATCCGCAGCGCGACGTCGGCGTAGTTGCCGTTGTTGCCCATGTCGCGGACAATGGTGAATCCGCTCGTCAACATCTGGATTCCGTTCGACGCCGCCTGAATCGCGCGCAGCGGCGTGGATTCGGCGATGTACGTGTAGTAGTAGACGTTGTTCTCGGGAAACTCTTTATAGGTGAGCGCGAGGTGGTTGTGCGCGTCCACGAGGCCGGGCAGCAGGGTCTGGTTCGAGAGATCAATGACCGTCGCGCCCGCCGGTATCGCGACGTTTGGCCCGATCGCTTTGAAGCGGCCCGAGTCAACCAGAATAATCTGGTTCGTCGCCACCGTGCCGGCGTCGGGGCCAACCAAGCGGCCGGCGCGGATGGCGGTAACGGTGGATTGAGACTGCGCGGCCGACGCAACACACAGCAGTAGGCCGACGAGACGCGTGCGCATGAAGGGCTCCAAGGCAAGAGACGAATGCCTGAAGATGCCCGCCCAGGCCGAAGTCAGCGACCCGGCCACCAGTTCCGCTTGCCGGCCAGCTTGAGCAGCGCCGGCCCGATGGCGATGCGTACGACGGTCGCGTCCACGAACACCGCCGTCGCCAGCGCAAAGCCCAGCACCTTGATGAACACGAAGTCGCCCAGCGTGAACGCCGCGAACACGGTGATCATGATGGCCGCGGCGCTGGTGATGACGCCGCCGGTGCGCGCCAAGCCCTCAACAATTGCGTCGTCCTCGCTCATGGTTTGCCGCGCCTCGGCCACGCGCGCCACGAGAAACACCTCGTAGTCCATGCTCAGGCCAAACACGGTGCAGAACACGAGGATCGGCACCGCCGGAAACACGGCGCCCAGTGGCTCGGACAGTCCCAGCAGCGAGCCGCCGTGCCCTTCCTGCATCACCACGACCACGGCGCCATACGCCGCGGCGACCGACAGCAGGTTCAGCGCCAACGCTTTCACGGGCACGAGCAGCGATCGGAACCCGACCATGAGACCCGCCAGTGTCGCAAGCACGACCGTCAGCACGATGCCTAGGAAACGAGAGTTGATCGCATCTATATAGTCGGCATTGAACGCCGGCAGCCCGCCCACCAACACTGTCGCGCCCGGCAGTCCACTCATCGCCGCAATGTCCATGCGGCGGATGTCGCGCGCCATCTTGGTCAATGAATTGAACCCCAGGTGGTCGCGCGGAATCACGTCCACCACGGCCGCGTGTTCGTCCGTTGATATCAACGAGCGCCGCACGACGTCGGGCAGCGTTGCCAGCATGATGGGCATGGGGTGTTCCGACGGGAGCACGATCGCGATGGATTGCACGCGCGCCGCTCGCGGATCTTTCGCGAGGGCCAGGCTCACCCGCCTCACCGCACTCCAACCCCCGTCCCGTGTGATCCGCACCGAGTCCGGCAACTGGAGCACGACCCGAATGGAGTTGACGATGCCCGAGCGCTCCATCCGCGCCAGGTCGCGCAGCGCGACGCCAGACTCCATATCGGCGGGCAACCAATCGCCGCGCGGCAGTTCGGCGCTGAGTCGGAACGCTTGCCACGACAATCCCAGCACGGGCGCGCTGCCGAGAATGAGCACCGTCCACGGTCGTGCGATCACGGCGCGGCCCCACGAGCGCCACAATCCCTCCATGGGGCTGCTGGCGGCGCGGCGCTTGCGGATGCGCCCCGCGTCCACGTGCGGGCCCAGCATGGCCAGCACCGCGGGTAACAGCGTCTGCGCAATCAGCACCGACGCGCCAACCACGATCACACCGCCGGCGCCGGTGGACTGAAGCTCGTTGAGCGACACAAACATGAGCGCCCCAAAGCCGATCATCACGGCCAGGCCCGATAGTCCGATGGTCAGGCCGGCGTGTTCAGCGGCCTCGATCGCCGCCTCCTCGGCGTTGTTGCCGCGGGCGAGACTCTCGCGGAACCGACTGACCGTGAGCAGGGCGTAGTCGATGCCGACGCCGAGCCCGATCATGGACACGATATTCTGAAGTAGCACCGACAAGGGCCACACCGTGTTGATCGCCACCGCGATGCCCAGCGTGATCACGATGGCAGCCGAGGCAGCTACGATCGGCAGCAGCGACGCCACTAGTGCGCCCGACGCCAGCAAGAGCAACACGAGCGAGATCGGCAGCACGCGCTGCTCCGCGCGACGCGCGTCGGCCGCGCTGGATTGGCGAATGTCGAAGTTGATCGGCACATCGCCAGTCCACCGCAACATGAACCCGGCGTGTTCGCGGCCAAGCCGCTGGACGAGCGGCGCCGTTGCCCTCCGGAGTCGCGGCACCATGGCATCGAGCTGACCATTGGGAGCGAGTCCCACGACTATGATCGTCCCGTCGCCATGGGCACTCACCAACAGCGGATCGCGCGACGTGAGATACGACACGGTGCCGCTCACGCCCGACACCGTGTCAAGCGTCGCCACTACTTCCCTGATCACGTCGAGTCCAGCGGGCGTTTCCGGCGATGGTGCGCCAGTGATCACGAGCACGGCAAAGCGCGCGAACGGCGAGTCGAAGCGCTGGCGCAGGATTTCCTGCACGGCTTCCGCCTCACTGCCAGGCACCCGTGCCGCCACCTCGAGCTCCTTCTCGGCTCTCCCGGCCCCAGGCGCAAACGCCGCAAGGAGTACGACCCATGCCGCAACGACCCAGCGGCGACGCCGCACCACGAATTGTCCAACCCGACGCATCATGCCGGCCTCGCGCGTGGCGAAAGTCTGAGCGGCACCCCGCCGCGTGGCCGCAGAGTAATGCTGGGCTCATAGGGCGGGTCGCCCGGGAGCGTCGGCACCAGCCGTACGGCGCGGCATACCGCGGTCAGTACGATCTGGGCTTCCGCCACCGCAAATGCAGCGCCGATGCACATGCGCTGGCCCGCGCCGAATGGCATGAAAGCCAGTCGCGACCGGACCGCGGCTGCCGTCTTCTCGAAGCGGCTTGGATCGAATTCGTCCGGTCGCTCCCACAGCGCGCGATCCCGATGGATCAGCACCGGCGCGACCACCGCGATGGACCCCGTCGGCACTTCGAAGCCCCCGATAGTATCCGGGGCAAGGCTCAGCCGGCTGATGCGCCACACTGGCGGATGCAGTCGCATGGACTCCTCGAACACGCGCTCCGCCAGCGACAACCTGACGAGGTCGTCCGCGTTCGCCGCCCGGACGCCCAGGGTCGCCGCGCCCTCCGCCGCCACGGCGTCCGCGGCGGCCGGATGGAAAGACAACAGGTGCAGGGCCCACGCGAGACCGGTCGCCACGGTCTCGTGACCGGCGAGGAACATCGTCATGACTTCGTCGCGCACTTCCTGGTCCGACATCGCAACGCCAGACTCATCGCGCGCCTGAAGCAGCAGCGACACGAGGTCGGTGTCGGAGGAGCCTCGCGCCGCCTGCGCTCGATGCTCCACGATCACGCCGTAGATCAGGTCGTCCAGCACGCGGATCGCCTCGCGGAACTCGCGATTGCGACGCGTCGGCAAGTCCAACAGCACGCGGCGCAGCCCGCGCAGCCGTTTCCCACCCGGCAGCAGCTCCAGCACGCGGGCGCCCGATACCGACACGCGTTCCAGGTGCGTAAGGATAAAGTTCAGCGCGTGATGCACCTCCTGCTCCCGACCGAGCACCGCGCCGCCGAGCATCGCGCGCGCAATGATGCGCAGCGCCACATCGAGCATTTCCGGACAAACATCCACGGTCGCACCGCGTTCTGCCTGCTTCGCAAGTCGCAACGCCAGCGACTCAGCCTCCTGCGCCATCACCGACACGAACAGCGGCATCCGGTCGCGCTGGAGCGCAGGCTGCACCATGCGGCGGTGCCGGCGCCACTGATCGCCATCCGCCGTCACCAGGCCTTCACCGAGAAAGGACGCGAGCAAGTGGTAGACCGGCCCCTTGGTGTAGTTGCGCGCGTTGTCCACGAGCACGTGCCTGGCGCCCTCGATACCCGACAGGATGAAGTACGGCGTGGCTCCGACAGGAATGCGCACCACGTCGCCGTATCGCTCGCGCATGTCGCGCAGCATGCCCACCGGATTGCCGCGGCGTCCCATCAGGACGCGAATCATGTCGAGGCCGCTGGGCCCCGGCGCCCGTGTCATCGAGCGGCGGCCGCGCGCCGCATCAGGACGTATTCCCGCTTCCACGGCGTCACGCCAAGCTTGAGATACGGACTCGACAGGTGTTCGCTGGTGTTGCCGCGCCGCACCAACGCCGACACGGCTTTCCGCAGCCCGCGAGCGACCGACGTCTTGAGCACGAGATGCACCAGCGCGCTGGAGATGCGCTTGCCGCGAAGCTCGGGCGTGACGGCGATGGTCTTCACCACGGCGGTGTCGCCGTCAACGAACGCCAGCACGAAGCCGGCGAGCCGGCCGATTGCGTCGCGCACCCAGTGCGTCAACGTCGCGTCACGCCCACCCGATGACTCCGCGTACAGCGCGCGAAATAACTCCAGCGGAATCGGTTCGAACAGCAGGTTGTCGCGAAACGCGTCCATGCACAGCGCGTGCAGCTCGTCGAGCAGCGGCGCGAGCGCGTCAGGCGTCTCCAGCCGGTGAAACGTGAAGCCCGCCTGCGCGGCCTTCTTGAACGCCATTTCCGTCGCCGCCAGCACGGTCGCGGCGTCCTCGCCCTCGGCTTGGGTGAGGTCTCCGCCCAGTGTCTGGTATCGCTCCAGCTCCTCAAAGCCCAGCGCCGCGAAGACCCGCGGGTAGTCGTCCGGCTGCGCGGGCTCCCACGCGAACGGTGCGGGCGGCACGGGGCCGGGCGCCGGCGGCAACAGGAACCGGTAGGAAAACCACGTGTTCACGTCCACCGGCGCGATCAGCTCGTCCAGTCCGGCCTGCTCTGCCCATTCTGTGGCGGCATCCACGATGGCGCGCGCGGCGTTCGCTCCCGCCTCGCCGACGGCGAGTTCCACGAGTCCGACGGCGGCCGCGGCTCGCCCGGTTGCCGCGCTCACGAGCGCGCGGCCCGTCACGTCGCCGTCCCTGGCCATCAGCAGCTCGTGCGGTCGCGCCGACGCCAACCGGAGGATCAGCTCCGTGTACTTCGCGGAAGGCGCCTGCGCGGCCGCACGGTCACCTCGCAACGCCGCGGCACTGGCGATGAACGACTGCCGCCACGCGTCGCGCTGCGCGACGGGAGTCTCACTCCATCGTTCGACGCGCTGCATCACAGGATGTGCACCTCGCCCTTGCCCCCGTCCATGCGGACGCGCTGGCCGGTCTTGAGGCGCTGCATCGGCTTGCCGCGCACGCCCACGATCGTCGGGACACCCAGCTCCCGCGCGACGACCGCCGAGTGTGACAACAGACTGCCGCGTTCGATGATGAGTCCGGCACAGGCAGGAAATACCGGCACCCAACCCGGATCGGTGCGCTCGGTGACGAGGATTTCCCGCGAGATCCCCTCCGCATCCGCGAGCGACTCGGCCACCCGCACGGGGGCTTCGACGACGCCAGGTGAGCACGGCGTGCCGCGCAGAATGTTGGGGTCGTCGTCCGCGCCCTCGCTCGCCAGCAGGTCCGCCTCCTGCAGCACGCCTGGGTAACGCATGACGGTCGTTGCGGCACCGCGTGTCACGAACCTGTCGGGCGGCGCCGGCGTGGCGCGGTACTCGGCGAACTCGGCGCGACGCAGCGCGACCAGCGAGCGGAAGTTCGTTGCCAGCGAGCGACCCTCGTGGAAGCCGATGATCTCGTCGAGCGTGAGGTAGAACACGTCGCGCTCGTCGCCGATGAGGCCGAGCCGCTCGAAGTTCGCGCCCATGCCACGGAACAGGCGGCGCGTGACGCCGAACATGCGCGTGCGCTCGAAGCGCAACATTTCGCGATCGCTCACGGCTCGGCGCGCCCACCGCACAGACGCGAAGTACAGCAACCGACGCAGCCCGCCCAGTCGCTCACGCACCGTTGCCTCCGCTCGCTGGCGGATGGCCGCCTCGCGTTCCTCCATCGCCTTGATGGAGTAGCTGCCGAGTTTGAGATAGGACTGCACGCTGGAGACGACAAAACGCGGGTCATCGTGCAGGTCCGGCTCCTCGAGCTTGAGTTCGTTGACGCAGCGGAACCCGAACTCGCGCAGGAACGCCTTGAACTCTGCGAGAATCACCGGCGCTGCGCCGGCCTCCAGCTTCGCCCACACGATGTCGGGCGCGTTGTCCAGAAACAAGCGCTTGGTGGCGGCGTCGCCGCGATCCACGCGCTCGGCGATGCGCATGAGGAGCTTGGTGGGCTCGGTGCTCTTGAGGTCGCCCTCACCGCACAGCAGGTCGTTGCGCAACGAGCCGACGTCGTCGCCGGGCCGCGCAACCCAGCGCGTGGTGAGCGCACCCAGCATGCCAAAGGCCACCATGCATCGGGTGTCGTTCACGATCGGCGCGGTCCAGTGCCTCAGGACATCGTCCTCCAGTACACGATACACCGCCACCTGCTGCGGTACGCTCAGCGCACGCAGGTCCTTGGCCTCCAGCATGCGCGACACCCGCTCCACGCGCGCCATGAACTCCGCGACGTAGCTCTTGGTGCGCGTCAGCCGGTACAGCGTGCGCAGCAACACCATCAGTCGCCGCGGCGCGGAGTACGTCGCACCAATCGCCTTCGGGTTCAACACATGGGAGAGTTCAACGGGGAGCGCCTGTTGCACTCCCATCATCGTCTCCATGAACCCCTTGCTCGTGGACGCACCGGGGAACATGCCAAGCAGCTTGTACCAGTTGACCAGGTTGTAGTACACGCGGCCGCGCACGAGACCGAGCATGTTGCGGAAGACCGGCTCCTGCGCTGCGATCACGAGTTGCGGCACGCCCATCACTCGGCAGTACTGGAGGTATACCTCACGGTAGCACCGATTGACGTGCGTGAACGTGAGCGGCGTCGTGACGCCGGCAAAGCTCTCGATGATGTTGGAGTTGTCCCAGATGACGACCTCATCGCCGTTGACGCGCGCGTCGAACACGGCGTCGGGTGGCAGCGTAGTGATCGGCCGGGTCTGCAGGCAGTAGAGCGTGCCATTGGCGCGCGCCCACTCGATGTCCTGCGGACCAAATGCGTCGTGCATCTGCTGGGCAAGGCGAGCCACCTCGCGCACTTGGTCGTCCGACAGGGATGGCTGGCGCGCCCGGTCGCCGGCCACCGTCACGAGCTTTGTGCCGCCGCCCTCGTCGCGCACGCGCGCCTGCTCCTTGTGCGCGATGGCGGCCTTGATGGCCATCGTGGTGCGATGCACCTCGAAGTGGTCGGCATCGAGCTCCCCGCTCACCAAACCCTCGCCCTGCCCGATTACGCTGTCGATCACGATGGAGTCGCGGTCGCTCGCGACCAGCGGGTTGCGCGAGAACGCCACGCCAGACACCTCGGAGTCCACCATGCGCTGGAGGATCACGCCCATGCGCGGCGCGCTCGTGTCGCCTGTGTGCTTGCGGTAGGCCACGTTGCGCTCGGAGACCGCCGACGCCCAGCAGTCGACGACGGCCTTCGCGATCTGCGCGTCGCCGCGTTGAAACAGGAACGACGCGTACTGGCCGGCGAACGAGCGCTCCGCGGAATCCTCGCCGATGCCGCTCGAACGAACGGCGATGAGTGCGTCGGAGAGCCCGAGCTCGCCAAGCGCCGCGCGAACGTCGTCCCTCACGTCCGCCGGAAGCTCGCCGCGGTCCTTGTGCGAATCGTAGACGGTTGCCGGGATGCAACACCATTCGGGAACGCGCACGCCCAGCGTGTGCAGCCGCGCCATGTGTGCCGCCTTGCCACCGCCATCACGTGCCAGATCGTCGGCCGGCGACTCTGGCCCAAAGAAACGGATGCTCAACGCAGGCTCCACGCGTACGCGATGGCCGGCGCCAGCATGTACACGAGCGCGGCCAGGCCTGTGGCGCCAGCAACCACCGCGTGCCGATCCGGGCGAACGAACAGCACCGGCATCGCCAGCACGGCCAGCGCCGCGAACGGCCACACGATCGTGTGCAACCCAAGAGCCCACGCCGCGTCGGCAAGCAACGCGAGGGCCGCGAGCATCAGGATCGTCACCACGCCCCTTCCATAGAGTTGCAGGTACGTGCGCAACGCCGGATGCGCGGCGGGATCCAGCTTGCGGCTCACCTCGACGACGAAGGACGCCCCCAGGCCGCCCAGCGACCAGCCCAGCGCCCGCTCACTCAGCAACGCGCCCGGTTCGACGGCAGCGACGGCGAACTCGTACATCAGAATGACGATCAACTGATGCGAGAGCGCGTAGAGCAGCGGACGCTCCGCCAGCGCGCGTGACACGAAGAACTCCTTGTACATGAGTCCCGCGTACACCACGCAGGCGGCCAGCAGTACACTCAGCTGCATGGAAAACGCGGCCGCGAGGACCGCCGCGTACACCAGCAGCAGCACGGCGACTGTCAATATCGCGCGTCGCACTTCGTCAGCCGAGAGCAGGCCGCGCGGCACTGGACGATCGGGATGCGCGGCCCGGTCCTTGTCCTCGTCCTTCACCTCGTCCATGAGGCGCAACAGGACGAGCAATCCCATGATCCCGATCACGCAGGCCCATGTCGCCGCACTGGGCGCGCCCGTCCGCAGCAGCCAGAATGACGACAGCGCCTGCGGGATGGCCACCGCGAGCAGGAGCGGCAACGGCGAGCGCTCACGCAAGTACGTGAGCCAGCGGCTGGCGGCGGACATGTCAGGCATCGAGATACCCGGCCTTCTTCAACGTGGAGCGCCGATCGATGCGGGCGCGATGGCGGCGGTCGCGGACGATCCGCGCCTCGCGCAACTCGAGAATCGCCGGAAACGAACGCTGGAACGCGACCGCGGCCGCGCCCGTTGGCAACCGTTCGCCAAACAACGTCAGTTGCCCGTCGCCCGCCGAACGTCGCACGAAGCTCGCGCTCGACCGGAAATGCGCGTAGACACGCTGCTCCAGTTCGAACTCTTGCCTGGGTTGGGACGCCCGGCCACCGTACCACCAACCGTCCGCGTCGCACTCGATGCGATCGCCCGTGCAATGCCACAGCCGGTCCTCGGCGTCCACGCGCTTCATCGTCTTGTTGTCGGGATGATCGTCGAGATACATCGGCGCGACGTTCGGCCCGCTGACCCACATTCCCTGCGCGGAGTTCTCGGTGCGCAGTTGCGGGATCGGCCGGCCAAGATGCAGCAGTTGGAAGTATCCTCGTTCCCTGCTTCGCTTCACCGACTCACGCGCATCGCCAAACGTGACCGGCTCCACTTCGGTGCCACCGTAGACGTGTGTCCAGTCAGCGTCCGGCCACAGCTCCATCCCGCGTTCCATGATGGCGCAATCAGTTTGGGCGCCGCCCACGTTGATGCTCTTGAGTGATCGCATCATCGGAGCGCCCGCCGCGAGCGTGCTGAGCCGACGCAGGAACGCCGGCCCACAGCTCAACGACTGCGGCTGCAGCACGACTGGCAGTTCCGTGATGCGTTGCAGCGCCTTCGCGCTCCAGTCCGTTGACACGAGGACAGCGCCCCGCCCCGTGCCCACGTGCAGCAGCGTCAGGTTCGGGAAGATGCAGAGATCTGGCGCGTCGAATTGCTCGCGCGCGCCGCCCTGTGTGAGAATGTCCTGCGTGACCGCCAGATAGCGGTGCGAGCGGACGATGCCCTTGGGCGTCCCCGTTGTTCCCGACGTGAACGTGATCACGCCCGGCGACTCGGCGTCCACGTCGGCCGCGATGAACGGCGACGTCGGCTCGCGTTTGCCGATGCAGCGAATGCTGCGCCAGCGCGGGATGCGCCGCATCTCGCGGAGGCGCGCGCCCCACACGCGCGCGAGCAGGCTGCCATAGAACACCTTGGGTGCCACGCGCGCGATCACGCGCTCGATGTCTGCCACGGGAAGCCACGGCTCCACGAACACCACAGCGACACCAAGACCCATCATGCCCAGGATGCCGGCGTACAGGCGCGGGCCCGGCGTGTCGAGGATCAGCGCCGTGTCGCCCGCCTTCAGCCCGTCGTCATGCGCCAACGCCTGAGCGCTGGCCATCATGCGCCCAAGCTCGGCAAAGGTCAGGATCCCGTCGCGCGTGGTCCACACCGCCATGCGGTTGGCGCGCTGGCTCAAATGCGGAATCACTCGCGAAGCACAATTCATAGGCTGCTACTTTCCACCGCTCGCCGCAAACGCGATCAGCCCAAGTGCCGACGTTGCGATGCCGAGAAGCGCCTGCCGCGTCCAGGGGTACGACGCCTCGGATTCAGTGCGGCCCCAGCGCACAAGCGCCATGAACGCAGTACCGCCGATCGCCAGCCAGAGGAATGCGGCGGCCGCCCACATTCTCTCAATCGGTGAACCACCGCCGGCCACGATGACAAACGGCACGAACATCACCACCCAGGCGGCGAAGGCGCTCCGCGTGAGCGCCACGGCGGCATTGAGCATTGGCTTGGTGAAGCGATGCCACGTGATGCCGACGAACGTCAAATGCGCGGCAAAAGACAGCGTGTAGAGGTAGTAGGCTGCAACAAAGTCAAACTGGATGTCCATCAGAAGCCACAACAGCCCGGCCGACACCACCGCCATGATGGACGTGACTTCGTGCGGGCGATTGCGCAGTTGGCTGCGCCGCGGCCACAGCGGCGTGTACGTCAGGAAGAACAGCAGAGGCGGCAACAGCCAGCGCCAGCCGCCCACGGACCACACCAGGAAACCCACGAGCACAGCGGCGAGCATGGCCGCGTCGTTCAGTGAGCGTTGCCGCCGGAAGCTGAGTACCAGCACCAGCGCCAGCACCACGACGATCAGCATGACACCCAGGCGACCGGTGCTCATGCCCAGGAACGACCGCAGCAGCAGGTAGCCCCCGAATGGAATAAAGACGTTGTCGGTGCCGTACAGCGACACGGCCTCGAGCATCATCACCAGCAAACCGACGATGAGCGCGATGACGAGCGACGCGCCGCGTGTCGTGTCCGACAGGAGCAACAGCGGCACGTGCGTCGCGAAGAAGGCCACCAGAAAAAACGCCAGCGAACCTTCGACGGTCTTGTCGGCGCCCACCATGCGCGTCCGCCCATAGAAAACGCCGATCAGCGCGGCGCCCGCGTCCGCGAACGTCAGGATCAGGATCGGAACGCCGAACAGGATCCGGTCGCCACCCGTGAGCACGAACAACAGCGCCGCGGCCAATGGGAAGTAGAAGTCGCCGCCCGAACCGCGCGACACGCCCCCCACCACCCCGCCAAAGCGCTCCTTGATGCCCGGCAACCAGCGCATCACGGCGATCACGAAGACCGCGGCGCCGGCCAGCACGCCTACCGGCCACACGACGTCGAACAGGAACGGACACGCCAGCATCGACAGGCCCAGCGCGACGTGCGCCACCTTGCGCGACACTTCGGCGTGCAGTGCGGTGCGCCGCCGCAGCTCGCGCAGCCCCACGAGGATCGCCATCTGCACGCCGATGAGCAGGGCCAGCCCCAGCCACGGATTCTGCCTCAACGCACGTCCTCGACGAAGAACCCGCGGTAGAAGAACGCCTTGTCCTGCGCGAAGAGACGCGCCGAGTCTTCCTGACGGGTGCGCAGGCGCGTTGGCAGATACGTCTCGCCGCGCCGCGGCACGATCATGTTCCAGTACGCCAGGCGACTGCCGGCGCGCGACCGATCCGCGATGCGACCGAACAACGCGCGCGCGTTGTCGTCGGACATGTACTCGAAAATGTCGCTGAGATTCCAGCGGTCTATGGGCCCCGTGCTCTCGTCCAGTTCCTCAAGCGACGACCGGCGGACGTCGAGGCGGTCCAGGTTGGCACGAATGGCGTCAAAGTTCTCGGCGCGCAGAGCGTGCGGCAGGGCCGTGCCGTGCATGCCGGTGAGAATCCAGGTGAGATATGGATTGGCGGCGGGATCCAGCTCCACGAACGCGTGCCGCACGCGCTTCATGAGGTGCTCCGCCACCGAATCTTCGGCGTATCTGAAGAAACTCGGGTCCCGTCCCAGGAAACCCAGAAGTCGCTCCGAGAAAAACACGCGGAAGAGCATCCGCCACGCGAACGAGTTCCACGTCTCGTCAAAGAACCGACGTCGCTCGTCAAGGCTCTTGGGCGAGAGCAGAGAGCGTACTTGCCGGCGCCGATGCACCAGCGGCAACACTCGGCGACGGAACGTCGCAAAGTAGCGCTCGAACTTGCCCGCGCACCCGATGCCCGCGGCCACTTCGCTGGGACGCGAGTCCCAGAAAGCGCGCGCCCCGGGCTTCAGTCCGTCACGGCAGCGCGAGTACAACGCCAGGCGTCGCTCGCTGAGCCGTGAGCCGATGAGTTCGAGCAATTCCGCATGCGTCAGCGTGCGATACGCCGAGACCCGCAGCTCCACGGCCGCCAATTGCGCCGGATTCAGGTCCACCGCGATCACGCGCTTGGGTGAGCGTGACAGCAGCGAAAGCGAGTTCTCGCCGGCGGACGCGATGGACACGCACGTGTGACCCGGCTGTACGTCGAGGCCGTCCACCAGAATGTCCGCGTCTTCCCAGCACTGCGCATACCGCAGCAGTGACTCGAAGTCGGCGGTCGCCGCCGCTTCGCTACGCACCCGCCGAACCGCCGCCGGAGGCAGCAGGTGCGCGCGCCAACCGCTGATGCGCCGACGTGAAGTGGCCGGCCGCGAGCGCGCCCGCGATCGAGATCTCTCCCGCCAATGCAATCGCGGCGCAGACCTCAGCGAACGCGTTGGCGTTGCCGACGCCGGCCAGGCCCAGGATGTCCAGGCTGGCGCGCTGCGACGGCAACCCGGTGCCGCCGCCAACCGTCCCGACGATGAGACTCGGCAATGTCACCGACGCGTACAGTCCCTCCTTGGTGGACTCGAGGCGCGTGATTCCTGTCGCAGACTCGGCGACGCAAGCCACGTCCTGGCCACAGGCGAGATAGATCGCGGCAAGGCAGTTGGCGTAGTGGCCCTGCACACCCATCGTGCCGCTCAGCATCGCGCCGACCGCGGACATTTTCCAGTACTGCTCGATGAGTGAGGATGGCGTGTGCAACTTTGCCTGCACCATCGCCTCAGGAATCACGACTTCGGCCACGACACTCCGGCCGCGCCCCGTCAGGAACGACTGGCTGCTGGGCTTCTTGTCGCCCGAATGATTGGCCTCGACGAACTGGTACTCCGCTTTCGTGGGGCACTCGCGCACCAAGTATTCGCACACCGCCTGCGTCGCGATCGTCACGATGTTCTGACCTGATGCGTCGCCGGTGGAATACTCGAGCACGAGGTACACGTGATTCCCTTCCAGGTTCACGCGCAGGTCACGCAGCTTGCCATGCCGCGTGGTGGACTCCGCGACTTTGCGGATGTCGTCGATGTGTTCCAGCACCCAGGCAACGAAAGTGCCCGCTTCGGCCAACCGCGAGAACGCGAAGCCCGGTGCCCGCGACACCGATTCGTTGGTGGTGATGGCGACGCAGCCGCCCACTTCAGTGATCAACTGGGCGCCGCGGCTGTACGACGCCACCAACGCGGCCTCCGTCGTGGCGAGCGGGACATAGTAGTCCCCCTGCGCGTGCGAGCCGTTCACGCGGAGCGGCCCAGCGACGCCCACCGGCACCTTCACGGTACCGACGAAGTTTTCGATGTTGCGGGCGTAGACCGCGGCGTAGCCGGCCGTATGCGCATCCAGCAACTCCTTCCGCGAATCCGGCTTGTCGAGCACGACCCAGCGCGCCGCGACCGCGTCCGCGGTGATCTCCGACCCGCTCGGGATCTTCGCAAGGCGCTCGTGGTGCTTGGGCGACAGCCTGCGCAGCAGCGCGTCTGGAGCGTGCGCCTTGAGCAGCGCGCGGAGCGAGTCCAGAGCCTTCCGATGGTCGATGGACATTGCCGACCAATATGCGTGCCGGAAGGTGTTTTCGGGTAAGCAGGTATTGAGTATCGCTGGTCCGCGCCGGGGCGGTAGATTCCGGGAAATGAGATGCTTCATGATCGCCGCACATTCAGCTGTCAGACGCCACCGGTCGATCTGAGTGATGCTGAGCCGACGCACGTTCCTGGCAACCGGCGCGGCCGCGCTCGGCGCACCGCTGGTCGGGTCCCCGCTCTTCGCGCGGCACCGCGTGGGCGCGATTGCCGGCTCGTCGTTCGATCCGTGGCTGGAGATTGACGCCGACGCGCTCGCGCACAATGCACGGACGGTTGCGCTGCTCGCAGGCGGACGACCCATCATCGCGGTCGTAAAGAACAACGCCTACGGATTAGGCCTGGAAACGGCCGGACCCATCCTGGATCGCTTGCCGGAGATCCAGTCGTTCGCGGTGGTGCGTGCCGACGAGGCGCTGACGCTCAGGCGCGCTGGGGTTCGCAAAGCAATCCTCCTCATGGGCCCTGCCAGCGAGGACGACTTGATGGAATTGGCGCCGCATGACGTCATTCACTCCCTGCATCTCGCGAACGCGCTTGAGACATTCGCGCGTGTTGCCGAGCGTTTGCGTCACCCGGTGCGCGTGCAGGTGTACGTGGACACGGGCATGCACCGTATGGGAATCCCGCATACTGCCGCGATCCCATCGATTCAAACCCTTGCGGCCACAAACGCCGTGCGCATCGAAGGTGCATTCACCGAACTCGTGGAAGACCCGGACTTCGATCGCGAGCAAGCGCGACGACTGCGGACGCTGCAATCGGACGCGCGGGCCAAAGGCGTCGTCATCGGTCCGCTGCACGCCGCGTCGTCGGACGCCGTGATGCACGGAACGAGCGACGCGTTTCTCGACGCTGTGCGACCCGGCCTGGCACTGTACGGCGGCTATGTATCGGACCGCGCCATGGCACGCGGCGAGTTGCGCCCCAGCTTCAGCCTCAAGGCGCGCGTCATTCGCGTTGACCACGTGGCCGCGGGTGAAGGCGTGAGCTACCACCGGCGCTGGAGCACCGATCGACCGGCATGGACCGCGACACTCGCGGTCGGACACGTTGATGGGTACCCCAGCGGGGCGACCAAGGGGTGCGAGGTGCTGGTGCGCGGAAGACTCTTCCCGGTCATTGGCACGGTGAGCGCGAGCCACACCGTGATACACCTGGGCGAGACGCAAGCCGCCGACGTGGGAGATGAGGCGACACTCGTCGGACGCGAACACGCGGCGCTGCACCCCAACGAAGTGGCCAAACGCGCGGGCTGGTCGGAATACAACATGTTCATGCATCTGTCGCCGCGGTTGCGGCGCTTGGTGCGGTCCGGGTCGCAATGACTGCATTCCACGGCAGCAGCGACGCACCAAGCCGCGTTCTGCGTGGGCTGCTCATTCTCAGCGCTGTCGGGGTGATGGCCTGCGGCCCGGCGCCGGAGCGAGCCCGCGACGGCACCGCGCGAATGGCCGACACGCTGGCCAGCATCAACGCGCGGGAACGGGCCACGCCTGAGCGCAACTTGTTTCTCAACCGCGAGCGGGCCGACAAGATTCAGGCCGAACTGTTGCGTCGGGGCGGACGCTACGATCCCGAAGGCTTCTACCTGCTCGCGCAAGAGCGCTTGCTCGCCGGCCAGACGCGGGAAGCCATCGGCGAGATCGAGCGACTGGCGCGGGAAACCGGCCTGTCAATCGAAACAGCCTCCCCACAGAGCAAGCAGCTCTTCGATCTCCTGGCAATCGCGTACCTGCGGCTTGGCGAGCAGGAGAATTGTCTCAACAACCCCGCGGCCAACGTATGCATCCTGCCGTTGGAGGGCGACGCTCGGCACTCCAAGGAAGAGGGCGCCCGAAGTGCCGTCGCGCTGTACGAGCGCCTGCTGAAGCAATACCCGAACGACGACGGCTCGCGGTGGCTCCTCAACATCGCGCACATGGCACTGGGGGGTTATCCGGACCGTGTGCCAAAGGCGCATCGCATCCCCGGACTCTCCCGGGTCGCGAAGGGCGCCTTCCCGCTCTTCCATAACATCGCGGGAGAAGTGGGCTTGTCGGTCACCGGACTGGCCGGCGGATTGTCCATCGAGGACTTCAATCGTGACGGATTCCTTGATGTGTTCAGCACCGCCTGGGGCATCTCCGATTCAGCACGCCTGTTTCTCGCGGACGGACGGGGCGGGTATGTGGACCAGACGCCGAAGGCGGGACTCGACGGCATCGTTGGCGGCCTGAACGTCGCGCACGCGGACTACGACAACGATGGCGACGCAGACATCTTCGTCATGCGCGGCGCGTGGTTTGGTGACGCCGGCGCGTATCCCAACTCGCTCCTGCGCAACACGGGTGACGGGAGCTTCGAAGACGTCACGCTGGACGCGGGCCTCTTCTCTTTGCATCCAACACCGACCGCGGCCTGGGCGGACTTCAACCTCGACGGGCGCCTCGACCTGTTTGTCGGCAATGAATCCGGTGTGAGGCAGGGTGGGTCCCCGCACCGCTCCGAGCTGTTTGTGAACAATGGCGACGGCACATTCACCGAAGCGTCGGCGCGAGTCGGCATCGATCTCGACGAGTTCGTCAAAGGCGTCACCTGGGGCGACATCAACAACGACGGATTGCCGGACCTGTTCGCGTCGGTGCTCTTTGGCCCGAATCGACTGTATGTCAACAAGGGCGGCAGGACGCTGGACGACTGGCGCTTCGAGGAGCACGGCGCTGCCGCCGGTGTCCAGGATCCACTCGCGTCATTTCCGGCGTGGTTTTGGGATTTCGACAACGATGGCTGGGAAGACCTTCTCGTCCTGAGCTACGACGTCCGCAATAGTCAGGCGTTGCATGATGCCGTGGCGCGGGAGTACCTGGGGCAGGCCGGCGCCAAGGCAGCGGACAAACGGCCTGCGCTCGAGAGTTCCCGACTGTTCAGGAACAACGGCGACGGCACGTTCACCGATCTCACTCGTCAAGCCGGCCTGAAGGACAAGGTGATCTTCGCGATGGGCGCCAACTTCGGCGACCTGGACAACGACGGCTGGCTTGATTTTTACGTGGGGACGGGCAACCCCGACCTGCGCGCGGTGATCCCGAATCGAATGTTCCGCAACGTTGGGGGGCGGCGGTTCGAAGAGGTGACGCTCGCCGGCGGCTTCGGCCACATCCAGAAGGGCCACGGGACAGCATTCGTTGATCTCGACCGCGACGGCGACGCTGATATCTACATGGTGATGGGCGGGGCGTACGCGGGAGATCGGGCCTCAAGCGTCCTCTTCGAGAATCCCGGAAACCCGAGTCGCTCGTGGATCGCATTGGATCTGGAGGGGCGTGCCGCGAACCGATCCGCGATTGGCGCACGCATCGAACTCGAGGTCGTTGAAGCCAACGGCGCCCGCCGGATGTTGCGGCGCACCATTGGAACCGGTGGCTCGTTCGGCGCCGGCAGCCTGCAGCTTCACGTCGGGCTGGGCTCCGCCACTCGAGTGCAACGCCTGCGAATCAGGTGGCCCGACGCCGCGCGCACGATGACCACCCATGCCAACCTCGCCATCAATCGCTTCTATCGGATCGTTCAGGGTTCGGAACCCGTGCTGCTCGAGCGGCCGGCGGTGCCCTTCCGGAAGACTCCGGCACTGCCGCACGCCGCGCACGACTGATCGTTGCAGGTATGCGTCGGCGCGGACGCGCTGCACCTCGCCTACGGTTTCTTCGGCGCACTCCAGATCGGCTTGGGATCCGCCTTGGACGCGACCTCACGACCATACAGCGCGGCGTTGAACACCACGCGGAACGTGCCCATCGGCTGTCCGCGCCACTGCGGCCGAAAGCCGATCAGCACCACACGGCCTGCGCCGTGCAGCACGTCCAGCGCCGCCGCGTACCCGTTCAAGTGCTTCTCGCCCAGCAGGTAACCCGAGAGCAACGGTGAGCCGGACGCCGCGTAGGCCGCGAGCGCATGGCCCTGAAACCCATCGAGCGTCGTGAAGACCGGGCTGCCATCCACGAACACCTTGGCGCGCTCCGGCATGCCGGCCATCACCGGATGCGTATTGGCCGTCGTGACTTCGAGAATGGATCCGCTCGCGAAATAGTCTTTGCTGGCCAGACCGGCGACGACGTTCTTCACCGGCAGGTGCAACGCGTCAATCGCGACGTTGGCGCTCTGGTTCATGAACACGAGCGTGCCGCCGACGCGCGCAAATTCATCCAGCGCGCGCACGCCAACGTCGCCGATGCCACCCTCGAACCGCGGCGGCACCGTGCCCGACGCGAACCCGTCTATGATGCCCCGCTGGCCGTCGGAGGCGAACATGATGACGTCAAAGCGCGCATTCAGGTCGCCTGCACGCACCTCGGCCGGAGTAATGGTCGTGTGCTTGAGACCATACTGGTCAAAGAGCCACTCGGTCCAGCCCACGTCCATGCTCGCGGTCCACGGCTTGAAGAGCGCAATGCGCTTTGCCACCAGCTGGCCAGCGCCCGCGCCCACCGAGTACTTGCCATCCTGGAATCGGACTTGATTCCCCGTCGCAAGCGCATGCGCGATGGTCTTGAAGATCTCGGTGTGCGCGGGATCCAACGCGGACGCATTGTCGCTCGTGCTGGGCGCGCGGATGGCGGCGGCGCCCGACAGGTGACGCAGCGCACCACGCGCATCCTGGTCCAGCGGCGACCGCGCCTCCACCACGCGCACGTCCATCTGGTACGGCAGCGTCCAGCCGGCGGCGTCGTACGGCTGCTCGGGCGGACCCTGCGGATACTCGCGCAGGTCAGGATACTTCTGGACTTCGAACAGCTGCCGCACCAGCTCGGCGAACTCCTGGTCCATCGCAATCACCCAGGTCCCGGCCGGGTACGACACCCCATCTATAGTAGTGGCCCGCGACAGCTCACTGACGCGCAGGCCCAACATCGCCATGCGCTTGAGCAGTTCGGCAGCGGAGTTGGGGTCGCGCTGTGCCTGCGGAATCACATACGCGTACGGCGGCTCAGCCTTGTACTTCGCAATCGTGTTGCGGCCGGCCTGATACCGGTTCCACAGCAGGTCTTCCTTGTATTTGGCTGCGTAGTCCAGCGTCGCGATGGACGCAGTTTCCATGTAGTCCACAGCGTCGCGCAGGCGCCACCAACCGCCGGCCCACGGACTGGCGTACAACGACTGCGGCCGCAGGTCGCGCATGTCGGCCGGAAAGTCGTTGAGCGTGTAAAACCGCGGCGTGGCGTACTGGTACAGTGCCGTCTCAGTCCAATACGCCGCGATGTTTTGCAGCATCGGCATGTAGTCGATGTACCCGGGATACCACGCATCGAAGCCAGTGCCCATGTGCGTCGCGCCCAGCTGTCCGTTGGTCTCCAATGCCTGCGCGATGGTCATGCCGATCGTATTCACCTCACGCGACATCAGTGGCGGTGCGCGATTCGCGATCGGCTCAGCGAATGGCGGCAGCCAGATACGCGTCGGGAACGGCGCCGTCTGGTGCTGCACGTAGATGATCTGCGGCTCCCAGTCGCGCCACACTTTGTTGACGACGCGCGATTCCAGCACGTTCAGCATGTACGAGTCGCGGTTGTTGTCGTGGCCGATGTACTTCTGGTACAGCTCGTGCAGCGGCGCGGTCTCGTACGGCGTGCCCACCACCTCGCGGTACCAGTGCACCACGATGTTCTGTCCATCCGGATTGATGGACGGCCACAGGAACAGCACGTCGTTGTCCAGGATTCGGCGCGTCTGCTCATCGTTCTTCGCAAGCAGGTCGTACGCGAGCTGAATGGTGTGCTGCGAGCCGGCGATCTCGGACGCATGCAGTCCGCCGCTGATGTCCACGAACGCTTTGCCTTCCCGGGCCAGGCGCCGCGCGGCTGAGTCGGTGAGGCCGGCCGGGTGCGCCAGCTGCAGCGAGATGCGCGTCAGCTCGGTGAGCCGCGCCAGGTTCTGCGGCGACGAGATGATCGCCAGCGTCCACGCACGGCCGCTCGACGTCTTGCCGACCTCGACAAGCTTGATGCGATCGCTCGTGGCGACGAGCTGTTGGAAGTACCGGATCGACTCGTCGTAGTCGATGAGCTTGAAGTCGGCGCCGACCTTGTGGCCGAAGACAGACTCCGGCGTGGGCACCTGCGCCACCGCGACCGAGCCAAGGACAAATGTGCAAACGAGGGCAAGCATGCGTGTCGTCATCTCACCAATCTCGCACCTCTGCACTCCACGAGCCATCTTGATGTGTCGAACACCAGCCCTCCGTTGCCATGCGCCGACTCCTTTTCGTTGCACCACTCGTCGTCACCTGCGCTGTCACAGCGCTTGCGCAGGCCGGAACGTCCACGGCTGCCGCGCTGATCGCCCGCGCCAGGTCATTCGAGCTCAACACACCGTACGTCGCGCCACCAGGCGACTCGATGTCCCATTACGCGAGCGGGTTCGCGAAGGTCGTGTGCTCCGCGGTCTTCGTCACCGGATTCGATTCCGCCTTTGCGGCCAACAACATTGGCAGCTTCACCGCCCCGTTCTCGGTCCGGTCACGACTCGGCAAGCCGCGCATCGATCGTGTGAAGCAGGAGGTGCACGTCATGGTCCCAGGCGGACCCACCCGCACCGCGCGCTATCTCGGAAGCCAGGGCTGCGTCTGGCTGCCCGAAGGCGAGAACGACGTCCACTTCAAGCCGGTGAAGGTCACCAGCACGTTGCCCGCGCCGGCGACCCAGGATTGGCCAATGGGCGACCGACTCCCCGCCACGCCGTTCCCGAAGGAACTCGACGAGAAGAAGGTGAACGCCGCCGTGGCCGCGGCGTTCAATCCCGAGAGCGCCATGACGTCGGCGTTCGTCGTCACCTGGAAAGGTCGCATCATCGGCGAGCGCTACGGCAGGAACGTCGCGATGCACACGCCACTGGAGAGCTGGTCCATGGGCAAGAGCATCACGGCCACGTTCATGGGCGTTCTCATCAAGCAGGGCGTGTACTCGCTGACGCAGCCCGCGCCCGTGCCTGAGTGGCAGGTGACGCCCAACGACCCGCGCGCAAAGATTACGATCGCGGATATCCTGCGCATGTCGAGCGGGATTCGCATCAGGGCCCCGCTGGATCCGGACTACGATCCCAAGGGACCATACGCCGACCACGTGTACTTCTACACCGGAGCCGTGGACGCCTTCCGTTTTGCCGCGACGCGCCCGCCGCAGTGGCCGCCCAACACCGTGGGCCGGTATCACAACACGAACCCGGTGCTCATCAACTACCTCGTCCGCCTCGCGGTGGAAAAGCATGGCGAGGAGTACCTCTCGTGGCCCCAGCGCGCCCTGTTCGACAAGCTCGGCGTTCGCACCGCGGTCCTCGAAACCGATCCGTCAGGCAACTTCCTTACGCAGGGCTACGAGTTCCTGTCTGGCCGCGACTGGGCGCGGCTCGGCAACCTCTACCTCCAGGATGGCGTCTGGAACGGCGAACGGATCCTGCCCGAGGGCTATGTGCGGTTCGTCAGCACAGTGGCGCCGGCGTGGAAAGCCGACGGCCGGCCCGTGTACGGCGGATTCTTCTGGATCAACGGTGACAGCGCGCTCAACGCCCCACGCGACGCGTACTTCATGTCGGGGGCCGGCGAACAGACGACCCTCATCGTACCGTCACATGACCTCGTGGTCGTGCGGATCGGCGCTTACCGGGGTGAGCAACCGGGCGCACAGGCATTCAATCGCGCGCTCGCGCTCCTGATGGAGGCCGTGCCGAGGGCGCGCTGAGCCACCGGTCCCGAATCGGGCGCCAATGTATTAGCGTATAGGCATACGCTCCCACACTGAGACCGCGATGGCCCGCTCGCTCGACCCACAACTGATGCGCCTCGTCGCCGCGCGATTCAAGGTCCTGGCAGAACCGGCCCGGCTCGCCATCCTCGACGCCCTGCGCGCGGGCGAGATGACGGTCACCGATCTGGTGGACATCACCACCCTGGGTCAGGCCAACCTCTCCAAGCACCTTCAGCTGCTCCACTCCCACGGCTTCGTGAAGCGCCGCAAGGACGGGCTCTTCACGTACTACGCCGTCGCCAATCGCGACGTGTACCGGCTGTGCGACGTGATGTGCGGCCACCTCGAAGCCGAGGCGACCGCACGGCGCAAGCTCGCCCTCGCCCGCTAGGCGGACGTCCGGCGCGTCGGCAACAGGCGCACCGCGGTGAGAAGCGCCCCGGCCATCACGACGGCCACCACGATCGTCGGCAGGTGCACCACGTCGGCCCACGTGATCTTGCCATAGGACAGCGGCTTGATCAACGGCGCCTCGATCAGCGTGTAGACGAGCGTGAACGCCAGCGCACCGAAGACGCCGCCGAGCAGCGCGACGAAGCCGTCCTTGCGACCCTCCGCGATACCAACCACACAGGTGCCCGGGCAGTATCCGCCGATCGCGAAGCCAGCGCCGAAGATCAGGCCGCCAACGGCGACGCCGATGACATACGTCGGCTTGATGTCGAAATGCATCGGCATGCCGAGGTTCATCAGGTACGACACCAGAGCCCCGACGGCGATGGTGGTCGCCATGAACTTGATGATGGTGAGATCCTCGAGCCGCAGCGCGGCGAGAATCATCTTCGGGCTCGACGCCCCAACACGCTGGATCAACGCGCCCATGACGACGCCCACCAGCAATCCGTAGACGAGGTTCATGGTCAGGCCCTCCAGGCGGCGATGAGTTTGGCGGTGCCGATACCGCCGGCGAAGACCGCCGCGGCGAAGATCGTGCTGCTCACGGCCAGTTGCGACATGCCGGAGATGATATGGCCGCTGGTGCACCCGCCGGCCAACCGCGCGCCGAACAGGATGAGGAAGCCGCCGATGAACGCGTCGACGTAGCGCCGCGAATCCGTCGTCTCACGGGCATGCACGCGGTCGGCTGCCGGCGCCTTGGGTCCGGCGAACAGGCGCGACGAGAGAAAACCGCCGATGAGGAGCCCCACGACCAGCGTGGTCTCGGGCGTCAGCAACGCTCCCATCTTGACGAGATACGGGTTCGCTGCCGCGTACTCCGGTGTGACGGCGCGCAGCGACGCACCGATGAACCTCGGATACGTCCCCGAGACACCGATGGGCCCGAACAGCGCGATCGATCCCGCGCTGAGCAAGCCAAAGAGGACGCCGAGCACGGCCCACTGCGGGACCGGCGCGGCCGAAGGTCGCTCCGCGTGCGGCAGAGCAGCTGAGGGATGTGTCATGTGATTCGCCCGTGTCTGTGGTGGTGGCAAGTCCGGCCGACCAGCAATTGCATGACTATACAGTAATATCGCAGCCGCGCAAATGGCGACCCTGCGTCATGACCTCGTCATGGGGACGGCGCGGACGAAACCACATTGGCAAGCAGGCCGGCCAACACGGCGCCAACGACAATCATCGAGAGTCCCCAGATCAGCAGTTGGCGGAACAGCTCGCGCGCCGCCACGCGATCCGCCACCGTCGCAACGCACAGCGCACCAAGCGTCGAGAGCGGTGACACGTCGACCAGCGCGGAGCCCACGTTGATCGAGATCGCCACCGCCAGCGGGTCACCGCCGCCCACCTGACGCACCAGTCCCGGCACCATCGGCAGGAACGCCGGGAGCACCACACCCGAGGTGCTGCTGTACGTGGAGATCGCGCCGGTCACGAAGGCGATCACCGGATTGATCGTCGCCGGAGTCGCCACGCGCGCGATCATCCCCGTGAAGAGGTCCATCCCGCCCGTGGCTTCCAGCACGCCAATCAACATCGTCACGCCGGTGACCATGAAGATCACGTCGAGGGGAATGAGTGGAATCACGTCGCGCTCCTCCGCGACGCGCAAGAGCATCAGGACGGTGCCGGCCGCGAATGCCGACAGCCCCGGATTCACGCGCCATACAACCGCGCCGATCATCCACGCCACGGTGACTGCGATCGTGATCCAGTGCGTCCGCGAGACAGGCTTGGCGTCCGGTGTCCGCGCCGAGCGGCCGGCGCGCAGCAGCCGCGGTCCGCCGAACAGGAAGTACGCCGCGCCCGCGACGACTACGTGCGCGCCGAAGTTCACGACCCACAACAACCACTGATTCCCCGGCAACCCGATACCCTCCATGAGGCCGCCCACCATCGCGCCCACCGAACTGATCGGCGACATGTTGCCGGCGTTGGCACCGGCCCCGACCATGATCGCCGTCAGCAAGTTCGAAACACCGGCCGCCGCGGCCGCCGGCATGGCGATCGGCGCCACCAGCGCCACGCTCAGGATTGCACCGGGCCCCACGGTTGAGAGAACACCGGCCAGCAGGAAGAACACAATGGGCAGAAGGCCGGCGTTGCCGAGCACCGCCCGCGCAGCCTGGCGCGCGAGAATTTCGAGCGTGCCGTTGGCCTTGGCGATCGCAAAGAGGAACGTCACGCCTGACAGTGTAAGAAAGAGCCCGCCCGGAAACCCGGCGATGACCGCCTCCACCTTCATGTCCGCGGCGTAGACACCGATGCCCCACGCCAGCGCAATCGCCAGTACGCCGACATTGATGCGCGTCGTCATGCTCAACCCGATGGCGAGCAGCAGCGCCAGCAGCGCCAGGACGGCTGGCGTCATGCCGTCCACTTCGGCAGGAGATGCTTCTGCACTTTCCCCAACGCGGTCCGCGGCAGGGACTCCACCCGCACGAATCCCCGTGGCGTCTTGAACGACGCCAGTTGCGCCTGACACCGCTCGGTCAGCTCGGCGCTGTCCAGCGACGCGTCCGCCACGATGTAGGCCACCGGCACTTCTCCGCGCACCGGGTCCGGCACACCCACCACCGCGGCTTCGCGGACGCGGGAGTCCTCGAGCAGCAACTCTTCGATCTCGCGGGGATAGATGTTGAAACCACCGGAGATGATCAGGTCGCCGCGCCGGCCGCGCAGCGTCACGTAGCCGTCCGGCGAGCGGACCGCCAGGTCACCGGTGCGAAAGAAGCCGTCGTGCGTGAAGGCCACGGCGGTCGCGTCGTCGCGCTGCCAGTAACCGCGAAACAGCGCAGGCCCCTGCATCTGCACTTCGCCCACCTCGCCTTCGGGCACGGGCGCGTCGTGCTTGTCGGCGATGCGGATCGTCACGCCCGGCAGCGGCAGCCCAACCGTTCCCGCGCGCCGCTCGCCGTCGTACGGATTGCTGATGATCATGAGCGCTTCACTCATGCCGTAGCGCTCGAGAATCGTGTGGCCAAAACGCTGCCGGAACGCTTCGTGGACGTGGGCCGGCAAAGGCGCCGATCCCGAGACGAAGAGCCGGGCATGCTGCCCAATCGCTCGCGCGTCCGCTTCGGAAATGACGGCCGGATCCAGCAAGCGGACGTAGATCGTCGGCACGCCAAAGAAGAGTGTCGGCTTGAACTCCGTGAAGAGCGCGGCCGCTGTCTTCTGCTCGAAACGCTCGGCCAGCCGCATGCGACACCCGCTGAAGAGCCAGGCGTGCAGGCCGTTGCCGAGTCCGTGCACATGGAACAGCGGCAGCACCGCGAGATAGCGATCGGCGTCTGTGATGCGCCACGCCGACGCGAGCGTCCTGCCGTTGGCGGCGAGATTGTCGTGCGACAATACCGCGCCCTTGGCGACGCCCGTGGTTCCGGAGGTGTACACGATGAGCGCCGGTGCGTTGCCCTCGAGCGAGGCCTCGGTTCGCTCCTGCGGTCGCGCCGCGCCAGCGCCCTCCAACTCACGCACCGGCCACTGCGCCACACCCGTGGGGTAGGCGGCGTCCACTCCTCCGGTCACGACGGCCCGTGGCTGGGCGTCGCCAACGATGTGCCGCAGCTCCCTTTCCTTATATAGGATGTTCATCGGAACCATGATGACGCCCAGCCGGACGCAGGCGAGGTAAACATCGATGAACTCGACGCAGTTGCCGAGGTGCACGCACAGCCGGTCGCCGGGCTTGAGGCCGCGGGCCGAGAGTTCGCTGGCCATCCGGTTGGCGCGGGCCTCGACCTCGCCGAATGTCAGCGTGCGCAGAACGCCGGACGCGTCCATAGAGTCCAGCGCAGGGCGGGAAACTCGGCCCTTGAGCGACGCGTCGAACAGTTCAGTGAGAGACATGCTCGCGGGAAGATGGCCATTCGTGCCTGTCGGGGCCAACGTCAACTGCTCGGATCGTCCGGACAGCGCGGTTGACTGGACCTCTCCCCCCGAGCCGACCAACTTTCCCCACATGAAGCGAATCCTCTTTGCTCTCCTGATCGCGAGCCCGGCACTCGGCCAGACTCGCACGCTGACCGCCGACGACTACGCCCGCGCTGAACGCTGGCTCGGCAGCAACACGGCGCCACTTGTGTCCGGCACCTCCGGCCGCCCCATGTGGCTGCCAGACGGCCGTTTCACGTACCGCGCCACCACGCCAGCCGGCTCCGCATTCTGGACGGTGAACCCCGCCCGGAAGACCAAGGTCGCCGCCTTCGATCACGCCAGGCTCGCCGCGGCGTACTCCGCCGTCGCCACCCGCGTGGACGCCGATCACCTGCCCTTCCAGGCGTTCGAATACTCGGCCGACATCAAGTCCATCACGTTCCAGACGCCGCCACCGCGTTCTGGACGCTGGACGTGCGACGTTGTCGCGTACACCTGTATTTCCGCGCCAGCCGTCACGCCCCCGCCGCGCAATTCGGTGACATCGCCCGACGGCAAGCGCGCCGCCTACATCAAGAACCACAACCTCTTCGTCATGGAGTTGGCCGGCGGCAAGGAGAGCCAGCTCACCACCGACGGCATCACGGATTTCGGCTACGCCACCAACAACGCCGGCTGGGTGAAGAGCGACATGCCGGTGCTCACGTGGTCGCCCGATTCCAGGAAGATCGCCACGTTCCAGCACGACGGACGCGGCGTGAGCGAGATGTACCTCGTCCGCACCACCGTCGGCGCGCCGGTGCTCGACGCGTGGAAGTATCCGCTCCCCGGCGACAGCGTGATCTTCCGCATCAGCCGAGTGATCATCGATGTGGATGCGGGCAAGGTGGTGCGCCTGCAGATGCCGCCGGACCAACATCGCTCCACCGTGTCAGACCACATCGCGTGCGGCACGCGTATTTGCGACCTGCTGTGGTATCCGGATGCGTCCGCGGTTGCGTTCATCTCCAGCTCGCGCGACCACAAGCAGGCGTGGATGCGCATCGCCGACGCCAGCACCGGCGCGGTGCGCACGCTGTTTGATGAGACGTCAAAGACCCAGATTGGCGACGCCAGCGGCGTCGAGAACTTTCGCATCCTGCCAACGTCGAAGGACTTGATCTGGTGGTCAGAACGCGACGACTGGGGCCAGCTCTACCTCTACGACCTCGCTACCGGTCAGCTGAAGAGCAAGATCACGAACGGCAGCGGCAACGTGGACGACATCGAGCGCGTGGACGAGAAGTCGCGCTCGATCTGGTTCGTGGGCGGTGGCAAGGAAGCCGGCCGCGATCCCTACTTCCAGCACTTCTACAAGGTGGGGATGGACGGCAGGAACCAGATGCCGCTCACGCCGGAGAACGCCAATCACGTCGTGGTCATGTCGCCGGATGGCAAGCACTTCGTGGACGTGTTCTCCACGCCCACCACTCCACCGACAACCGTCGTGCGTGATGCGGCCGGCAAGCTGGTGATGGAGCTGGAAAAGGCCGACGTGTCCAAGCTCGTCGCCACCGGCTGGCGTCCGCCGACGCCGTTCACCGCCAAGGCGCGCGATGGCAAGACGGATATCTACGGCCTGATGTTTACGCCAACGAGATTCGATTCGACGAAGAAGTACCCGATCATCGACTACATCTACCCCGGCCCGCAGAGCGGCAGTGTCGGCAGCCGTAGCTTCTCGGCCGCGCGCGGCGACCATCAGGCGCTCGCGGAACTCGGCTTCATCGTCGTTGCCATTGATGGCATGGGCACCCCGGGCCGCAGCAAGTCGTTCCACGACGCCTACTACGGCGACATGGGCGACAACACGCTGCCGGATCAGGTGGCCGGCATCAAGGAACTCGCGTCGCGATACCGGTGGATTGATGGCGACAAGGTCGGCATCTGGGGCCATTCCGGCGGCGGCTTCGCCACGGCGGCCGCGATGTTCAAGTTTCCGGACTTCTTCAAGGTCGGAATTTCGGAGAGCGGCAATCACGACAACCGCAACTACGAGGACGATTGGGGCGAGCGGTATCAGGGCTTGCTTGCGAAGAACGGTCCCGCGGTCGGCGCCGACAACTACGCCGACGAGGCCAACCAGACGCATGCCAGGAACCTCAAGGGCAAGCTGATGCTGGCGCACGGCGGAATGGACGCGAACGTGCCGCCCTACAACACCTATCTCGTGGTGGACGCGTTGGAGCGCGCCGGCAAGGACTTTGATCTCGTCGTGTTCCCGAACGCCGGACACGGCTACGGTCCGTTGGGCAATTACATGATGCGGCGGCGCTGGGATTATTTCGTTCGGAATCTTCTTGGCGCGGAACCTCCCAAGGAGTATGAGATCGGGCGGAGGCCGGTACCCTGACAGCAACGGCAACGACGACGGCGGGACCTGGGAACCTGGAACAGGGAAACAAAGACCGCGGGAACAGGAAGCCGGGACGCTGGACGGCAACTCGCCTTCGGTTCCAGTTCCCGGTTCCCGCCGTTTTCGTTTCCCTGTTCCCTGTTCCCGCCTTCTTTGTTGCCGTCCTCGTGCTTCCCCAGCTGTTGCTCGCGCAAGACTTGGGTTCGTGGCCGCAACACAGCCTGAGCCGTCCCCAACCGCGGATCGTGACCCTCGCGCCCGCCGGCGCTCCCGTCCCACCTCCGTCCGACGCCATCGTTCTATTCGACGGCACATCGCTCGCCAATTGGCGCACCGCGGACTCGGCGATGGGCCCGGCGAAGTGGAAGGTCGAGAGCGGCTATATGGAAGTCGTCGCGGGCAGTGGCGCAATCATGACGTCGCGCGGTTTTGGCGACGCGCAGCTGCACATCGAATTCGCGTCGCCCTCGCCCCCGTCGACGCGCACCGGACAGAATCGCGGCAACAGCGGCGTGTTCCTCATGCGCACGTACGAGGTGCAGGTGCTGGACTCGTGGCAGAATCCCACGTACCCCGACGGTCAGGCCGGCGCGCTCTACGGACAATACCCGCCGCTCGTGAACGCCAGCCGCAAACCGGGCGAGTGGCAGACGTTCGACATCGTCTTTCGCGCCCCCCGCTTTCGCAGCGACAGCAGCGTGGCGTCACCGGCGCGCTTCACCGTGTTCCACAACGGCGTGTTGGTGCAGGACAACGTCGCGCTCGTGGGCCCTACGTCGCACACGCGGCGCACTCCGTACATCGCACATCCGGACCGCCTGCCGATCATGCTCCAGGACCACGGCGACCCGGTCCGCTTTCGCAACATCTGGATACGCGAACTCCCCGAGGTGTCCGCGGCAGTCACCGCGAGCGCCGCCGGCTATGCGGCGATCAGCGGAACGCGGTAGGCCTTGAGCGCGGCATCGCGGGTCACGATCGTCAAGCGGTCCGCTTTCGCCTGCGCGACGAGCATCCGGTCGAACGGATCACGGTGATGCATCGGCAGACTTGACAGCGCCGCGGCGTGGCGCAGGAAGACCGGCAGCTCCTCGAACCCGGAATCCTCGATCGCGTCGGACACCGTGCGGCGCGCCCTGATCTTTCCGAGCGACGCCTTGATCGCGATCTCCCATCCGGTCACGGCGCTCACGTAGACCTGGTCGGCTGCCCGGATCGCGTCGTTGGCTGCGCCGCTGAGTCGCGCGCCTTCATCCCACCAGATGAGGACGTGCGTGTCCAGCAGGAGCCTCACTTGCCCTCGAACGCGCCAAGGAGGTCCGCGGGCAGCGGCGCGTCGAAGTCACGGGCCACGCGCCACTTCCCCTTGCCTTGGCCCGGCTTCCGCAACGGGCGCACGACGCCCAGCGGCACCAGCAGCGCCTTGGGCTTGCCGGACTTGGCGATGACGAACTCCGCACCGGCCGCCGCACGCTCCACCAGGTCGGAGAGGTTGGTCTTGGCGTCGTACAATGACACCGTCTCGCGCACAAGGCTCATGGGCTTCTTGGTCATGGTTCAACCTACCGCCATTTGACCACTTTGGTCAAGGCGACCCTCAGTACTGCTTCGTGCCCGGATGGAAATTGAGCCAGCTGTGCCAGAACTCCTGCGACGCCTTGATGGGCGGCAGGTTCCCCTTCGCGCCGCGGCCGTCAACGGCATAGGCGATGCCCTTGGTCACTAGTGAGTCGCCGCGCATCATGTAGCGCGTAGCCGTGTCGGGCCGCTGGAACGCAAAGAAGCTCATCGTGTCCTTGGCCAGCACCACGACAATTGGCGTTCCGCCCACAACATCGTTCACCACGCGCTCGCGCTTGAGGCGATTCCAGTCGTATGCCACGTCCTGGCCGTTGATGCTCACGCCCACCACCCACGACTTCTCCTTCCAGGAGGCCGTGTCGGTGCCGGTGAGCGCGCTGCGGCTCGTTCCGGTTTCGTACGCGAAGCTCTGTGCGTAGTACCGGCTGAGCGCCGAGTCCGGCTGCATGATGAGCGACTT
>JBBTFS010000037.1:50897-67169 GCA_038060705.1 Gemmatimonadota bacterium
GGGTACGCCCGCGCGTCGCCGTTGATTTCGATACCGACGATGAGGCGCGCATGCTCCACGACATTCCCGTCCACGCCACGCATCGTGACCGACGCGGGCTCGAGGAACATCCGGTCGGCCGACATCCTGAAGTTGAGGACGTACACCATCAGGCAGGCCACCGCGGTCGCCAGCGCCGGGATGGTCTTGCGCCACGCCGTCACGCCATAGGCCTGCCGTGCCCCGGCGACGATGAGCACCCCCGCGACGATACGGAACACCCAGCGCCACGTATACAGGAAATAGGCCAGGTCGATGCTGGCCATGCGCTGACTGAATGGCATGGGCATGATGAAGTACACATTCGCGGCTTCGAAGAGGACGAGAAGCGCGATGCCCAGGTAGAAGAGGATTTTCATGGGGGAGGAATCTACGGTACTGAACAGCGACGGCGGGAACAGGGAAACCGCGACGGCGGGAACTGGGAACAGGGAACGGGGAAACCGCGACGGCGGGAACCGGGAAACCACGACAGCGGGAGGGCGCGCTACTTCCCCGATGGCGTGCGAAGGCTACGCGTGAGGCCCGCGAGCAGTTTGCCGGTCACGAAGGTGTGCTCGAGAGCGCGATCGATTGCCGAATTGGTGCCGAACCGGCGTGCAACGAAATGGAGATGGCTCTCCAGCTCACGCAGCGAGCCGTTGGCGATCACGAGGTAACGTAGGTAATCAGGACGGGTGAATCGCCCATTCCCTTCGGCGATGTTTGCATGAATCGAGTTCGCAGCCCGTCGTATCTGCAGTGCCAGATACCGCGCTGAGGGCGGAAGCGATTGACAGCCTTCGTCGCACAGCAGCGCAAGCTCCATCGCCTTCTGCCATGCCTTGAGATCTCTGAAATCCCGCACCCTCGGCGCCGTCATGCCTGAACGGAAACATGAATCGCCAAACCGCCGTCATCTAATTCGTACGGACCGTCTCATTCCATCGCACCATCCCAGTTCCCAGTTCCCGCCGTCGTGGTTTCCCCGTTCCCGCCCTTTTCGTTGTCCCTGTTCCCAGTTCCCGCCGTCTTTCTTACCATAAGACCATGCCTTTTGCCTCAGATGAGCTCTTCCTCTCCTTTCAGGCAGCGCTAGCCGGCCGCTACTCCCTCGACCGCGAACTCGGCCGCGGCGGCATGGGCGTCGTCTACCTCGCCCGCGAAGTCCACCTCGATCGCTCGGTAGCGATCAAACTCCTCCCGCCCGAGCGCGCTGCCCAACGCACCCTCCGCGACCGCTTCCTGCGCGAAGCGCGGCTCGCCGCAAAACTCTCGCACCCGAACATCATTCCGATCTTCTCCGTCGAAGAGACCGACGGCTTCGTCTTCTTCGTCATGGCGTTTGTTGACGGCGAGACCTTGGCCAATCGCGTGCGAACGCGTGGACCGGTGCCTGCAACCGACGGAGCGCGCATCCTGCGCGAAATAGCCTGGGCGCTCGCATATGCGCACGAGCAAGGCCTCGTACATCGCGACGTGAAGCCCGACAACATCCTTCTCGAAAGCACGTCGGGCCGAGTGTTGGTCGCCGATTTTGGCATAGCGGCCGCAGTTGGCGATGTCACGGACGGCGTCTTGGGGACACCGGAATTCATGAGTCCCGAGCAGGCGCTCGGCACCACGCTCGACGCCCGCAGCGACCTCTACAGTTTGGGCGCGACCGCCTTCTATATGTTCTCGGGCAAGTTTCCGTTCGAGGGAAAGACGGCGACTGAAGTGCTGGCCAAGCAGGTCACGCAGTCGGCGCCGTCACTGGTGACGCTGGGACTGTCGGTGCCGCGAAAAATGGCCGCGCTCATTGATCGTTGTCTTGCCAAGGCGCCGGACCACCGACCCGAAAGCGCCAAGGCGCTCGCTGAACAACTCGGCGTCGCGCTCGAACTTCGTCGCGCAATGCCGGCCGAATTGCGCGCGTTCGTGAATCGCTCCGCCAGACTCAACGGCCCGGGCACCCTGCTGGCCTTGGGCGTGCTGTCAGTGGCGTTTTTTATCGCCGCGGGGTTTGTCGTCGGCACCAGCGGGTCGGCTTGGTCGGTCTTCGCGGCGATGGCCGTCGCGGCGCTGTCCGTGACCGCGCCCATACTCGCACTCGCGGACGCCGCCGCCGACCTGATCAAGAAGGGATTCACGCACCGCGACATCGGTCCGGCTTTCGACAGCGTGCTCGACCAAGTCCGCGAAGAACTGGCCCTCGAGCGCAGCGCGGAACGCGTCAGCATGGAGCGCGTGCTCAGCGGCATGACGGTTGCCAGCTTCCTGATGGCAGGGTCATGGACCATCGCGATGCTGCTACCCGACGTGGATCAGCGCGCGCTCGGCCGATTCCTGGGCAACACAGGCGCCGTGGTATTCAACATTTTTGCCGGGCTCGGCGCTGTCATCGGCACCTTTAGCGGCATCGGCTGGGTCATCATGCGCGACCGCCGGATCGAACCCGAGGGATCCTTCTGGGCGAGACTTTGGAAGGGCCGCGTGGGACTACTCGCATTCGCCATCGCCACCAAGTTCGCAAAGGCCAAGGGCATCACCGCCATCACCCATCGCGCCACCGAGCTCTCGCTCGGCATGGCTGCCGAACAATTGTTCGAGAGTCTGCCCAAGGCCACGCGCAATCAACTTGGAGACGTGCCGGGCACGTTGATGCATCTTCAGAGCGCGGCGCAGGAACTGCGCAAACGGCACGAGTCGCTCGCCGAAGCATTGGCTGACGCCGGCGATGCCGGCGCCGGCCCCGAGTACGCAGACATCCGCGAAATGCGCAATTCCATGCACGACCGGCTCCGTGAAGCTGTGGGCGCCCTCGAGACAATCCGGCTCAACCTCCTGCGCCTGCACGCCGGGTCCATCGGTGTGGAGAGCGTGACGACACAGCTGGGCATCGCCGCCGACGTTGCCGCGGAAGTTGAGCGGCTCATCGCTGCACAGGGCGAGGTGGATCGCATGCTCAAGTTCCCGCGCACGCCGGCAACGACGCCCGTCTGATGTCGCAGCCCACCGTCGATCCCATCTACCTCGCGTTCCAGCTCGCGATCGCGGGCCGCTATTCGCTGGACAAGGAAATCGGCCGCGGCGGCATGGGCATCGTGTATCTCGCGCGCGAGGTCCACCTCGACCGTTCCGTCGCCATCAAGCTGCTGCCGCCGGAACGCGCGGCCCAACGCACCTTGCGCGACCGCTTCCTGCGCGAAGCGCGGCTCGCCGCCAAGCTGTCGCATCCGAACATCATCCCGATCCACTCGGTCGAAGAGACCGACGGCTTCGTCTTCTACGTGATGGCCTACGTGGATGGCGAGACCCTGGCCGATCGCGTGCGCACGCGCGGTCCCCTGCCCAACAACGAAGGCGCGCGCGTTTTGCGCGAAGTGGCATGGGCGCTCGCCCACGCGCACGAACGCGGTTTGGTGCACCGCGACGTGAAGCCGGACAACATCCTGCTCGAGAACGGCAGCGGACGCGTGCTCGTCGCCGACTTCGGGATCGCAGCCGCGTTCAGCGAAGCCGGTGCAGACGAGATCTCGGGCACACCCGAGTTCATGAGCCCCGAGCAGGCACTCGGCACCAAACTCGACCCGCGCAGCGACCTGTACGGACTCGGCGCCACCGCGTTCTACGCGTTCTCGGGCCGGTTCCCGTTCGAGGGCAAGACGGCGACCGAAGTGCTCGCCAAGCAGGTGACCGAGCCCGCGCCGCAGCTGGCGTCGCTCGGCATCACCGTGCCCAGAAAAATCGCCGCGCTCATTGATCGCTGTTTGGCCAAATCGCCCGACCAGCGGCCTGAGAGCGCGCAAGCGCTGGCCGAACAACTCAGCGTCGCATTGGAACTGCGCAGAGAATTGCCTGTGGCCCTCCGCGCCTTCGTGAAACGCAACGCGCGCATCGACGGCGCCGGTATGATCGTCAGTTGGAGCGCCATCGCAGGCGCGTCAGTTTACGCTTCGAACCTGATCGGACCCGCCGTTGCCTGGCCCCTGTTCGCGTTCCTCGCGACCTCCGCACCCTTCGCCTACCTCAGCTACGCCGCCGCCCGCTTGCTCAAGCAGGGGTTCGCACATTCCGACCTCGACAGCGCGTTCAAGTCCGAAGCCGAGCGCGCCAAAGAAGAGCTGATGATCGATCCGCGGGAACCGTTGCCGCGTGTGGAGGGTTTTCTCGCGCCGATTGCTGCTGTCACCTGGCCGACGTTTCTTGCGACGGCAGGCACGTTTATTACGGCGCTCACCCTTTCGCTTGGAGTCCTGGTCCCGACCATTTTCGGAAGCATGAAGCTTTTCTACTACACTGGATGGGTCGCGTGGCTGTCGGGAGTGCTGGCGATCTTTTCCACGATCGCGTACATCGCAGTCCGGCAGCGTCGCGAAGACGTCGACTCGCTGTTCTGGGCGCGGATCTGGGACAGTCGCCTCGGGCGTTGGGCCTTTTCAGTGGCGTCACAGTTCCTGCCGGCATCCGCCCGCGCGCATGCGATGACGCATCGAGCCACCGAGCTCTCACTCGGCATGGCCGCCGAGCAGCTCTTCGATACCCTTCCTAAGGAGACGCGTCAGTCCCTCAGTGACATTCCTGCAATTCTCAAGCGGCTCCAGACAGACGCGCAGGAACTGCGAAAGCGCCACGAGTCGCTGAACGACGCACTGTCCGAGGCCGGTGACGCCGCCGTGTCACCGGACTACGCCGAGGTCCGCGAGATGCGCGACACGCTGCACGACAAGCTCGGCCAGACCGTGGGTGCGCTGGAAACCATGCGCTTGAACCTGCTTCGTCTGCACGCCGGCTCCACGTCCGTCCAAAGCGTGACGACGCACCTGGGCCTCGCGGCCGAAGTGTCAGCTGAGGTCGAGCGACTCATCGCCGCGCACGCCGACGTCGAGCAAACCCTTCGATTCCCCCGCACGGCGGCAACGACACCCGTCTGAACGACAACAACGGCGGGAACCGGGAACCGGGAACAGGAACAACGAAAACGGCGGGAACGGGAAAGGGAATGGGAAGGGGAATAGTCAGGGAGCGGTTCCCTGACCATTCCCCTTCCCTTTCCCGTTCCCGTTCCCGCATTCTTTGTTGCCCTGTTCCCTGTTCCCCATTCCCGACCGTCATTATGCGCCCCACGCTTTTCGCCGCCGCACTCCTGCTCATGGCCAACTCCGCTGCCGCCCAGGTCACGAAGTACGTCCGCTACCAGAACGGCAACACCGCGGCGCTCGGCATTCTCGAGGGCGACAACATCCGCGAACTCCGCGGCGACCTCTTCGCCAACCCGCAGCCCACCGGCAAGACCGTCAAGCTCTCGGCCGTGAAGCTCCTGCCGCCCGTGCTGCCCGGCAAAGTCATCGCCGTTGGCCTCAACTACAAAACCCACCTCGGCGAGCGGCCAGCCGCGGCCTATCCGGGCCTCTTCGCCAAGATGCCAACATCCATCATCGCGCATCTCGAAGACATCGTCCTGCCACCGGACGCGAAGAACACGCACTACGAGGGCGAAATGGTGCTCGTCATCGGCAAGACGGCGCACAATGTCAGCGTCGCCGACGCCAAGTCGTACGTCTTTGGCGTCACCGCCGGCAACGACGTGAGCGAGCGCGACTGGCAGCGCGCCGACCTCCAGTGGTTCCGCGCCAAGGCCAGCGACACGTTCGGCCCACTGGGCCCGTCCATCGTCACCGGGCTCAACTTCGACAACCTGCTGCTCCAGACGCGCCTCAACGGCGAAGTCGTCCAGTCGCAGCGCACGGAAGACCTGATCTTCCCCGTGGCCGAGATCGTGAGCTACATCAGCCGCTACGTCACGCTCAACCCGGGCGACGTCATCTACTCAGGCACGCCGGGCACGACGAAGCAGATGAAGGCAGGCGACATCGTCGAAATTGAACTCGAGGGGGTTGGTGTACTGAGAAACAAAGTCACTCAGCCGACTGTGACCCCGTAGCTCTGGCGCGATTAGCCATGATTGAACTGAGGCCCGTTCGAATGGCGCCAGCGGTCGCGCTGATCGCGATGGCTGTCACGCTGCTTGTTGGCTCAAGAGCGCTCGAGTCCGCTCAAGCCCAACCAGCCCTCCGCTGGTACAAAGGCAACACCCACACCCACACGCTCAACAGCGACGGCGATAGCTCGCCGGACGACGTCGCGCGCTGGTACCGCGAGCACGGCTACCAGTTCCTGGTGCTCAGCGACCACAACTATCTCACAGGCGTGGACGGGCTGAACGCGCTCATGGGCGCGGACGAGAAGTTCCTCCTGATCCCGGGCGAGGAAGTCACGTCGCGCTTCGAGACGAAGGCGATACACGTGAACGGACTCGGCGTCTCCCACCTCGTGCAGCCTGCCAGCGGCGCCAGCGTTGTCGAGACACTTCAAGGCAACGTGGACGCCATCCGCGCTGCGCAGGGCGTTCCGCACATCAACCACCCCAGCTTCACGTGGGCGGTCACCGCGGACGAGTTGGCACGCGTGCGCAACAACAAGCTCTTCGAACTGTTCAACGGCCACCCACAGGTGAACAACGAAGGCGGCGGCGGCGTGCCTGGCCTGGAGGCGGCGTGGGACACGCTCCTGTCGCGCGGCGTGCTGCTCCATGGCATCGCGGTGGACGACGCGCACCACTTCAAGCGGCCGTGGGATCCAGCCGCCGCCCAGCCTGGCCAAGGCTGGATCGTCGTGCGCGCCGCCAAGCTCGGCTCAGCCGAGATCCTCGACGCCATCGAGCGCGGCGACTTCTACTCGTCCACCGGCGTGGAACTGTCCGACTACCAGGCGACGTCACGCAGCGTGACTGTCACCGTGCGGGAGAAGGCCTGGGCCAAGTACCGCATCCTGTTCTACGGACGCGGCGGACGCCTGCTCAAGGAAGTAACCGCCAGCCCCGCGCGGTACGACATCACCGGCGCCGAGGGCTACGTTCGCGCCAAGGTGATCGAATCCAGCGGCAAGGTGGCATGGACCCAGCCCGTGCTGGTTGGCGCGCGCTAGCCCAAGATCTCGAAGCCGGCGATCGCGAAGTGGCGATCGATGGTTAGCGCGTGCGTGATTCGCTCACGGCGCATTACTTCGAAGCTCACGGCGTCGCACAGGGAAATTGGGTGATCCTGGAACTTGTGGATCCACCGGTCGCGCGCGGCGACGACTGTGTCTCGCGTCGGGTAGTCGATTTCACAGGCGCCCGTGTCAAACGCCGAATCCAGGAAGCGTTGGCCGGCCGGAGCACGGGTGCGGCGCACGAACATCGCATGCATCTCGGCGACAACGAGGGACGTCGTCACCAGCCGCACTCCAGACGTAGCCGCAACTTGAAGCTGTTCGCGCGCCTGCGCATGCGAGGCTTCTCTCGGCTGGAGGGCCGCGTACCAGCCTGACGCGTCAAGAAAGAGGGCCTTCACTCGCTCTTGTCTTCGTGGTTGTCCATATAGATCTCGGCCAAGTACTCATCGTGGCGCTGCGCCATGTCATTGGGCCCGTCACCCCAGTCCAGGGCATTCATTTCGCGGATGAGTTTGAGAGCAGGGTGTTCGCCCGCGCTTGCTTCCGTACTCATCCGCCGAATGCCGCGGCGCAGCACCTCGGCGCGCGACACACCGGCCGCTTTGGCGACGCGGTCCAGCATCGCCCGGTCCGCGGGCGTGAGGTACACCTGGATGGGTTCGCTGACCTTGCCGGGTTTCTTGCGAGACATATGAAAGTGCCGGGTTGAGACCTTGAGTTAATGTATGGCCTTAATTAACAACATTCAAGCCATTCATTAACGGGCATCGATCGCAAGAATCCGATAGAAATGCCCCGCCCGGCGGCCGCATATTTCATGGATGCGCACCTCACCCGCCGA
This sequence comes from Gemmatimonadota bacterium, assembly GCA_038060705.1. Lineage (GTDB taxonomy): Bacteria > Gemmatimonadota > Gemmatimonadetes > Gemmatimonadales > Gemmatimonadaceae > DASPMP01. The sequence continues at coordinate 58,735 of JBBTFS010000037.1, forward strand.
ACTCTCCCCCGCCCAGTTCCGCGCGATCGGCCACGACCTTGTTGACCGCATCGCCGACTTCCTTGGCGCCCTGCCAAGCCGCCCGGTGGCGCCGGACACCACGCCGCGCGCGATGCGCGCCCTGTTGCCCGCGGGCGGCATGCCCGCCACGGGCGAAGACCCCGCGCTGATCGCCAAGGAGTCCGCGGAACTGTTGTTCGCGAACTCCACATTCAACGGCCACCCGCGCTTCTTTGGCTACATCACGTCGTCCGCGTCGCCCATCGGAGCGCTGGCCGACATGCTGGCCGCGAGCGTCAACCCCAACGTCGGCGCGTGGGGCCTGTCCCCCATCGCGACGGAAATCGAACTCCAGTCCATCAACTGGATCGCCGACATGATCGGTTTCCCAAGCCCGCGCGAAAATGTACCGTCCGTTTCATCGTACAGCGTACAGGTTGCGGACCGCGTTGGTGGAATCCTCGTCAGCGGCGGTAACATGGCCAACATGGTGTGTCTGCTGGCGGGCCTGCGCGCGGTGATCGGCGCGGACAAGCGCACGCGGGGCTTCGAGATGATCCCCGGGCTGCGCATCTACGCCTCGGCGGAAGTGCATACGTGGTTGGTGAAGGCGGCGGACACGTATGGTTTCGGGACCAATGCCATCCGCGCGGTACCGGTAGACGCGTCGCTGGCCATGGATTTCAAGGCACTGACTCGCATGGTCGCGGAGGATCGTGCGGCGGGCCTGCGTCCGGCGGTGGTCGTGGGGACGGCCGGGTCAGTCAGCACGGGGGCGATCGATCCGTTGCCCGAAATCGCGGCGCTGTGCAAGCGCGAGAAGCTGTGGTTCCACGTGGACGGCGCGTATGGCGCACCGGCCGTGGTGTTGGCGGACGCGCCCGCGTCGCTCAAAGCGTTGTCGCTCGCGGATTCGGTGGCGGTGGACCCGCACAAGTGGTTGTACGCGCCGATGGAGGCCGGGTGTGCGCTGGTGCGTCATGCGCGGCATTTACACGACGCGTTCGAGTTCCATCCTGTGTACTACAAGTTCGAGGGCGCGGCCGAGGATCCGCCGGTGAATTTTCACGAATGGGGTCCGCAGAACTCGCGCGGGTTCAGGGCGTTGAAGGTATGGATGACCTTGCGGCAGGTGGGCCGCGACGGGTATCGCAGGATGATCGCGGACGATTGTGCATTGGCGCGCGAGCTGCACGCGTTGGCGGGTGCGCATGAGGAGTTGGAGGCACTGACATATTCCCTGAGCATCGCGACGTTCCGGTACGTGCCCAAGGGGCCGGCGCGCTCGGCGGACGAGTTGAATGCGCTGAATACCGCGATCCTGGCCAGGCTTCAGGCCGAGGGGCGGGTGTATGTGTCGAACGCGGTGATTGGCGGGACATTCGCGCTGCGTGCGTGCGTCGTGAACTTCAGGACGGACAGCGCCGATGTGCATGCGCTGGTGGATGCCGTGGTGGTGGCGGGTCGCCAGCTGTCCTCCTGACGCGAGTCCGGGGCCATCGTGGCGCGGTGTCCCGGGCGCCGGCCTGCACTGCCCCCTTGTGCGTCCCTATCTGACTCTCCATGCACTTGTGCGATTGCATCCTTGCGTTGTTTTCGCCGCTAAACCAACATCCCTTGGGGTAAGTTGAGGGTTTACTCGCATTCCCCCGCGCGTTTTCCCCGTTTTTCGCGTGTAAACACGTCCACCTAATTGGCGTTAGCTCGACTAACCCAGCCCTCTGACTCCGCATGACGGTCTGTCTCACTGCCGCAAGGCACTTCGCGATCGTCATGACGGTCGATAGCGCCGTCGTCCAGGATTTCGACGACGGCCATCGTGAGTACAGTACCGGCCGGAAAGCATTCGTGCTCCCTGGTATCGGCGTGGTCAGTACATGGGGTGCGAGGGACGGCAATCAGATCATGCAGGAGCTGCCGAAGCTACAGGCGTCCAGTCGAACCCTCAGCATCGCGGACGTGTCCGAGGCAGTTAGGCGTTACCTAGAGTTCGATTTTCGACCGCACGATCGAGGGTCGGATCCCGTTGGCTATCACATCGCGGGGTTTCGCGAACCGGACGCGCCGGTCGTGTACCATGTCTATTGGAAGCCGGAATCAGATGAATCCAACACGCCCGGCGGATACGTCACCGAGAAGCATGATCCGTCCCGCGATGGCGTGTTCATGCTATGGAATGGGCGCGAAGACCTCGTGGAAGACGTCCTAGTAGCCATCAACAGGGAGCGCAAACGGAAGAAGGAGATGCCGCTTCCTTTGGAGGACGCCGCGGGACTAGTGGCGCTTGGCCACTTGGCGATGCGTTTTGCTCGTGAGGTGTCGTTCGACGTTTCTCCGCCATACTTCGCACACGTCATCACACCTGAGAACCGCGTGCATTCTGCTGAGCTTCCAGAGTGGATCCCTATCAATGACAGAAGGACTGCGCAAGTGAACCAGTTCATGACAGGCATCGCCGGCCTTCGCTTTGTGCATCGCTTGGTAGCGAGCTAACGAGCAGTTCGACCAAATAGGACTCAATGCCTGTTCCTGACTTCCAGTCCCTGATGCTGCCTGTCCTGCAGTTCGTCGCCGGCGGCGAGGAACGCACGCTCGCGAGCATTCGAGAGGCAATGGCCGAGAAATTCGCCCTTACTCCGACAGACCTGGCGGAGTTGCTGCCCAACGGGCGACAGACTCGGTTTTCCAATCGCGTAGGATGGGCTTCGAGTTACTTGAAGCAGGCGCGCATTCTTGAGTCGCCACGCCGCGCCTCCTACCGCGTTACACCTCGCGGGCGCGAGGTTCTCGCCACATCTCCCTCGAGAATCGACATCGCATTCCTCCAGCAGTTCGAGGAGTTTCAGGCGTTTCGCGAAGCGGCGACCGATGAGGACACCGAGGCAGAGCGAGCGAGGCCCGCTGCTGGGGCTCCAGCGTCGCCACTGACGCCCGATGAGCTCATGCGAACAGGATATGGTCGCCTTCGGAGTAGTCTCGGTGCTGAATTGCTCGAACGTGTCAAAGCGATAACTCCCAAGGCTTTTGAGGAACTCGTTGTGGATCTGCTCGTTCGAATGGGCTACGGAGGCTCGCGCGAAGATGCGTCCGCCGTTGTCGGAAGGTCGGGAGATGAGGGCATAGATGGCATCATAAAGGAGGATCGCCTCGGTCTTGATGCGATCTATGTCCAAGCGAAGCGGTGGTCCAACACCGTCGGGCGCCCAGACATCCAACGGTTTGCCGGCGCGCTGCAAGGTCAGCGTGCGCGCAAAGGCGTCTTCATGACAACGTCCAGTTTCTCGGCTGAGGCTCGCGAGTATGCCTCGAGCCTTCAGACAACCATCGTCCTCATCGATGGCGTCCAGTTGGCTCAGCTAATGCTGGACTATGGCGTTGGCGTCAGTGAGTCCGGCGTTTTTCGCTTGTGGAAACTTGATGAGGACTATTTCGAGGCGAGCTAACGCGACTCTATGAGAATGAAAGTCATCCCGGAGGGCACAGCTTTACCGAACCCTGATCTCGGGAGGCTGGGATGACATTCGTCGGACTCGATCTCCATAAGCGCTACATCACCGCGTGTGCGCTCACCGTGGACGGCACCTTGCTGGCGGAGGTGCGGCAGTTGCCGGTGTCGCTGGACGCGCTCGGTGCATTCCTGCGCGGGCTCGCCGCGCCGATCACGGTCGCGATGGAGGCCACGCTCTATTGGCCGTGGCTCCACGATCAGCTCGAGGCGTTGGGCCACACGGTCCGGGTGGCCGACGCCCGGCAGGTGAAGCTCATCTGGCAGGCGCGGTCCAAGACCGATCCGATCGACCGAGCCTGCCTGTCTCACTCCTTTTGCGTTCCTATCTGACTCTCCATGCACTTGATGGCCATACGCCATTGGCGTATATTGGTCAATGCGCTTCGTCGAGACGCCGGTGTTCACGGCGACGCTGCGGCGACACCTGCCCGATGAAGAGTACCGATCGCTTCAATTGACCCTGGCCTTGCGACCCGATCAGGGTCGGCTCATTCCACGCGGCGCGGGCCTGAGGAAGCTGCGATGGAAGGCCGAAGGCCGCGGTAAGCGCGGTGGGCTGCGGGTCATCTACTACTGGGCGGTCAGCAATGACGCCTGCTACATGCTGTATCTCTATGCCAAGAACGAGCAGGGCGATCTGACCGCCGCTCAGATTCGCGAGCTCGCGCGCCTGGTCCGGGAGGAATTCAAATGAAGGCAGCCGCGTTTCAAGAGCTTCTCACCAGCGTCCGGCAGGCTGGCCGCATTCGGGCCGGCCGCGCCAAGGCCAGTCGCGTCACGACCTTCAAGCCGGCGAACGTGAAGGCCGTCCGCGCCAAGCTCGGTCAGTCCCAGGGCGACTTCGCCCTGATGATTGGCGTCAGCGTGTCCACCCTGCGCAACTGGGAGCAAGGCCGTCGCACGCCGGACGGCCCGGCGCTAGCCCTGCTGCGCATCGCGGCCCAGAACCCTCGCGCCGTTGCTGAAGCACTCCATCGGCCTACGCGCGGTGCGGCGTAACGCCATTAGAGAGGGGCTGGCAGCCCTTGACCGGTCTCAGCGCACGGCGTACGTTTAGAAGTACGTCCAACTGTAATCGTCTATGCCTAAGGTTCCTGCGATCATACCGATTACCGATTTGCGCCAAGGCGCCGCCAAGGCGCTGGCGCGTGTCCGCCGGTCGCGCGAGCCTGTTGTCATCACACAACGAGGTCGCGCCGCCGCGGTGATATTGAGCATCGAAGCGTACGAAAGCGGGGAACGGGAACGCCACATTCTTCGATTGCTCGCCACGGGCGAACGGGAGATCGCCAAAGGCAAGGGCCGGGATCTTGAGGCCGTACTGGCTGCCAGCGACGCGCTCCTTCGGTCCGCTGGCGCTTGAGAGTCCGCTTCACCCCGACGGCCGAACGGCAATTCCTCAACATCATCGCCCGAATTCTCGCTGAAAGTCCAATTGCGGCTCGCCGCTTTCATGCGCAAGCCACCAAGGTCCTGAAGCGCCTGGAACGGTTTCCCAGGTCTGGCCGTCGGATACCTGAGTTTCCCAGCCTGCCTCATCGAGAAGTGATCATCCGCCCGTATCGTTTCTTCTATCGCGTGAAGGGCGGTACTGTCTGGATTGTCGCAGTCTGGCACGGTGCGCAGTTGCCTGGCGAGCCGCCGCAACCAGAAGGCGCATAACGGGCGTTTGCAGCTGAAACGCGATGCGTCATGCAGACAGGACGTCCTTCGCGCACCGGTCAGCTTCGCACGAACCGGATTAGTGAGGCGAAATCGCCTCGGTCGGCGTCCTTCAATGACCCGAGGTAGGCGGAGCGGGGTTCACCACCCGAAACGAGGTCCGACCCATTGCCCCAAGTGAAAGGGGGTCGGCCCCATTGCCTCAGTAGCAACTCGGTCGCGAGTCTCGCATGACGACCGTTGCCGCTTGCCCAAGGGTGGATGTGCACGAGTCCGTGATGAAAGCGAGCAGCGATCTCATCGACTTCTGTACCCGCCTTCGAACTTGCATCGTACTGGGCACGCGTGTTGTCGACGAGATCGCGCATTAGCGTCGGCACTTGAGTCCAACTGTGCGGCGTAATGTTCTTATCGCTTTTTCGGTAACTGCCCGCCCACTCCCAAGTCATGCCGAACATGCGCTGGTGCAGTTCTCCCAGGAAGGTGACATCCAGGACCTCGCTTATGCGTTGAGTGGCCCACTCTTGAGCGCTCTCAATGTTGTTGGCTTCCCACTGGTTGAGTTCTGCGCGAGTTGAAAGGTGCGGTGGAATGAGGCCTTCAGACTCGTCCTCATCCAGCGGCGTGTTGCCCTGTTCTTCTTGAAAGAGCTTCATCCGGGACACCCTAGTCCCAAAGCTTGCTGGCGCGCGTGGTGAGCCAGCGCTCGATGGCCTTGCCCTCATCAAGCGTGGCTTCAACACCGTGGTCCTGGGCCTCCAACCTCATTGTATGAACCAGTCGGTTGCGCTCCGCGCGGGTTTTCAGGGCGGCTTGTCGTCTGACGTTTTCCTCCAGGGACGGAGCAGGCACAAACACGAACTTCAACTCGCAGCCCATCGCTTGTGCGACAGCCTTGAGCTTGGCGATGGAAATCGTGCCGTTTCGCTCGCGTCGCTCGAGGGCAACGACCGCTTGCTGGGACACAGCAAGGCGTTGCCCCAGTTGGCGCATTGTCATGGCAAGTGACTGGCGCACCGTCCGAATCCATCCGCCGCGTGGAGGCTCCAGGGACGTCGTATCTCTAAAGCGCGCATCAAGTTGCCTGCGTTGAAGCTCGCGCATCCGAGGGTCATTTTGTGTCGTCATTTGGCAGTGATCAATTTATACGTTAGCCACAACTGGATGTTATACAACTTATATGTTGTTCATTTCCATGTCAATGGTAACGTATAGGTTGTCGCTGGCCACCGGACCTGTTGCGGCACCAGGCGCAGCCGAGCCCGCAACAGATCGCGCTCCTCCCGGTGCGCCGCGCTGATCGTGTGACCCTGGGGGAGGAGATCGTTCCGGAGCAATGTCGCGAGCGCGGACGCATCCACCGCATCGGTCTTCACCTTCGCATAGCTGATCGCCTTGATGTATTTGCGGGCGGTGAGCCCGCCAGAAGTTTGTGCGTCGTCGCCGCGAAGTAGATACATTGTAATCACCTTTACGAGACGACCATGAAGGCACGACTGGTACGGATCGGCAACTCGCGGGGCATTCGACTCCCAAAGCTCGCGATTGAGGAGGCAGGCCTCAGCGAGGACGTGGAGCTCCGCGTTCAGCCTGGTGCGATCACGATCCGCCCCGCCGCGGGGCCGCGGGCTGGCTGGCGTGAAGCAGCGAAGCTCATGCGCGCGCGCGGCGATGATCGCTTGCTCGATGTCCCGACGCCCACGCGCTTCGACGAGGAAGAGTGGACGTGGTGACGGCAGAGCGCGTGCGCCGTGGTGACGTGTTCCTCGTGCAGCTGGATCCCACGCGCGGGGGCGAGATTCGAAAAACGCGGCCCTGTGTGGTGGTCTCGCCCGATGACCTGAACGCGCACCTCCGCACGGTGATTGTTGCGCCGCTGACGAAGGGCAACTATCCGTATCCCTATCGCGTGCCCTGTCGGTTCGCTGGCCGCGAGGGGTTTATCGTACTCGACCAGATTCGGACGGTGGACACGGAGCGGTTCGCGAAACGCCTCGGACGGCTAACCCCAGTACCGCTGAACCGGGTGCTCGAGGTTCTCCAAGCGATGTTCCTCCCGTGATGATCTGCGGGCCAACAAACGGTTGCAGCAGTCAGCCGAGCTCTTGACTGCGCGCTTCGCGCGCATTTGTTGGTTCGGCAGCAGCTGAACCGTATTGACACGCGTCACGTGACACGCTACGATTGACCGGTGATCAAGACGTTCGCGGACAAACGCACCCGAGACCTGTTCCTGACGGGAAAGGCGACCCGTTTCCCAGCCGATGTAGCCCGGCGAGCCGCACGCAAACTCGAGTACGTCGACTTGGCGGCGACCTTGGGCGACTTGAAAGTGCCACCGGGCAATCATCTTCACGCGCTGAAGGACGACCGCAAAGGGCAGCACGCCATTGCGGTGAACGATCAGTGGCGAATTTGTTTTCGGTTCGTGGACGGTGATGCGTACGACGTCGAGGTCTGCGATTACCATTAACTCCGAGGTGTAAAGTGAGCGTTCCGAATACCCGACAGCTCAAGCGTCGGCCGACTCATCCGGGTGAGATGTTGAGCGAGGACTTCATGCCGGACTATGGGCTGACGGTTGCTAGGCTCGCCGAGGCACTGGGCGTGTCCCGCCAGTCGATCAATGAACTCCTGCGCGCTCGGCGGGCGGTGAGTCCTGAGATGGCGCTCCGGCTTTCCTGCCTCTTCGGCAACTCGCCGGAGTTCTGGCTGAACGCGCAGCGCGCGGTCGACCTTTGGGATGCAGCACAGACAATCAAAGGCGACATGGGACGCATCAAGCCCCTACGTGTCGCATAACAGGCGCTTGATGCTGCCGCCGCGCGGGCACTCGGCATGATGTGGCGCCTGCGACCAACGGGTAGCACGATGATTCATCGCGCCCGCAATCTTGGCGGCGCCGCATAAACGCAATTCTCGCGGCACGCGATATGAATCGCAAGGAACGAACGACCTATGAGCAAGCCAAAGCGCGCGCTGAAGAAGATCCCGACGTTCAAGTCTGAGGACGCAGAGCGGGAGTTCTGGGCCACCGCGGATTCGACCGAATATGTCGATTGGTCGAAAGCCCGGATGGTGCGGTTCCCGCTCTTGCGGCCGTCCTCGACGGCGATCTCCGTGCGCCTGCCTGAAACACTGCTCACGGAGCTCAAGCTGCTCGCCAACGAGCAGGACGTTCCGTATCAGAGCCTGCTCAAGGTCTATCTGTCAGACCGTGTGCGCGCCGAGCGGCGACAGCATCGTCGGCAACGGGCGGGGGTCT
>JBBTFS010000038.1:0-11200 GCA_038060705.1 Gemmatimonadota bacterium
AGGCCAAGTCCGAAGCGCTCGCGGGTATTCGCGTTGGCGCTCCGGTGAAATCCGCGCGCGCCATCATCGAAGCAGCTCAACAGGCCGGGGACTCCCTCGACGCCCGTGCGGCGCGAGGCGACACCATGGCGACAGCGGCTATGGCCGCGCGGTTACGACGCCTACCCTGAACGCCGTGCGATGAACAGCATTTCCCCCGACAGTCTAAGGTAGACCACCGGGCGCAACGCGAACAACGGCACCAGCGCCGCGGACATCAGCCGATGCAGGCGATAGCGACGCAACGAGTTCGCCAGCGTCGCCTGCGTTGCCGCGAACGGATAGCGCGTGGTCGCTTCGTGACGAAACCCGGCGTCCTCTACCAGCTGGCTCAGGCTCTGTTGGGTGAAGTACTGAATGTGCTGTCCCTGCCAGTACCACCAGCGGCGCCCAAGCGCACGCGGGAGCAGCGCGCCGGAGTCGCCGGTCCAAATGACCACCAGACCGCCCGGGCGGACCAAGGCTGCCAGGTTCGCCATCTCGGCGCGAGGGTCGGGAAAATGCTCGATGACCCCGATGAGCGACACCACGTCGAAGCGGGCGGTTTCGCGCGCTGCGAATGCAGCCAGCGTCTCTTGGTGGATCGTGAGCCCGCGCCTTCGGGCGATGTCGCATGACCACGTCGACAAGTCGAGGCCTTCGGCCGCGTACCCACGCTCCCGCGCTACGTCGAGGAAGTCGCCGGTGGCGCAACCCACGTCGAGCAGGCGCTGGCCCGGCGCGTAGGCCTCTACGGTGCGCAGGACAGCGGCGGCGGACAGGCGCCGCGATTCCGCATGCTTGAGGTATTCGTCGTCGATGACGTCGCGATAACTACCGGCGATCCCGGACGGGAGCGGTGCGCAAAACGCGTGGGTGCAGCGCGCGCAGCGAACGACCCGGAACGTCTTGTTGTGCTCTGGACTGAACGAATACGAGAACGAGACTTCGTCGATGCGGCTGATCTGCGCCGAACGGATCTCGTGCAGCTCGTTCGAATTGCAGATGACGCAGCCCATGGCACAAGCAACAGTGGCGTGCGCCCACGCGCCAGCCGCGGTCAGCGCGCGGGTCGCAGTCGAAACACCGACGCTACCGAGGCGTTCCCGACGCGCACGCGAAACACTTCGTCCCGATACGGATACGCCTCCGGGTGGAACCGGTAGTTGGTCACGAAGTAATCCGCATCGGCATCCGAGCCGGTGAACCGGAGGCGAAGGCGGTCGCGCTCGGGGAGCAACAGCGAGTTCGCCATACCAGGGTAGTTCGCGGCGCGCACGCGGATCCGGCGAGCGGTGTCCGTTCGAACGATGTACTCCAGGCTTTGACGGTACGTCAGCCCCCAGTAGTCAAGCTCGAAGCGCTGCTTGACGGTCTCCATATCCCGGCCGGCGAGACGATTGAAATACAAGTGCTCGAGCGGATGGTTCGCCACCATGAACGCGATGGCCGGACTCAAGCCGAGCAACAGCCCACCCGTCAGTCCCGCGGTGACTACCCGGCGTCTCGCCGGCGCGAAGCGACGCGTCGCCATCGCCGACAGCCATTCCATGCCGATCGCGGCGAGGTAGACGAACGCAGGGTACACAAAGAGCAAGTGCCGCCAGCCGTCATAGAGGACGGGTCGCAAGATCACGACGCCGACCACCGGAATGAAGAACCAACTCAGGACGATCACGTCGCGCTGCTGCTCGAAAAAACTCCGGCGCGGCGACCGCACGCAGGCGGCGACGACCACTCCTGTGCCAACCACAAACAAGGCCGACAGGACGATGGGAGTGGTGATCAGGATCCATGTCGGCACGTAGTCCCACGGGAGCTGCGAGGCGGGAACCGCTTCGCCTCGAAACAGGTTCGTCCGCGTGTAGGGGTTGGATGTCGAGGCGAGTATTGCGCCTTTCACGATGCCGATCGGATCGATACGCAGTACCGGCCAAACCAACGGCAGGAGCACCGCCACGATTCCGCTGTACGCCAGCAACTGCACCAGCGTCCGCCGCGTTGGCCGGCGCGCGAGCAGACCCGCGGCGGTGAGCAGCACCGCGAACAGGCCGATCACGCGAGTGCCCAGGAGCACCGCCGTGGTCACCGCGTGCACGAGCATTGCGCGCCACGTGGGATGTGTCAGCGCGGAGTCCAGCGCCAGCATCGCGCCCACGAACGCGGTGAGAAACGCGATGTCTTTGGTGTTGTAGAAGGCGTGCGAAAAGAGTTGCGGGCTTGCCACCAGCGACACGCAAGCGAGCAAGGCAATGCCGCCCCCGAATCGTCGCCAGCACAATCGGTGGAAGAGAAAGGCGGCGAGATAAAACGTCAAAAACGTGACCAAATGCCGCATCATGAACACCGACCGGCTGTCCGACATGAGCAGCAACTGCTCCGCTCTGACGAGGAGAATCTCGTACAGCGGTCCGAATCGCTCGTACATCGTCCCGGTCACCGCACGCAGCGAGTCGAGAGCGCGGAGGTCCGGGACCAGGTGTTGCACGGCCACAATGCCCAACTCGCGGGTCGGCACCTCGTCCCACGTGAGCCCGTAGTCGCGATACAGCGCGGCGCCGGTGAACAGGAGTGCCACGAAGAACGCGATCGTCGTCGCCGCGAGCCAGCGTGACTGGCGCAAGGGAGGCGGTTGGAGCGTCACCGCTGCCGGGATGACGTCGCGGGGTTACGCATTTCGTAAAATATCGCCGACGCTAGATTTCCGCCTCGCGCCATGGCGGATCACGTGATGCACGTCGTCGACGAAGGCTTTGCCTCTGTGACGCCATTCGCGCCGCAGCCCTGAGCGGCATGCGCCAGGTGCTCGCGCTTCGCCTGATTGCCGCGGTCCTGTTCGTCATGGGCGTTGTGCCTCTGGCGAACCTGCTCACCGCTGGCAACGCGGTACCGTGGTATGGCGCGGCAGTTCGCGAATGGAGCGTGCGAACCCTGATCATCGTCGCGCTCGCCATGCTGATATCGCTGCGATTTGGTGCGCAGGTCGACCAACTGATCGAGCGACTGCATCGCCTGGTGTTGCGCCCCGCTCCGAAGGCGTTTGCGCTGGCGCTTGGCTGCATCGCGCTGGGCGCGTCGCTGTTCGTTTCGCTGTGGGCATTTGCGGGCCAGCCGTTCGGCGCCGACGAAATGGCTCAGCAATGGCACGCCCGCATCCTGTCCACCGGCCGGCTCACCGCACCCACGGAATTGCTGCCGGAGTTCTTCAACACGTGGCCGGTGTTGGATCGAGAGGGGCGCTGGTTCTCACAGTATCCCATTGGTGGACCCGCACTGGTCGCCATCGGTGTCCGGCTCGGCGCGCCGTGGCTGATCAACCCCGTGCTGCTCGCCATCGCGACGATGGCGCTGTACAGCTTCCTTGCCCGGGCTTTCGACGAAACCGTCGCGCGAGTCACGACGTTGGTTTTCGTGGCGAGCCCGATGGTTCTGGTGATGGGTGCCAGCCAAATGAACCACCTGCCGGCGCTCGCTTTCACGATAGTCGCCCTGTGGGCGCTGGCACGCTGGGACTCCGCCGAGGACGAGGGCGATCACCGTCGCGCCGCCGTGGCGATCGGCGTGGCTGTGGGTCTCGTGGCGCTCGTGCGGCCGCTGGACGCCGTCATCGTCGCGGCGGTGGTTGGATGCTTTCAGGCAGCGCGCGCGCTTGAGGCGCCGAGGCGGTGGGTCAGCATCGCCTTCGAAGTGCTGGCCGGAACGGTGCCGATTGCCGTGCTGCTGTGGGCCAACGCCCGCACAACGGGTAGCCCGCTCGTCTTCGGATACGAGGCACTCAACGGCCCCGGCCATGGATGGGGATTTCACGCCGATCCCAGCGGTGACCTGCACACGCCGCTGCGCGGCCTGACGCTCGCCTCCGGCTACCTCATGCGGCTCAGCCTGTACTTGTTTGAATGGCCGTTGCCGGGCGTCCTGGTCATCGCCGCGGGGATGGCTGCCGTGAAGCGTCCAACGCGCTGGGACGTGCTCCTGGCCGCGATTGCGTTGGCCTTCGTGGCGGCCTACGGGGCATACTGGTTCGACGGGTTCTTCGCGGGGCCCCGCTTCCTCTTCACCGCAGTGCCCGCGTTTGTCCTGTTTGCGGCTCGGGCGCCCGCGGCGATTGCCGAGCTGGTTCCGCGCGCGACGGTGCGACGGGTGGCGATGCTGGTACTGCCCGCGTGCCTCGGCACCGCATGGTTGGGCCCGTGGGGCGTCTCCAGTGCATCGTCGCGTGTTGCGCTATACCGGGAACAACGGACCAAGCTCAAGACGGACATCGAAGCTCAGGTCGCACGTGCTGGCTTGCGGAATGCCTTGGTCTTCGTCAACGAAGGATGGCGGGGGACGCTCCTCTCCCGCCTGCGTGTATTGGGCGCTTCGCAGTTCCGCGCCGATCGTTTGCTGAACACGCTGGACGCATGCGCCATCCACACGGCGCTGGACGCCGAGGACCAGATCCCCGGGGCGCCCGACTCGGTTCGGCTCGAACGCATCGTCGCGCGCGCGCGAGCGTTCGGCGCGGCGCGCGCGGTACCGAACCTCCCGGCGGATCAAGCCATCGCGCTCGTGGCGGGCTCGCAGCCGACGCCGGTATGTCTCGCCGAGTTCTCGCGCGACTCGATCGGAACCATGCCCTACGCGTTGTTCCTTGCGCGTCAGGAACTGGCCGCGGACGGACGGGTTGGCGGCAACGTGGTGTACGCGCGCGATCTCGGTCGGCGCGACGAGCGGCTGCGGAGTCGATTCGGGGACCGGGCCTGGTTTCGCTACCGCCCGGCGCGTGGACTCGCGGACACCGCGAATCCCTTCGTGTCATACGAACGCGAGTAGCTGGATTCATGCCCCTCGGTGGTCTCGCAGGCCAAAAGTATCAGTCGGTTTTCTGCGCGACGATCGCTGCTTGAATCCACAGGTCTCTGGCCCCAAAGTCGTACGACACGATCTTGAATCGCGAGCGCGCAAGGCAGCGCTCGGCCATCGACCTGGAAGTGAGGAGTGAGACCTCGGGCGGATGGAGGCGCGTGCTTCCGCCTCCGCGATTCAGCAACCGGTGCACCAGGCCGAGCACCATGACGCTGGTCGCCTTTGCGCGTGGCCAGAACAGGACAGCCTTGCCGTTCGGTCTCAGCACTCGCCACGCTTCTCCGAGGAGCCGCTCCAGTTGGTCGTCCGTGAAGTGCTCGACGACTCCCAGGCTGTAGTACCCGTCGAAGCTCGAGTCCGGAAACGGCAGTGCAAGGATGTCGCCGTGACGGATGAGCGCCGCCGCCGGATTGTGTCGTTGGTAGAGCGCGAGCGCTTCCGGCGAAATGTCGACGGCCGTGATGCGCATGCGCGCATGCAGGCCCTGGTCCACCTGGCCGCCGCCGCACCCGGCGTGCAGGAGTCGCGCGGCCGGGGGAAAAGCACGATGCAGAAGGTGATGCAGCCGCGGCTTGATGAATGCTTTTCGGTAGGTCGACGCGACCACCGCGTACACACGATTCGGCAGCGTCTGGGCTTCGCGCCAATACGAGTCCCACTGCTGCGGATCGACAAGTCTCCGGTCGATTTCCACCGGCGGGGCCGGCAGGTGAAACCGGGCGGCGGCGAGGCGGTACTCCGACGCGATTCCCAACAGGATGCGCACACTCTGGAGCGCGGCGCTCGTGGTCATCTTGGAATGGCCGTACGTGCGTGCCGGCAAGACGATCGGTACCTCGGCGACGCGACACGCGTTCTGGTACAGGATGAACAGACTCTCAAAGAAGAACGCGTAGCTCCGTGATCTCACCAGGCCAAACAAGGCCTGCGGGATCCGGTCCAGGCGATAGACCCGAAAGGCGCCAGTCGCGTCGTAGGGCAAGCCCAGGACTCGGCGCGTAAGCACGTGTCCGGCACCGGTCATGAACTGCCGGAAGAGGCTCCATCCGGGCAGACTGTCGGTTGCCATCCAGCGCGATCCGACCACGACATCCGCCGTTTCCGCTGCGATCAGGAACTTGGGGATGTCCTCCGGACCATGGCTGAAGTCGCCATCCAGTGTCACCAATCGTTGATAGTCGTGCGCATAGGCCCAGGCGATGCCATCGAGGTGCGCGCTGCCGATGCCGAGCTTTCCGGAGCGGTGCATGACGTGCAGCCGGGGATGCCGCGCCCGGAGTCCTTCGAGGATCGCGCCGGTGCCGTCCGGCGAGGCGTCGTCGATGAACAGGATGTCGGCGTCCAGCCGCAGCGCGTGCAGGGCCGCCACCATGCGCGGCGCATCGTCCCGCTCGTTGTAGGTGGGGACGACGACGAGGGTCTTCATGGCACGCGGCCGACGAGCTGGTCTTCCTCGAAATCGAACGACGCACGATCGGGCGCCAGTTTCCGGAGGTCCGCGTTCCGCGGTCCCAGGTCATGCACGACCCACACCGGCGCTGACGCCAAGTCGGCGTAGTTGAAGACCTCGGCGATGTGTTGCGCTACACGTGGCGAGTAGCGGACGAAAACGATCGCATGCCGCGACGGCAGTTGCCGAAGCTGCTCCGCGAAGAAGCGGTCGAAGGCGGCACGCTTGCGGTGGTCCAACCGCCATTGGACCACGAGCGGCATCGCGAACAGCGCGACAACCAGCGTCGCGATGGCGAGCGTCCCACGCGCCGCGCCCTCGCTCGCGGAGACTCGGCGGGCAATGAAGCCAACACCGATCGCGGTGAGCAGCGCGACGACCGGCGCCGTCTCCAGGTAGTAAACGGTCCACGGTGCCCAATGCGCGTAGGGCAGGTGGGCCACCATCAGCACCATGCCGCTCACGAAACCAAATCGCACCGCACCGCCGCAAACAAAGAGTCCCACGACGGCGAGCACGCCCAGCGGGAGTCGCGTCCCCTGAAACAGCGCGATCGCCACCTGCACCACGCGATCCCATGCCGTGCGCGGTAGCGCCGCCAGCGACTGCTCCTTCCGTGCCGAGAGGAAGTAGTCGTACGCAGCCTTAAGTACGGGTGACACCAAGCGCCGCGGCGCCGACGTGTCGGGGGCGAACCCCATCTTGTCGAACGGCAGATAGTCGCGCCGGTACTGCTCGATCGGCGACACGCGCCAGTCACCGGTGGTCCGAGCGCTCCAGAGCGGCAGGATGGCGAGCACCGCAATGCCGATCGCCGTGGCGACGCCGAGGTCCTTCCACAGCCGGTGCCGCATTATGTCGCGCAGCACCACGACGCCGATGGGAACGGCGAAGGCGAGCATCGTCAGGGGCCGCGTGATCGCGCCCCAGCCGATGGCCAGCGCCATCCACGACAACCACGTGCGGCGCCGGTCCGCTCGCCAATTCAGGAGCAGCCACCAGGACACCAGGACCAGGGGCGTCGTCGTCACCTCACTGAAGTAGCTCGGCTGAAACCGGAGCACGATCGGCGCGCCGAGCCATACGAGCCACGCCAGTAGCGCGGTCCACACGTCGGTGAGCCGGGCGGCCAGCAGGAAGATCAGCGCCGCGGTGAGGCCGGTGAGCAGCAGCGGAACGAGTGCCTGGAACCCAACCAGCGCGCCGAGCGAGAGCAGCAAGGCGTGTCCAGGCGGATACTTCGACGCCACGGACGGCACGACCTGAACGTGCGGCTGCTCGAAGAAATCGGGAATCGGCGGGCTCGGCGCGGTCCAGCGCAGGCTCGCGAAAATATCCGCCTGGAGCAGGTAGGAACTCTCGTCCTGCACCTTGGGCAACGGCGTGATGGCGTCCCAGGTGAACCACACAATGACGATTGAGATGAGGGCGACCGCGAGTGCTCCGCGGCGCCGTACCGGCGCCTCCCACGCGGCCAGCCGGCTGCCCAGCGCAGTGACGGCGGCAAAGCGCGACGACGCGAACGCGAGCGCCAAAGCGACAAGGGAAACGGCAATGAGGATCATGGTGCTCGCTCGAGTCGGGCGATGAAGTGCAGGCCGCGCTCGAAGAGCATCGACGCAGGCCACGGGTACAGACCCAGGGATGTGCGTCGGTCGGCCACGGTAAGCTTGAGGTCGGCAAACGCCTGGTCCCACTGCGCGGCAGTCCAATACGAATAGGGCAGGGACACGCCGTAACGCGCATTGCCCACCCAGTCCATAAACGCCAGCGTTGGCCGCGCCAGCGGGCCCTGCACCACGTGGTCCTTGATGACGATCGCGCGCTTTACCACGCGCCGCATCTCACGCAGCAGGTGGTGTTGCTGCGCCGCGTGGTGCAGCACGTCCACCATCATGGCCGCGTCGAATTCGCCGTCACCGTGTGGAATCGTGGCGCCGTCGAACAGCGTCACGGGGATGTGCGATTCGGCGCGCGCGAGCACGTCCACGCCGCGAATCGTGAGGTCCGGGCGGGCGTCCAGTACGAGGCGTGCGATCATGCCGTCGCCGGCGCCCACGTCCAGCACCGAGGCGTTGCGCGGCAGCATCTCCGACACATGCCGCGCCAACACGCGCACGCGGCGGCTGAACACCAATCCGTGTGCGTTGGCGAGCATCAGGTGCGGCGCAGGCCCAGGATGCTCGCGAAAAAGCTCGAGAGAATCGTCTGCACGCCGAGCGATGCCAACATGACGCCGGGAATCGAGAGCCGCAGCGTGGCGCGATAGTCCAGCGCGCCGAATCCACTGGCCCACCAGAGCCATAGCACCGCGCCGAGCAGCCCCACGCCCGCCAGCGTGATCAATGCGCCCACGATCAGTCCGCGCTCGAGGTTGAAGACCTCGAAAAAGCGCTGCACGCGCGGCGTCGTCGGCAGCATGCCCTCGGTGACCGCGAACGCTTTCGTGAGAATGGCGAAGAGAATTGACTGGTAGCCGAGGATCACGAACAGGCTCGCGAAGAGCAGGGCGTTCACGTCGAACTCGGCGCCCCGGACTCGCACCGCGGGGATGGCGAGCGCGTAACCGGCCGCGCCCAGCAGCAGCAGCAGCGCACCCGGCAGCAGGAATAGCCAGCGCGGGCTGTACATCAGGTAGAAACGCAGGTGTCGCCAGCCGTCGCGGAACGTGCGCAAGTGCGCGCCGCGCGCCTTGCGCTGGTCTGGCCGCAGCGTGATCGGCACTTCCGCCACCGGCACGCCGGCCAGCGCCGTCTTGATCACCATTTCGGAGGCGAATTCCATGCCGGTACAGCGCAGGCCCAGGCTCTCGTACGCCTCGCGCGTGAACGCGCGCAGGCCGCAGTGCACGTCGTGAATCGGCGCGCGGAACCAACGGCGCACCATCCACGAGAACATCGGGTTGCCCCACCAACGGTGCAGGAACGGCATCGCGCCCGGCATCACCCGGCCGCCGCCGGACGGCAGCCGGCACCCCATCACCAGAGCCGCGCCCGCGCGAAGCTCGGCGACAAACTCGGGCAGGGCCCCGAAGTCGTAGCTGGCGTCGGCATCGCCCATGATGACGTAGGTGCCGTGCGACGCGGCGATTGCGCCCATCAGCGCGCTGCCGTAGCCGCGCGAGGTCACCGCGACGACGCGCGCTCCGTTGCGTTTCGCGATCTCCTGCGAGCCATCGGTGCTGCCGTTGTCGCCGACCACGATCTCGCCCGCGATGCCGGACCGCTTCAGGGCCTCGGCAGCTTCGCGAATCACAATTTCGATCGTCTCCGCCTCGTTGAGGCAGGGGATCACGACCGACAGCTCTGGCGCGTTGTATGGCGGTGGGTGCTCGGACATTCGATCAGTCTTGGGTCAGCGCGAACGTCATCTGCGACAGCCTGGACACCGGCCGGCGAAGGAAATCAAAGGCAGCAAACACGGCTGCCAAGGGCGCATACAGCGGATGCTGCCAAGCCGGACGCTGGGCGTTCACCCGTGTGGCGCCGATGGCGTCGAGCCATGCCAGGATGCTCACCGTCCAGAACGGCGCGCCCTGCGTGTAACTCCACGATCGCACACGCAGGCCGGCGCGCCGCGCGGCGGACGCGAAGCTCTCCTGCGTGAACAACACCCAATGTCTGGGGCAGTGATAGCCGCCCCAGTTGCGGTGTCGGAACACGCGCGCGTCCAGGCTGTCGATGTTCGGCGTCTTGACGAGGATCATGCCCGTGGGCGACACCAGGTCCCGCACTCGCCGGAGCACAGCGCCCGGATCGGCCACATGTTCGATCAGGTTGAGCACAAGAATCACGTCGAAAGGTCCGCGAAGGTCGGCGTCCTCGATGCGTGCACGCACGAACTCGTGGCCTGCCGCGACGGCCGCGGCTTCGGCCCCGCGGTCGAGGTCCACGACCACCGTCCGCGCGACCCGACGATCCGCACGCCGCAGCGCGTCGAGCTGGTGTCCGGAGCCTCCGCCCACGTCCAGGGCCGAGAGCGCGGCGCCCGGGAGCTTGCGCGTCACCGACCGGAACCAGCGACGGTCCAGCCAGTCCTTCACGTGCTGAACCGCTCCGTCATCGGCCGCGGCGAACGAGTAGTAGTTCTCAGGATAGATCCGATCGAGCCGGTCCGTCGGCGGGTGCTCCAGCGACAGTGCGCCGCACGCCCGGCACCGGACGAACGCGAACGTGTCCGGCACCGACTGGTACTCCACGTCGCGTGCGTGTGCCCACGGCACGACGTCGCCGGATCCGCAGGCGGCGCAGTTCACCAGGTCACCAGGGCGCGGAAGGTCTCCCAGTACGTGCTGCGACGCTGATCCAGCGGCGCCGCGGCGTCGGTGCGCATCAGGTAGCGCTCCATCTCGCCCAACCGCGTATACGAGATCTGCGGCTCCCAGTGATGCAACAGGTGCCGGTTGAATCCGGCGCCGCCCATCGTGCTGGCCACCGGTCCCTCGCCGAACATTCGGTTCACCGCGCCGTGATCCGCCTTCGTGTAGTCTGTGGCTGGGTCGGCGTCTTCGCTGCGGTGTTCCAGCAGTTGCCGCAACGCCACGAAGCATGGCATCACGCTCAAGGTTCCGATTGTCCACGCCAGCGCCAACGCGCGCTCGCCGGCGCCCCACGACAATCCCACGATGCTGAGATTGAGCGCAGCGGCCAGGATGCGCTGCCGGCGCTGGCGCCATACTGGCGCATCGCGCGTCAGGGCCAGCAAATCGTCGCGGCGCGCCAACACGCCCGCGCCCTTGATTCCCAGCAGGGCCTCCGCGAAGAAGCGCATGTTGAGTGGATCGAAGTACGACCGCTCGGAATCCATCGTCGTGCCCAGGCGCCGATGATGCTCGAAGTGCACCAGCCGATACGTCTCGATCTCCAGGCCGTGGATTGCACCGAC
>JBBTFS010000038.1:11300-14921 GCA_038060705.1 Gemmatimonadota bacterium
GGCGTCAGCGTGCGGCGGAAGTCGCGGAAGGTCAGGCCGGCGTCGTCGACCAGCGAGCCGCGCTTGAGGAACGCGACGCTCGCGTCACCGGTCGTGTGCGTGACCTGCGCCTCGCCGTTCGTTGCGGTCACGATGCCCGTTCGCCGATCACAAAATACTGGCCGCCAAGGGGAATCCATCCCATGAGCGTTTCCAGGGCGCGCAGCAGCGACAGGAAGCGCGGAAAAAAGAAGTAGTAACGTGACCCACGAACCGTGAAGCCGGCGCGCTCGAGCAGGTTCCGCGCGTACGCACGGTTCAAGAGCACGACACCCGCGTCGAACGGCACGCGGCGGACCACGCGCCGCGTCAGCGGGTTCAGCGGATTGTGTTCGAAGAAGGCGACGCGTCCGCCCGGACGGAGCACGCGCGCGACTTCCGCGACCCAGCGCGAGCGTTGCCGCTCGTCGATGTGGTGAAAGACGCAGGCGGCCACCACCAGGTCGAACGCACCATCGGCAAACGGAATCCGCCGATCATCGCTGACGGCGAAATCGATCTCCGGCCGCGACCGCCTTATGGCGCTGGCGATGCTCTCCGCCGATGGATCACAACCCGTGATCCGCGCGCGCGGAAACTCCGCCGAAAGCGCGCGACACACGTTGCCGACGCCGCACCCGAAATCGAGCACCCGCAAGGCGTCGGGCGCCGCGGCACGCGCGAGCTGCGCCTTGAGTCGGGCGAAATACTCCACGGTCTCGCCGGATGCACCGATCGCCGCTTGAACCGTGGCGTCGTAGTCCGCGGCGTAGCCGTCGAACTCACTGACGCCGTTCACGCAGCTCTTCCGACGTTGCGGAAATAACCTCAGCGACCACTGCCACCGGCCTCAATTTCACCTCGCGATAAATGCGGCCGACGTACTCCCCGAGGATGCCGATAGTCAGCAACTGAATGCCGCCGAGAAAGAGCACGCCGAGCGCGATGGTCGCGACGCCGGCGCCGCTGGGCAGCAATCCCATGAGCTTCCAGACGAGCACGACGATGGCCGCGGCGAACGCCAACAACGAAACCGCGGCGCCCGCGAGCGACGCCAAACGCAACGGCGCATCGGAAAACGCAAAGATCCCGTCAAGGGCCAAGCGCAGGAGCTTGGCGAACGAGTACTGCGGCTTGCCGTGCCGGCGCGAGTCGCGGTCCACGGGAACCGCCGTCTGCTTTCCGCCCAGCCACGCGCGGAGGCCGCGGACAAAACGCAGGCGCTCAGGCAACTCGTTCAAGCGTTCCACGAACGCTGCGTCCATGACCGAGAAGTCGCCGGAGTCCAGCGGGATGTGAATGTCGGCCACCGCGGCGAGCAGTCGATAAAACACACGATACGCGACTCGGCGCGGCAGGGACTCGTCGCGTGACCGTCGTACCGCGTACGCCACGTCAGCGCCGCCGTGCCAACAATCGTACAGCGCCAGCAGGTCCGCTGGCCGGTCCTGCAGGTCAGCATCCATCACGGCCACGGCGCGACCGCGCGCATGGCTCAGACCGATCGAAATCGCGTCCTGATGGCCGAAGTTCCGGCTCAGCCGCAGCGCCCGAACGCGGGGATCCTCCTTGGCCAGTCGCCGGAGGACGTCGGCAGTCTGGTCGCGGCTGCCATCATCCACTACCAAAAGTTCGAAGCGCACGCCACGCTCGTCCAGTGCGCGCGCCAATTCCCGGTGCAGCACCGGTAGATTCTCACTTTCGTTGTACGCCGGAACGATGATGCACAAATCCGGCGCGTCGGAGCGGACTGGACGCATGCGCTCTTCACGGGAGATGACGCGTTGGACGATACTGCCACACCAAGAGTGACTCAATCGCGTGGCGCGCGCTGGCCTGAGGCCGGTGCCGTGAGCGCGTTCCTCGTCGCCGCGGTGGCGCTGGCACTGTTCGCCAGCGACGGCGGTGTCCTGTTGTGGCGGCCGCTGTGGGTGGACGAGGTGCATACCATGCTCGTGGCCGATCGGGCGTCTCCGGTGGACGTCATCGCTGATCTCGCGAACGGCGCCGACTTCGGGCCGCCGTTGGTGCCGCTCGCTGCGTGGGCACTGCGCCATGTGGTGCCCCAACTCACCCCCACGATGCTGCGGCTGGCATCGCTCGTCTGCGTGCTGGGCGCGCTGCTGCTGGTCTATTCAGTTCTGCGCAAGCGCTTTGGCGTCGAAGCCAGTCTGGCGGGGGTGCTTGCCGTGGGCACCCAGGAGTTGGTGATCGCCCACTCCTTCGAGGGCCGGTTTTACGGGCCTTGGTTGCTCTGCATCGCGTTCGTCGCATGGACCTTGTCCGCGCCGCGCCCGCGATGGACGCTCGCCGTCGCGTCGGTCCTGCTCTGCACGGTGCACTGGTATGGAGTCATCGCGCTGTCGCTGATGCTCGCTGCGGTCGTTGCACTTCACTGGCGCGGCTGGCGAAGCGCGATCATGGAGGTGTTGCCCGCGTCAGCCGGTTTCGTGGCACTGGCCGCCTGCATTCCGCTCAGTCTGGGTCAGCGGCAGGCGCTCTCGGTGTCCACATGGGTACCCGATTTCACATTCGCTCAGTTGACGGTGCTGCTCACCGCGCTGTGGGGCTCGGCGGTCCCCGTGGTTGGGATGTTGGCGTTCGCGGTTGGAGCCATCGCGCGCCGCGCCATGCGGGGCCATTCGTTGGCGGAGCCTCTGAGATCCGCCGGACAGCAGCCGGGGGTGGTGGCAGTCCTCTCCCTCGCGCTCATGCCGTTGGTGCTGGCGGCCCTGTCCGCCGCCGGTCAGCCGTCCATGCTTGGGCGCTACAACATCCCGGCAGTATTGGCGTGGGCTCCGCTCATCGCGCTCGGCGCGGAAGCCATCGGTCGGTGGCCGTCAAGGCTGTTGGCGGCCTGGCTGCTCTGGCTGTGGTTGCCTGGGTATGCACGAGAGGCTCGCAGGAAACGCGCGTTCGACGTCGGCGTGCGGCAAGCAGCGACGTCGTATCGCAAGGCGACGGAATCGAACGTGCCGGTTGTCTTCATGTCCATGCACACACTCTACGCCGTCTCAGCGTTGCACCCGAAGGAGCGGTCCTCGCTCGCGTTTCTCGAGCTCACCGACTCGACGCTCTTCGCCCTCTTTGGCGGCGACGCGCGGTTCCAGCGGCTCAACAAGGGCGTTCACGTCGAGATGGACGTGGTCCGCGTCCACGCCCGGCGGTTCGGGTTTCCGCAGGTCGCGAAGCAATCGTATCTTCAATTGGCGCCGCGGTTTGCCTTGGTGGCGCCGGCGCCGGATCTACCCAGCGGATACTCCACCGTCGAGGCCTACGGCAGGGCGCTCTTCCCGGGGCACTGCGTTCACACCGTCGCCGAGGGGGTTACTCTTTTTGTCCGTTCGGCCGGCACCGCAAAGTGCTAGGCGCCTTGCAGAACACCTCCAAATAGGCGCGAACCGCCCCTCGGTCCGCAGGCTAACGCGTTACGTGACTTTCGCTTAGATTACTCGTCCTTGCGTGGCCCGGTCCTTGCTATTCAGGGTGCCGGCCGCCATGGCTTGTTCCGGAAGTAATCCCCATTCCACTGGAGTGAGTATGAACCACAAGGGCTTTACGCTGATCGAGCTGCTGATCGTGGTCGTCATCATCGGCATTCTC
>JBBTFS010000039.1:0-6195 GCA_038060705.1 Gemmatimonadota bacterium
GCGCGAAGCCCGGCGCGTGTGGTGGCCTCGTCCAAGCCGGCGCTCACGTCCGCATTCCCGCAGGACGAGGATGGGCAGATGCTCTACCGGAAGAACTGCCGGACGTGTCACGGCGCCACCGGCGAGCCATCCGCGGAGACAAGGGGAAGGGCAAGGACATGAAGTCCTGGGGTGACATCCTGACGGAGCCTGAGATGGCGGCGGTCGTGAAGTACGTGCGGACGCTGTCGGCGGAGAAAAAGGGCTAGTCCTGACCTTTCGGAGGTCTTTATGTCTCGTATTCCTTTCGCGCTCGGCCTGCTGGCGGCGAGCGTTGTCCTCGGCGCGTGCGGAAGCGCGGTCGCTCCTGCTGATCTCGGCGCGATTGCTCCAACGCTGGTGCGCATCACGCCGGCCAGCGCGACCACCAACGTCGATCCCACGAGCCCCGTGACGATCACCTTCAGCCATCCGATGATGACGGGCGTGGAGATGCTCGTCGTCCTGCACGAGGGAACGGTGACCGGTCCGCAGGTCGCTGGCACCCCCCGCTGGTCGGTAGATCGCACCGTGCTCACCTTTACTCCGAGCGCGACGCTCAAGGCCCAGACCACCTATGTCCTGCACTTCTCTCCCAGCATTCAGGGCGCGAACGGGCAGATGATGAACATGGGCGCCGGCATGACGATCGGTGGACAGTACGTGAACAGCGGCATGATGGGCTCGGCCGCCGGCGGCATGATGAATGGCCAGTGGGGGCCCGGCATGATGGGGGCCGGCTGGCAGGCGAGCGATGGCACGTTCGGCATGTTCTTCACATTCACGACCGCATGATGATGAACGTGCCGTCCGTCGCGGACGGGTCGCCGCCGGTGCTGCCCTGGCCCTTGGGCTGTCGGGCTGCTCGCCGCTGCACATGGGAATGATGGGTGGAATGATGATGGGAATGGGTGCGATGACGGGAAAGGGGCAGCATTCCGCCGAGCAGCTTGCGATCACGTCCTATTTATCCCGATGAGCACGCAGCATCTTGTCCTCGTGAATCTTGGCACCCCAACCGCCCCGACGGCGGGTGCGGTCAGGGCATTCCTGGAAGAATTCCTCAGCGATCCCGCCGTCGTCGATTACCCGGTCTGGTTCTGGAAACCATTTCTTCGCGGGTTCATACTCCGCACGCGCCCGGCGCGCGTGGCACGGCAGTACGATTCGATCTGGGGGGACGACGGCTCGCCACTCCGCTTGGGGACCGAACGGATCGCGGCGGCGGTGCGGGCGTCGTCGTCCGCGAATGTCGTCGTTGCCACGGCGTACCGGTATGGCGAGCCGTCGCTCGACGCCGTCATGCGACAGATCGCCCTCGGCGAGGCGAGCCGCGTCGTCGTGGTGCCGCTCTTTCCGCAACGCACGGATCCCACCACCGGCACGGCGCTACGGCGCGCGCGCGGGGCCGCCGCCCGCGCCGGCATCGCGAACCGTCTCGTGGAGCGTGCGATTGCGCCGGATGACGCGGGATACGTGGCCGCCCTGGTCGCGCGCTGGCGCGAAGCAACGGCCTCGGTCGCGCATGCTCCGCAACACCTCGTCATCTCCTTTCACGGTATCCCGGTGCGATTCAACCGCCGGGAGCGTGACACTTACGTGCACGACTGCCAGGCAACGACGCGCGCCTTTCTTCAGGCAATCGGCTGGCCGGCGGAGCGCGCGACACTGGCATATCAGTCCAGGTTCGGTCCCGAGCCGTGGCTGACCCCGGCCACCGCCGACGTTCTCGAGGCACTTCCCCGGCGCGGCGTGAAGCGCGTCGCGGTCATCACGCCAGGCTTCGTCACGGACGGCTTGGAGACGCTCGAGGAGATCGGCATCCGGGGCGACGAGTCGTTTCGCTCGGCCGGGGGCGAGCACCTGTTGCGGGTGGGCGCGGTGGAGGACCATCCCGCGTTCGTGGCGACGCTCGCGTCGCTCGTCATGCCACATCAGACGCAACAATGAGGCGTGCGACAGGGTTGCCAGCCGACGCGGAACGTCCCGTGATGCGCGGCACGACCGCGGCCTTGCTGGCTCGGTACGACCGGCCCGGGCCGCGATACACGAGCTATCCCACTGCCGTCGAGTTTCACGACGGCATGTCCGCTGACGACTACGAGGCGCGGCTCGCCGCCGCCGACGGTCTGAACGACGCGCCGCTATCGCTGTACATGCACCTGCCGTTCTGCGAGCAGCGCTGCCTGTTCTGCGGCTGCCACGTGATCGTCACGCGCCGGCGCGAGGTGGCCGCTCCATATCTCGATCTCCTGAAACGGGAGATCGCGCTGGTCGCTGCCCGGCTGCCGCACCGAAGGAGCTTTGCGCAACTCCACCTGGGCGGAGGCACGCCCACGTACTACACGCCGTCGCAGCTCATGGATCTGGTCAGCCACACGTTGCGGCACTTTCATGCGTTACCGGGCGCCGAGCTGGCGCTGGAGGCCGATCCACGCGTCACCAGCGTCGGACACATCGACGCGCTCGCGGACCTGGGTTTCAACCGGATCTCCTTTGGCGTGCAGGATCTGACCCCGGTGGTGCAGCACGCCATCAATCGGGTACAGACGCTGGAGCAAACCGCGGCGCTGGTCGAGCACGCGCGCCGCCGGGGGTTCCGCGGGATCAACGTGGATCTCATTTACGGGCTGCCCCACCAGACGCCGGAGAGCTTCGAGCGCACCGTGGACGCGGTGATTGGTCTTGGCGCCGACCGCGCGGCGGTCTACTCGTTCGCGTTCGTCCCCTGGATGCGAGGGCATCAGAAGAAGATCGAAGAGGCTCAGCTCCCGTCCGCGGAAACGAAAGTGGCGCTGTTCGCGATCGCGCGGGAACGGTTCCTGGCCGCCGGCTACGAGCCGATCGGTATGGATCACTTCGCACGTCCGGACGACGAGCTCGCGCGGGCCAGGCGCGCGGGACGGCTGCAGCGGAACTTTCAGGGCTATGCGGTGATGGCGGGTGACGACGTGATTGGCTTCGGGATTTCGGCCATCGGTGACGTGCGTGGCGCGTACGTGCAGAATGAGAAGAAGTTGTCCGCGTACGAGGAAAGCATCGGGGCGGGGCGTCTGCCGGTGACACGGGGCGTGGCGCGCAGCACGGACGACAATATCCGTCGCGAGGTGATTCACGCCCTCATGTGCAATTTTCAGCTGGACATGGCGGCGGTCGAGCGACGGCACTCGCTGTGCTTTCGCGAGTACTTCGCTGAGGACCTGCGACTCCTGGCCGAGCTCGAGCGCGAGGGACTTGCGCGCATCCATGGCTCGTGCATCGAGGCGACGTCCATCGGCGAGCTGTTCATCCGCGATCTGGCGATGTGCTTCGACCGGTATCAGCGCGAAAGGCACGCGACCGAAACACGTCCGGTGTTCAGCCGCACGGTCTGACGGTGAAACGCGTCGTCGTCATTGGCGGTGGAATCTCCGGCCTCGCGGCCGCGTGGACAACGCAACGCGCGGCACGGCTGCACGGCGCCGACGTCGAGGTGGTCGTGTTGGAGCGGGAAGCCGAGGTGGGCGGGAAGGCGCGCACTATTTCGCGCGATGGATGGGTGCTGGAGGCGGGGCCGTCGGGCTTTCTCTCGGGCAGACCCGGGATGGAACGGCTCGTGGACGCGGCGGGGCTGCGCGACGACGTCGTGCGTGCGCGACCGGCTGCCAACCGGCGGTTCGTACACCGCGGCGGTACCACGCGTGAAATCGTGCAACACCCCGTTGGCTTCCTGCGGTCACGGCTTCTGACCGCACGCGGCAGGCTGCGGATGCTCGCCGAACCGCTGGTGCCGCGACATCGTGGCGGCGAAGAGTCCGTCTGGGCGTTCTCCGCTCGTCGGCTTGGGCGGGAATTCGCCGATGGGCTGATCGACCCGATGATGCTCGGCATCTTCGCCGGCAATGCGCGCGATCTGTCGCTCGACGCCGCCTTTCCGTTGATGCGGGGGCTGGAGCGCGAGCACCGCTCCCTGATCCTCGCGATGATCGCGCGCCGAGGGCGGCCCGGCCGCGAGCTGAACTCTTTTCGCGGCGGCATGCAGCGTCTACCGCGAGCACTCGCGGAGCGCGGGGGATTCCAGGTTCGGTGCAATGCGGTGGTGCGTGCCATTGCGCGCGCGAACGAGGGGTGGCGGGTATGGCTTGACGGCGGCGGCGACCCGCTGCATGCGGACGCGCTCGTGCTCGCCGGTGAGCCGTGGGCGATGGCCGAACTGCTCGCGCCGCACGACGACGCGTTGGGCGGCGAGTTGCGGGCTATCCGCTGTCCGCCAGTGTCGGTCGTCGCGCTCGGCTATGCGCCACCCGCCGCGGCTCGAGTGCCTCTGGGCTTCGGCGTGCTCCTCGCGCGCGGCGAAGGATTCCGCATGCTGGGAAATCTGTGGGAGACGCATCTCTATCCGGAGCGGGGTCCCGAGGGACACGTGCTGGTCAAGGCGACGTTCGGCGGCTCGGTAGACGCGGCCGCGGGTGCGTTGGACGAGTCCGCGCTGCTGTCGCTCGCGCGCGCGGAGGTCGAGCGCCTATACGGCATCGCCGACGATCCGGTGTTCGCGCACGTCGTCCGCTGGCCGCACGCGATTCCGCAGTACGAGATGGGACACCTGGACCGCGTGGCGCGCATCGAGCGGGCAGTCGCCGCGCTGCCGAACGCGTGGATCACGGGCTTTGGCCTGCGCGGTGTGGCGTTTGCCGACGCGGCCTCGGACGGCATCAGGACCGGTGAAGCCGTGGCTCGTCTCGTAGGGAGTGCGCTGACCGCCGGTGCTGAATACACCTGATAGATGCTGAGGGACGGCCACCTACCCCTTTGGTAAGATGAGAACGCTCTTCATTCTCAACGATCCTGCATATGGCAGGGTGTATCCCGAGTTCAGTTGATATTCAGGTGATTCGCTACCGAACGGATGATTTGGTCCAAAGGACCTGCCGGGCTTGCGGCGAGGGTAAGCGACCGGATGCGATGGTTGCGTCCCGTACCGGAGGCGGGCTCGCGAGTTCCCAAGGAGTGCGGCCATGAACCGTCGAATCCGGTGGCGGGAGAGGAGTCGCCTCAACGGTCAAAATCACTCTCCAACACCCTGTTCCGTTTCATCAGCAACCCCATGGCTCCGGGAACCAATAGCCAGCCGCCACTAAATGGCATTGCAACGATTGCTACCACGACAAGAAGCAGAAATCCGTAGCGAAGGGCAACCGGGAAGCCCTTTCCTTCCTTTTCGATCCAATCAATCGCGATGCCGAAGAGAATTGTGAGGAGACCGGCGAACTCAAACCAGAAGGCGAGCGGGCGTCCAGCATGACCATCGACGGCGTCCCAAAACCCATCTCCGAGTATCTCTTTCAAGGGCCTGGAGAAAACCATTGCGCCGACCAGGCAGTGGATTACTCCGACTGCCAGTATTGAACGTCCTGCCCACCGCGACATACGTGTTACCTCGACTTTCTGCGTTGCTGGGTAACGAAGCTGTAGGAAAAGTTCTCTTGGAGCTTGGTGGGAGGTGACCGCGGGCGCAACCGCGGGGTTATTGGACGACGACCTGGTCGGTCGAGTGCAGTCCCGGCTGGTTCACCCCAACCACCGCAGGATAACGCCTCTCGAACTGAGCCCAGCGGACCGGCGGCGCAACCGATGCCAGTGCCGCCGACCCCGGTGCCAGCTTCATGCGCAAGTCAGGCGTCGCGGCGCTGACTGCGGCTCACGATGAGCGGGTGCGGTCAATGGCCTCGCGCACCACCCGGATGGACGGCAGGATGCCGAGCATGGCGATCGCACCGGCAGAAAGGACCTCTCGTCCTTCTACCAACACCGTGAACTCCCCGTAGTGCCCTGCCGCGAGTTCGACGGTGAGCGATGGGTCCTCGCGAAGCGCCGCTGCCACACGGGCAGCTTGGATCGCGGAGAGTCAGTAGGCGCAACGCCGAATCGTAACCTGCATAGGCTCCTTCAGGTGTAGTGATGCTCGCGTGACGTCCAACGCTTGGCATCAGCGGCGGCGCGGAGCGCCGTCCGCTGCATGCCCGCAGCTCCGTCAACGGGCTCTGATTGTGATTCTTGGGATGTCCAAGCGCGCGGGGGACGCCATGGTAAGAGCAAACGTAGGGCGCCCGGAAACGGGGGGATAGGCGCCAGCAACGAGTATCAGACCCCCGCCCGTTGCCGACGATGCTGTCGCCGCTCGGCGCGCACACGGTCTGA
>JBBTFS010000040.1:0-29511 GCA_038060705.1 Gemmatimonadota bacterium
CTAGTGACCTTTGCGGACGGCGGCCTGGAGCGCATCCGCGAGCAATCCTTCCCCATCTACGTGCTCGCGGCCGAGTTCCCGTGGATGCTCCCGCGCACAGTATCCGTCGCCCTCGGCATCGGACTCTACTCGCTGGAACGCAGCGTTCGCCGCGCCCCGCACCCGATGCTGCCCCGAATTGTGGTCGGCTTCACGCCGGTGGTGGTCGACGCTCGCGAGTGCGAGACCGCCGAGGAACTGGCGAGCCTGATCCTCGCGTCATCCGCCACGCCGCCTTTCACGCCCATCGGTGACTTCCGCGGCCTGAAGCTCCTCGATGGGGGGATGGTGGACAACGCGCCGGCGTCCATTGCCGAACGTCACCCGGAGGTGGCGCGCAGTATCGTCGTCCTGGCGCGCCAGTATCACCCGTCAGTGCTTGGGGTGCAGGGCGGCCGCCTGTATGTCGCGCCCACCACCACGCCGCCGATCGGCCGGTGGGACTACACCAAGCCGCACCTGCTGGACGAAACGGTCGCGATGGGCGAACGCGAAGCGGACCTGCACCGCGCCGCGCTGGACGCCTACTTGAGGTAGGACTCTCCGTCTTTCATCACGAACTTCACGCGCCGCACGGCCGTGATGTCGGACGTCGGGTCGCCGTCCACCGCGATGAGGTCGGCCAACAGGCCCGCGCGCACCGAGCCGATCCGGTCCTGCCAGTGAAGCATCCGCGCGTTGGCTGAGGTCGCCGCTACAACCGCCTGCAGCGGCTTGAGCCCGTAGTTCACCATGAGCTCCAGCTCGCGCGCATTGTCCCCGTGCGTGAAGACGCCGACGTCGCTGCCGCTGCAGATCAGCACGCCGGCATCCACGGCCATCATGAACGTGACGCGCTTGTTGCGAATGCCGGGAGTGTCGGGATCCACGCCGCGCTTCCAGCCCCGGTACGTGGTCGTGGCGTCACCGGCTGCCACGGTGGGGCAGAGGTACACGCCTTTGTCCTTCATGAGTGCGAAGACTTCGGGTGTGCCGTTGTCGCCATGGTCGATGCTCTCGACTCCAGCCATGATCGCGCGCCGCATGCCCTCTGGGGTCGACGCATGCGCCACCACCGGCCGCCCGCTGCTCGATGCCACGTCCACCAGCACCTTGAGCTCGGCTTCCGTGAAGGTTGGGCGCGTTTCGCCGTTCGGGCCCCAGCGATAGTCGGCGTACACCTTGATCCAGTCGGCGCCGCGCTTGATCTGGTCGCGCACGATGCGCGTGATGGACTCCACGCCATCGGCTTCCTCGGCGCCCTGCGGGATATCCCAACGCGGGTCAAAGCCCTTCGGTGCATAGCTGCCGCGCGCCACGATGGCACGCGTTGTCACGACCATGCGAGGGCCGGGGATGATCCGTTGCTCGATGGCCTGCTTGAGTCCCACGTCGGAGTAGCCGGCGCCTTCGGTGCCCAGGTCGCGCACCGTCGTGAATCCGGCCATCAGCGTGGCCCTGGCGTGATTCACCGCCCGCGCCACGCGCAGCGCTTCGGGTTCGTGCAGAACCTGGTCGTCCCACGTCGCTTCATTGTACGGGTGCAGCAGCAGATGGCTGTGGGCTTCGATCATTCCCGGCATGAGCGTCAGGCCGGTGAGGCGCACCGTCGTAGCGCCCGCCGGAGCCGAGATCTGCGCGGACGGGCCGGCCGCCTCGATGCGGTTGCCGCGCACCAGCACGCTCCAACCGTCGTGCATCGTGGTGCCGTCAAAAACCCGCGCGGGAACGAGGAGCGTCACCGCCGACGGCTCCGGGCGGTTCTGAGCGCCGGCGGCAGCGGCGTTGACCGCAATGCAGATGCCGACAGTGATCAGTCCAGTTCCAAGTCCCCAGTTCCGAGTCCCGGTCACTTGTCGTCCTTTTCAAGCGGTAGGTCCGCTTTCACCCACGCGTCAACGCCGCCGGAAAAAGTGGCGACGTCGGTGAACCCGGCGCGATGCAGCAGGCTTGCCGCAATCGACGACCGCGTTCCGGACTGGCAGTACACCACGATTGGCTCGCTACGGCTGAGCGTCGACAACTGCGCACTCAGGTCACCCAGGTAGATGTGCCTGGCTTTGGGGAGGCGACCGCTATTCCATTCCGAGCGGCCTCGCACATCCAGCAAACGCGGCCCGTTCGTGGACAGCTGCTGGGAGAGCGTCGCGGCATCGACGATTCGCGTCGGCACCTTGTGCTTGGCCATCAAAGCGTCGAGCGCCTCTCGGCCAGCCACTCCGTGGACCTCCATGCCGATCAGCGCCAGCCGACGCTCCACGGTCAACGCCTGTTCGGGCGACGTCGCCAACAGGTAGAGCGGCACGTCGTACCGCAGGACCGTGCCCGCATAGGTCACGAGACTGTTCCCGAACGGGATATTGATCGTGCCCGGCACGTGCGCCGCCAGATAGTCCCGCGATCCACGCAGGTCCACCACTTGCTCGCCACGATCCAGCGCGGCGCGTAACGCGGTTGCGTCAACGGCCTTGGCGCTGTCGGTGGCCGAAACGCGCGTCCACCCGTCGCGATTCCGTTGCTTCATGATCGCGAAGTAGGGAGGTGGTTCGGGTTGATCGGCCAGCACCCATTGCACGAAAGACTTCTCGTCCTTGTGCTGCAGCGCCGGATTGAAGAGCCGTTCGTAACCCAGCGTGCTCGACGGGACGGCGCCGAGCGCTTTGCCGCACGCGGAACCCGCCCCGTGGCCCGGCCAGATTTGAAGGTAGTCCGGGAGCGCATTGAGTCGCTGGAGTGACGCAAAGAGTTCGCGAGCCGACGACTCCATGGTGCCGGCGACCTTGGCGGCCTTCTCCAGCAGGTCGGGCCGGCCAACGTCGCCGACAAAGACAAAGTCACCGCTGATCAGGCCCATCGGCCGATCGCCCGTCGCCAAGTCGGTAATCAGGAACGAGAGGTGTTCCGGCGTATGGCCCGGCGTGTGCATCACGTCGATCCGAACCATGCCCACGATGATCGAATCTCTGTCACGGATGAGACGCACGCTGTCCATCGGTGAGGTGACGTATGTCCAGTCCCGGCCGCCATGCGCGGACAGCAGGAGGGTCGCTTTGTGCTGCCGCGCCAGTTCGCGACCGCCCGACAGGTAGTCGGCATGGATGTGCGACTCGGCCACATACCGGATCTTCAGCCGGTGGCAGGACAGCGTCGTCTGGAACGTCGCGAGGACGTTCGGGTCGAACACGACCGCTTCACGCGAGCGTTCGCACGCGATCAGGTAGCTCGCTTGTGCCAGCGAGTCGTCGTAGTAGCGTTCGAGAAGCATCGGCCAATAAGATACTTCCGGCCCCATTCCCCGTTTCCGCTTCCCAGGTCCCTGTCAGTCCATGGCCCACGAAATCGACTATCGTCTCATCGGCGACGACATGCAGGCCGTCATCGTGACGCTCGACCCGCGCGAGACCGTCATCGCCGAGGCCGGCGCGATGATGTACATGCAGGACGGCATTACCATGCAGACCACGCTCGATGCCACCGGCGAGAATCGTGGTTTCGTCAGCAAGCTCATGGGCGGCGCCAAACGGGTGCTGGCCGGCGACTCCTTTTTCGTCACGACGTTCACGAATGACGGCGTCAAGCGCCGCGACGTGGCGTTTGCCGCGCCGTACCCCGGAAAGATTCTGCCCGTGGATCTCCAGAAGTGGGGTGGACGGGTCATCGCGCAAAAGGACGCGTTCCTGTGCGCGGCGTACGGCGTCAATGTGACCATCGCGTTCACCAAGCGCATTGGCGCGGGGTTCTTCGGAGGCGAGGGCTTCATCCTGCAGCGCCTCGACGGGGACGGCCTTGCGTTTCTCCACGCCTCCGGCACGCTGGCCGAGATGACCTTGAGCGCCGGCGAAGTTCTGCGCGTGGACACCGGCTGTCTGGTTGCGATGGAAGAGTCCGTCAACTATGACATTCGCATGGTGCCCGGGATCAAGACAGCGCTCTTCGGCGGGGAAGGACTGTTCTTCGTCGAACTCACAGGCCCCGGCCGCGTCGTCCTGCAGACGCTGCCGTTCTCGCGCCTGGCGGACCGGATCATTGCCGCGTCGCCACGCGCCGGCGGACGGATGAAGGGCGAGGGTAGCCTGCTGGGTGGCGTTGGCCGACTGCTCGATGGCGACGGTTAGACCGCTCCAGGATCCGATCGCGCTGTTCCAGCGACTGCTTGCCGAGGCGCAGCAGTTGCCGAAGGAGCAGATGCCGGAGCCGACTGCGCTCGCCCTGGCCACGGCGAACCAGGAGGGACAACCCTCCGTGCGCATGATGCTGCTCAAGCATGCGGACGAAGCCGGCTTCGTGTTCTACACGAACCTGGAGAGCCGCAAAGCGCGCGACCTGAGCTTCAATCGGCGCGCGGCAATGTGTTTTCACTGGGCGCCGCTCGAGCGCCAGGTGCGTGTTGAGGGGCACATCGTGCCCGTGAGCGTCGCCGAAGCAGACGAGTATTTCGCGACGCGCCCGCGCATGAGCCAGCTGGGTGCCTGGGCGTCGCGCCAAAGCCGCACGATGGAAGCGCCGGGCGACCTGGAGGCGCGGGTCGCGGAATACGACGAGAAATTCCACGGTCAGCCTGTCCCAAGACCTCCGTTCTGGTCGGGGTTCCGGCTCACGCCCGAGGCGATCGAGTTCTGGTTCGGCAAGCCGAGCCGACTGCACGAGCGACAACTGTATTTGCGTGAAGAAAGCGGATGGCGCGTTCAACGCCTCTATCCCTAGCTTCCACCATGGCATCGCACGCCACGTCTTCGCCTCCAATTCCGCCGCCGGCGCCAGCTGCGGGTTCTTCCGCGCCGACGCCGGGTGCGAATGGCGCGCAGGAAAACGGCGCCCCCGGTGGTTCCAGCGGTCCCGCGGCGTGGACGATCGAACAGTCCAAGGCGACCTACAACCTCGATGGATGGGGCGCCGGCTTCTTTGATGTGAACGCGGCCGGCCATGTCGTCGTGCGTCCGGACCTGCAGCACCCGGACCGCGAGTTGGATCTTTTCGAGGTTGCCCGTGACCTGGAAGAGCAGGGGGTTCAGCTGCCCGTACTGTTGCGCTTCTCCGACATTCTGCGCTCGCGACTGGACGCGCTGTCGGAACGGTTCATCAACGCCCGGGAGGAGTACAACTACGACGGCGGATACACCACGGTCTACCCGATCAAGGTCAACCAGCAGCGCCACGTCGTCGAAGAGATCGTCGAGTTCGGCTCGCGTCACGGCGTCGGCCTCGAGTGCGGCAGCAAACCGGAGTTGCAGGCGGTACTCGGTCTCGCGGACCATACCAACCACCTGATCATCTGCAACGGCTACAAGGACGAGGAGTTCATGCGGCTGGC
Source organism: Gemmatimonadota bacterium (assembly GCA_038060705.1). Lineage (GTDB taxonomy): Bacteria > Gemmatimonadota > Gemmatimonadetes > Gemmatimonadales > Gemmatimonadaceae > DASPMP01. The sequence continues at coordinate 5,330 of JBBTFS010000040.1, forward strand.
CCTGATGGGCCAGAAGCTGGGGCACCAGGTGTTCGTCGTCATCGAGCAATTGAGTGAGATCGACGTCCTGATCCAGGTGGCACAGGAACTGGACGTGAAGCCGACGGCCGGCATTCGCATCAAACTGGCATCGCGCGGCTTTGGCCGGTGGAAGGAGAGTGGCGGCGAGAAGTCGAAGTTCGGCTTGCATTCCGCCGACCTCATGTCCGCCATCGAGAAACTCCGCGCCGCCGACCGTCTCGATTGGATCAAGCTCATCCACTTCCATCTCGGCTCGCAGATCACCGACATCCGGTACATCAAGAACGGACTCCAGGAGATCACGCGTTTCTACGTCGAGCTTCGCAAGATGGGCCTCGACATCACGCACCTCGATGTCGGCGGTGGCCTGGGCGTGGACTACGACGGTACGAACTCCGAATCGGACTCGAGCGTCAACTACTCGTTGCAGGAATACGCCAACGACATCGTCTACACGATGGCGGAGGCGTGCCGCGAGCATGACCTGCCGATGCCGCACCTGATCAGTGAGTCCGGCCGCGCGCTCACAGCGCATCACGCGCTCTTGCTGCTCAAGGTGATCGACGTGGAGTCGCACGAAGTGCGCGGACTGCCGGAGTTGACCGAGGACGACCACGCACTGCTGCACGAGATGGTGGCGGACTACAAGGACGCGTCGCGCAAGAACGTCTCGCGGCGCCGCATCCGCGAGGTGTACCACGACCTGACGTTCGACAAGGAGCGCGCGCAGGAATTGTTCAACACCGGCGTGTTGACCTTGCGCGAACGCGCGTTGGCTGAGCGCATCTACCTCGCCACGCTCAACGTCATCGCTCGGCATGCCGAGCGGCACCGCGACGACTTCGAAGACATCGCCAAGGATCTGTCGTCGGCGTTGGTCGACCGGTACTTCTGCAACTTCTCGGTCTTCCAGTCGCTGCCGGACAGCTGGGCCATCGACCAGTTGTTCCCGATGATGCCGATTCACCGGCTGACCGAGCAGCCGACACGCCGCGCCACGATTCAGGACGTCACGTGCGATTCCGACGGCAAGATCGACCGGTTCGTCGGTGAGAACGGGGGAAGCCCGAGCCTCGAGGTCCATGACACTCGTGACGGCGAGCCGTATATGCTCGGCGTCTTCCTCACGGGTGCGTACCAGGAGATCCTCGGCGACCTGCACAACTTGTTCGGCGATACGAACGCCGTGCACATCCGCCTGAATGATGCGGGCGGATACTCGGTGACGGACCTCGTGCACGGCGACACGGTGACCGAGGTGCTCAACTACGTGCAGTTCCGCGGTGCGGATCTGCTGTCGGTGTTTCGTCGCAAAGTGAACAACGCGAAACACATTTCGCGGCAGGACGCCAACACGTTCATCGCGGACTACGTGGCTGGCCTGGAAGGGTACACCTACCTCGAGGGCGAGGCCGCGCAGTGACTACGCTGGCGGCACTTGCTGCTGCCTGGTTCGCGACAAAACTGCTGGGCGATCTCGCGCAGCGCATCAAGCAGCCCGCCGTCCTCGGCGAACTGCTGGCCGGTGTCCTCCTCGGCGCTTCTGTGTTCGGCGTGCTGGACCCCGCCGATCCGTTCATCCATCAGCTGTCCGAACTCGGCGTCATCGTCCTGCTGTTCACCATTGGGCTGGAGACGGAGCTGGCGTCGCTGGTGCGCGTCGGAAGTGCCGCCACCATGGTTGCCGTCACCGGAGTGGTGCTGCCCATGGTCTCCGGCTATTACGTCGGCGTGGCGCTCGGATTGGAGACAGTGCCGGCACTCGTCTGCGGCGCCGCCCTCTGCGCCACGTCGGTCGGGATCACCGGGCGCGTCCTTTCGGATATCGGCTGGCTGGAGTCCACCGAAGGGAAGGTCATCCTCGGTGCCGCGGTCATTGACGACGTCATCGGGCTGATCATTCTTGCCGTCATCGCGTCGGTCGTCGCGGGTGGCACGCCGACGGTGGCGTCAGTCTCACGCCTCACCGGTGTTGCGGTAGCGTTCGTCGCGGCGGCAGTGCTGATCGGCGGCGTCGTTGCCAAGCCGCTATTCGGCGCCGCGGAGCGCTTGAAGGCCGAAGGCGCGCTGGGGACGATCGGCCTGGTGTTCGCCATCGTGCTCGCGTGGTTGGCTGAGATGGCTGGCTCGGCGATGATCGTCGGCGCGTTTTCGGCCGGCCTCGTGTTGCACGGCCTGCCTCAGCGCAAGGAGATCCAGAGGACCGCAACGAGTCTGGGTCACCTGGTGGTTCCGCTGTTCTTCGCGTCGGTCGGCGCCGCTGTGAGCCTGGGAGCCCTGGCGGACTCTCGGTCGCTTGCGTTGGGAGCGGCGCTCGTGGTCACCGGCATTGTCGGCAAACTCCTTGCCGGCGTCGGCGCGTGGCGGCTGCAGGCCGACAAGACGCTGATCGGCATCGGCATGGTGCCGCGCGGGGAGGTGGGCCTGATCTTCGCGCAGATGGGCCTTGCGGCCGGAGCTGTCACGGCGGGCCAATACGGCGCGTTGATGCTCATGGTGCTCATCACGACGTTCGTAACGCCGCCGGCGCTGGCTTGGCGCGCGCGTCACGTGGGCAGGCGTGCGCCAGCGACGGACCGGCCCGGCGACGGCGGAGTGGATGATCTCGTCGCCGGGATCCGAAAAACTGGGCGCTAGCCGAAGCGCTTCTCCACGGCCTTCCAGTTCACGACGTTCCACCACGCCTTGATGTAGTCGGCGCGGCGATTCTGGTAGTTGAGGTAGTACGCGTGCTCCCACACGTCGAGGCCAAGGAGGACAGACTTCGCCGGCGTGCCGTCCATGAGTGGGTTGTCCTGGTTCGGCGTGCTCATGATCGACAACTTGCCGCCGTCATTGAGCAGCCACGCCCAGCCTGAGCCAAAGCGGCCAACGCCGGCGGCGGCGAATTGCTCCTTGAACTTGTCAAAGTCGCCGAACGCCGACGTGATGGCGTTCGCGAGGGCGCCGCTTGGTGCACCGCCGGCATTCGGACCCATGAGTTCCCAGAACAGCGTGTGGTTCCAGTGGCCGCCGCCGTTGTTGCGAGCCGCGGTGCGCACGGCCTCAGGCACGCCGCTCAGCGAGGCGCACACCTGCTCTGCCGTCTTGCTCGTGTAGTCCGGCGCCTTTTCGAGCGCGGTGTTCAGGTTGGTGACGTAGGCCTGATGATGCTTGCCGTGGTGAATCTCCATCGTGCGCGCGTCGATGTGCGGCTCGAGGGCATTCGCGGGATACGGAAGCGGGGCGAGGGTGAACGGCATGTCGCGCTCCTGAATCGGTCAGAGGTTCGAGCGGTCGGCGGTCATCGCCCGGCGTCTCGATTGCCACCAGTGGTAAACGCCCGGCATTAGCGACAGCGCGATCACCACGATGATCACTTTCTCGATGTGGCGGTCGATGCCGGGAATGTAGCGTCCGAGAAAGTACCCGGTGAGAATCATGCTCCAGATCCAGAGCACGCCACCGACCACGTTGTACGTCGTGTAGCGGCCGTGGTCCATTTTCGCCGCGCCGGCGACGATCGGGACGAACGTGCGCACGATGGGCATGAAGCGCGCAATGATCACAGTCTTGCCACCGTGCCTCTCGTAGAACTCGTGTGCCTGGCGCAGGTACCGCGGCTTGAAGAACAGCGACTCCTCGCGCTTGAACAGGCGTGGGCCGCTGTACCGGCCGATGGCATAACCGAGCGCATTCCCGGCGATGGACGCGACGCAGAGGATACTGCCCAAGAGCCAGGGGTTGAGCCCGAACTGTGGTTGCGAGGCCAGCAGGCCGGCGGTCACCAACAAGGAGTCGCCTGGAAGGAAAAAACCGACGAACAGGCCCGTTTCCGCAAAGATGATTGCCGTGAGTCCCACGTAGCCGCCCCACGCGACGAGGCCTTTCACGTCGCGCAGCTTGTGGAACAGGTCGAGGAGGGTATCCATTGCGGCAGGAAGCTAGTACCCTGAACCCCGCGATCGCACCCTGCACCCCGCACCCTGAGTTGCTGGTTCACGTCGTCCCCCACACACACTGGGACCGGGAGTGGTACCACTCTGCCGAACGATTCCGGCAGCGGCTCGTGCCACTCATCGATGAACTCCTCGATGACGCGGCCCCCGGCGCCAGCTTTCTGCTCGATGGGCAGACCGTTGTGCTCGAGGATTATCTCAGCATCCGACCCGAGCGCGCCTCGGAACTGAGCGCGGCGTTGCGCGGGGGTCGGCTCGAAGCCGGTCCGTGGTTTGTCCTCGCGGACGAACTGATTCCCGGCGGCGAAGGGTTGGTGCGCAACCTGCTTGCCGGCGCCCGCACCATGCGTGACCTGCGTGCCGAATCGCCGCCGGTGCTGTATTGCCCGGATTCGTTTGGCCACCCGGCGTCCCTGCCAGACATCGCCGCCGGCTTCGGCAAGGCGCTTATCGTGATCTGGCGCGGCTGCCGCAGCGAGCGCGATGCGTTTCACTGGCGCGGACGGCACGAACGCGTCATGGCCTATCACCTGTCCCGCTCCGGGTATGAGTTGGGCGCGAATCTCCCGGCGGATGCCGACGCCGCGCCGGCGCGTTGGGCCCGCATCAACGGAGAACTCGGGGGCCGGTCGGCGACGGGTGTGTCTCTGCTCCTGAACGGCGCGGATCATCACGCGCGGCAGCCGGATTTGCAGCGCGCCGTGTCCGAGCTGGGGTGGGTCGCCAAGCCGGCCAAGGTCGAGCTCTCGAGCTTGGCGCAGTTCGCGCGTGAGCTGGCCCGCTTGGCGGCGTCGTCAAAACTCGGTGAGGTGGCTGGCGAACTGCGCGATTCGTACGGCTACACATGGACGCTCCAGGGAACGCTCGCGAGCCGCGCGCACCAGAAGCGCCGCTATTCGCGCATCGAGCGCGAGATGGTGCGCGACGTCGAGCCCTGGGCCGCCTTGTCGCGGCTCGTGCGTGGCATCAGTCGACAACCCTTCACGCGCGCCGCATGGAGGGACGTGCTGCTGTGCCAGCCGCACGACAGTCTGTGCGGCTGCAGCACCGACGCGGTCGCGCGCGCCGTAGACGCCCGGCTGGAAAGCGCCGAGCAGCAGGCGGCCGGCCTCCGCGCGGATGCGATCCTGGACCTCATCGGCCATGACCGCGAGGCCGCACGCGCGGCGACGGACGCCCACCAGGCATTGGTGCTCGTGCGGAATCCGTGTGCACGACCGCGCTCGGGTGTGGCGATCGTGGAACTCACCACGAAGCTCGCGGACGCACCAGTCGGCCCCGGATCGGGCCCGGCGGTCATTGCGAATGGCGACGGGGCGCTCGTGGCCGAACGCGACGGAGTGCAGGTGTTGGAGACTTCCACGGCATTCGCGCGTACCGAGGCGCCGCGCGCCTATCCGGACAATGACCTCGTTGTCCGGCAGAACGCCGCCGTGTGGGTCGACAATGTCCCGGCCTATGGGATTGCGGCCATGTCCCTGGCGCCTGCTTCGGGTGCCGCCACGGCTCCTGAACGGGTCACCGTCGACGGCCGCAAGATGTCGAACGGCCGGGTGGTTCTCGCGTGGAGCCCGTCCGGGCAAATCACCCTGACGGACGTTGCGACGCGACGTGTCCTGCGCGGCGTGGTGTCCTGGGAAAGCCGCGAAGATCTTGGCGACCTGTACACGCCCTCGGTGCGAAAGCCGAAGTTCAGCGGGCGCTGTGTCGGAACTCGCGCAGTGCACCGCGGCCCGCTGCACGGCGCGGTTGGGCAGACTTGGCGATTCGTGCGCGGCAAGGAGCGCGTCGACCTCCACATCGTGTTCTCACTCGATGCCGGGGCATCCGCGGTAGGCATCAAGGTTGCCGGGGAGAATCGCGCGCGTGATCATCGCCTGCGACTCGTGATTGCCTCTGATGTTGTCGGCGACGCGACCATCGCTGACGCTGCCTGCGGGCCCGTCGAGCGAACCGCGCCACAGGTCGGCGCGGACGCGGCCGTGATGGAGAAGCCGATTCTGACAGCGCCGTTGCACCGCTATGTGACCAGATTCGACGGGCACGCCGGCGTCACGCTGTTCTCCGACGGACTCGCCGAATACGAATCCGTGAAGCGTGGATTTGCGGTGACCTTGGTTCGCGCAGTGGGCGAGTTGTCGCGCGCCGACCTTCCAGAGCGTCCGGGCCATGCGGGATGGCCGGTTTCCACGCCGGATGCCCAATGCACGGGACCATTCGCCGCCGGATTCGCGCTGCTGCTGCACGGCCCGCGGTCAGACGACGTCCTGATCCAGATCGAACGCACGGCGGACGACGTCTTGCATCCGATCGCCGGGGAAACGCTGCGCTCGGCCCTCCGGGTGCCGGCGGCCGTCCACGGCGTCGTGCTGGAAGGCGCCGGCCTGGCGTTCTCCGCGATGAAGGAGAGCGAGGTGGGCGACTGGACGGTGCTCCGTTGCGTCAATCTGCTCGATCGCGAGGTCTCCGGACGCTGGCGATTCGGGTGCGCCATCAGGGAAGCCAAGGGCTCACGTCTGGACGAGATGCCATTCGAGAAGATGGTCATCAACGACAATGCGATCGCATTTCGTGCGCCACCGCGCGGTATGGTGACTGTCCTGGTTCGCTGACCTCACACGCGTTCCGCGAGCGAGCGCCGCAGCCCCGGCTGATCGCCGGCCAGACGGTCCCGCAGCGCGTCACCGATGAGCGTGGCGCAGAACACGGTGAGGATGAGGGCCGTGCCGGGCGCAATCGCGACCCAGGGCGCCGTCACGATCAGGTCGCGCCCACCTGCGATCATGTTGCCCCAGCTCGGGCTCGGCGGCTGGATGCCCAGTCCGAGGAACGACAGGCCGCTCTCGAGGAGAATCGCATTGCCGACCCCGAGTGTCGTCGCGACAATCGCGGGCCCGAGCGCGTTCGGCAGCGCGTGACGCCAGAGCGCACGCCATGACGTGGTTCCGAGCGCCACGGCGGACTGAACGTACGGTTGCGACCTCACGCCGAGCACCTCCGAACGAATGAGGCGGGCTACACCCATCCATCCAGTGGCGACGAGGACAATGACGACCGTCGCGAGTCCAGGCTGCCAGAGTGCCGCACACACGAGCAGCAGGACGAGGCGCGGCACGGAAAGCAGTGTGTCGGCCAATCCCATGATCGCGCGGTCCACCCAACCACCGACCCAGGCCGCAATGGCGCCCGCCGCGGTGCCCAGCGCCGCCGAGATCAGCGAGCCGGCAATGCCGACCGCGAGGGAAACGCGGCCCGCCAGCATCATACGGACAAACAGGTCGCGTCCAAAACGGTCAGTGCCCAGCACATGAAAATGCCCGTTGGCGTCGGTGGTCAGCGGCGCCAGGAGTCGCAGCCGCAGCACGTCGCCGATGGCCATCGGATCGGCGCTCGCCAGCATCGGCACCACGAGACACGCGAGTGCGAGGGACGCGAGCGCGATGGCTCCGCCAAACGCCAGGCGGTCGTGCGTCCAGGGTGCGCTCATGCTGTCTCCCGCCGCGGGTCCAGCAGCGGCAGCGCCAACTCCGCCGCCAGGTTCGCGACAATCACGGCGCCGGAGTACCACAAGGTGGCGCCCATGATCACCGGGTAGTCGCGCGCGAGGATGGCGTTCAGCGTCGCCCGGCCCAGACCGGGCCACGCGAACACCGACTCGACGAAGATCGATCCGGCCAGGAGCCCGGGCAGTGACAACGCAAAGAGCACGACGAGCGACGGCAGCACGTTGGCCAGCACGTGGCGCGCATAGACCGTGATGTTGGACGCGCCCTTGCCGCGCGCGGTCTTCACGAAGTCCATGCGCGCCACATCCAACACGCTGGTCCTCGCGTATCGCGCAATGCCGGCCGCGCCGACCACCGAGAGAATCGACACGGGGAGCAACGCGTGACGCCACAGGTCAACGACACCGGCCCACCCCTCCGGCGCGACACCGGGCGTACGCAGCCCGAAGGACGGCAACCGAAGCCAGGCCGGCAGTCCCAGTACAGCGGCTCCGTACGTGAAGACCGCCACCAAACCGAGCGCGAGCCAGAACGTGGGCGCCGCATAGGCGGCCGTCGTGAGCGCCGTCAGTGCCCGGTCCAGTGGACGCCGATGCTGCGCGGCCTGCACCATGCCGATCGGTACGCCGATGAGAAACGTCAGCGCCAGCGACAGCGCACCCAAGGCAATCGACACCGGCGCGGCCTCCGCGAGAACCACCGAGACTCGCCGGCCACTCGCGAAACTCGCGCCCAGGTCACCGCTCACCGCGTCGCGCAGCCACCGTGCATATTGCACCGGCATGGAACGGTCGAGCCCGAGTTCCGAACGCAAGCGGGCGGCATCGCCGGCGGAGGCGCCCGGCGCAACCAGGAAGGTCGCCGCGTCACCCGGCGCCAGGCGTAGCAGCGCAAAGGTGAGCGTCACCACCAGCCACATGAGGCCGGCGGCGACGATCAGGCGCCGGAACAGGGCAGTCGCTTGCACGGCTGGATAATGCGGTCGCGCCGGACAGCGTCAATTGCCGCGCTCGCGCTGGCCGTCGCGTGCGGTGGGCCGCAGCGGCCGGCCGACGTGGTGGTCTACGCCTCGGGCACCGACCTGGAGTCTGCCAACCCGCTCATCACGATTCACCCGCTGTCGCGGCAGATCCAGCGGCACGTGCTGTTCGTGACGTTGACGCGCTTGGACAGCGCCCTCGTTCAGCAGCCGTACCTCGCCCGGCGATGGATGTGGAACGCCAACCGGTCGGTGCTCACCATGCATCTCGAGCCCGGCGTCCATTGGCACGATGGTGAACGCACCACCGCGCGCGACGTTCGTTTCACGTTGCTGCGTGGTCGGGATCCGCGGACCGGCTACCCCCGGTCCAGTGACCTCGCGGCGATCGATTCGGTCCTCGTGCCATCCGATTCAGTGGTGGTGGTGCGGTTCCGTGCTCACCAGCGCGACGTGCCCGCGGTGTTCGCCGAGCTGCCGATCGTCCCCGAGCACTTGCTCCGCTCCGTCGCGCCGGCCGACCTGCGCCGTGCGGGCTTCAGTACTGCGCCGGTCGGGAACGGGCCGTTTCGGTTCGTGCGGCGTGTCGCAGGACAACGCTGGGAATTCGCACGCAACGACAGCTTCCCGTCGTCGATGGGAGGGCCGCCGCGCATCCGATCGCTCGTGGTCGCGGTCGTCGATGAGCCGACAACGAAGTTCGCGGGACTCGCGGCCGGTGAACTCGATGTCGCTGGCATCTCGGCCTCCATGGCCGACCTCGCGCGCCGGGATCCGATGATCGCGGTGATGGACTATCCCGTGTTGTTCTCAACTGGCATCGTCTTCAACACGCATCGGGCGCCGTTCGACGATGTCCGCGTCCGGCGCGCAATCGGGCTGTCCATCGATCGGCAGCGCATCGTCGCGGCCGCACTGGCCGGGTTCGGGACACCAGCTTCAGGTCCGGTGCCGCCCGAGAATCCACTCGCGGCGAACGAGCCGCCCGCTCACGAGCCCGCGCTCGCCGACGCTTTGCTCGATTCTGCCGGCTGGCGTCGCGGCACCGACGGATGGCGCGCGCGCGGTGTCCCGCTCGACGTCGAACTGCTCACCGTCGGCTCCGGCGACAACGCGGTGGAGCAACTGGTTCAGGCCGATCTGGCGGCGCGGGGAATCCGGCTGCGCGTGCGCCCGATGGAACTCGGCGCCTTTCTGGCGCGAGCACGCTCGCACACCAAGGACTTTGACGTGCTCATCACCGGGGTGCCGGGCGACTTGGCGCTCTCGTACGTGGGCGCCATGTTCGAGTCGGCGCAGCGGGGCGGCGCCCTCGACTATGCGAGCTATCGGTCGGCGACGCTCGACGCGCTCTTCGGGCGCGTGCGACAGGCGGTCACCGGGATCGAGTTGCGGAACAGGTGGCTGAACGTGCAACGGCAGCTTGCGCTCGAATTGCCGGTAGCATGGATATACCATTCCCGCGGCCTCCAAGGTGTCTCCGCTCGCATGCGCGGCGTGGTGTTCGACCTTCGAGGGGAACTCGCGACGGTGACCCATTGGACAACGGACGGGTCGCCTCCTGATGGGCGCTCCGTCGCGCGCCGCTGATGCTCCTGCTCCACAACGAACAGCTCGAGTCGCGTCGCCAAGCCGTGGGCGGTCCGCTGCAACCGCTCTTGCGATCGCTGGTCGGCGAACTCGAACCGGTGCTGGATCGCGCCGTTTTCATTCCGCCTGCCAAGGCGCTGCTCTCGCGGGCCGGCGGCCGATGTGAACGGGACGGCGCCAACCTGGAATTCGATCCGTTCAGTCCGGTGAATCACCGTTGCGGCGCCTGCGGGGCTGTGTACACGGGCGAACTGCACAGCCGGGCGTGGAACACCTGGTACCATCTGTGGCTCGCGGAGCGTGCGGTGCATGCGGCGTTGTTTCACCTCATCGAAACAGACGCGCGCCGGGCGTCCTTTGCGCGCGATGTGCTCCGAAAGTACGCCGCCGTCTACCTCGAGTATCCCAATCGCGACAACGTGTTGGGGCCCACGCGTCCGTTCTTCAGCACGTACCTCGAGTCCATCTGGCTGCTGCAGATCTGTGTGGCGGCAGACTTCGTCGAACAGACCGGCGATCACTGGACCGCGGACATCGTGCGCGAACGAATCATTGCGCCAAGCCGCGCGCTGATTTCGGGTTTCAATGAGGGCAATTCCAATCGGCAGGTGTGGAACAACGTGGCGCTGCTGGCATCGGCCCTGATGCTGCGCGACAAGTCGCGCGCGGATGCCGTGGTCGGAGGGAAATTCGGCGTGGCGGCACACCTTGATCGCGCATTACTCGCTGATGGAACGTGGTTCGAGGGTGACAACTACCACCAGTTTGCGATTCGCGGGCTTTGGTACGCGGTCACGATGTGCGAGGCCAATGGCATTCCGTTGTCCGCGGCCCGGAAGCGCAATTTCGACCGCGGCATCGCCGCCACGTTCGCGTCCGCCCTCCCGGACTTCACGTTCCCGTCGCGAAAGGACTCGCAGTACGCGGTGTCGCTTCGCCAGTGGCGATTCGCGGAGCTGGCTGAACTCGGCCTAGCGCGCACGGGCGGCGACGAGCTCCACGACGCTGTGGCGCGCTGCTATGAACCCGGACACGAGCGAGGGGATACCGGTCGATCCCGGTCGACGGCGGACGCCGAGCGCAACACCGGCTCGTCGCTGTTGACACGCGCCGACCTTGGCTGGCGAGCGGTGCTCCACGCCGTACCGGAGCTGCCCGCAACCGCGGTTGTCGAGCCGCGATCGGTGCACCTCACCGGGCAGGGCCTTGCGATCTTCCGCAGGCCGGGACGTGTCTTTGTCGCGATGGACTACGGGCAGTCCGGCGCCGGCCACGGACATCCCGACCGCCTGAATCTTCTCTTGGTGCAGGGAATGCAGCGCTGGCTCGACGACCTCGGCACCGGCTCCTACGTCGAGAAGTCGCTGCACTGGTATCGCAGCTCGCTGGCGCACAACGCGCCGTTTGTGGGCGGCCATTCGCAGCAGAGCGCGGACGGTCGGCTCACGGCGTACGATGAGCGTGGTGACCTTGGCTGGGCCGAGGCGCAGTTCACGGACGGCGACGTGACCATTACCCGCGCACTGATCGTGACGCCGCGTTACCTCGTGGATGAACTCACCTGGACGGCGCCGCGTGACGTGCAGGTGGACCTGCCGTGGCACGTTGACGCCGTGCCGGAAGGCGTCGAGCTGCGCGCCACGACAGTGGACGGCGCCGACGGCCTCGAGGACGGCTTCGACTTTGCGCGCGACTGGTCGGCGGCATCTGTGAAGCCGGGTGAGTCCGTGCTGCTTCACGCGAATGCGGGCGAGCGGCGACTGCGCCTGTGGTTCCAGGCCAGGGGGGCCGCGACGCTCATCCGCGGGGAGGCGCCGGGACAGCCAGCGTCGCAAATGCGCCCCTTCTATATGGTACGGCTGCGCGGCGCCCAAGGCCGGCTTCGCACGCTGCTCGCGTGGGATCCCGCGGTCGCGTCGTGCGCCATGGAGGTTGAGCGAGTCCGGGTGGAGAGCGGTGGAGAACGGCACACGCACCTCCGCACGCCAAGCGGGTGGCGGATGGAAGTGGGTGGCACGTTGGGCGCCGTCAGCACGGAGCTCGGTGGGCGCGTTGCCGCCACGCGCTCGACTCCGGTGCTGGAACCCAAGGCCCGACGGCGCATCCGACAACCCGCGAACTTCGGTGGCTGGTGGTCGGATCTCCCCGTCGCCGATCGCAAGCGCCTCTACACGATGGAGCTCGGCGAGAACAACTATCGGCGCTCTGAGGTGTCGTGGCGCGAAGCGGGATCACCTTCGGCCACCGTCGCAGTTTCCGCGGCTGACAATGAACTGGAGCTGTTCATCGACGTGCGTGCGACAAACCAGCGCTTCGCGCCGGCTGATGCGGTGAATCGACTCGACAACGAACACGCGGACACCATGGGCGCCGGCATACAAGTGCATATCGACACCACAAGCCACCGCGCGAGGTGGATGCTGGTCCCGGAAATCGGGAGCGAGCACGTCCGGGTTCGCGAGATTGCCGGATCGGTGTATCCGTCATTGCCGGTGGCGCGCTGGCGTCCGAACGCCGCCGGATACGAGCTTCATGTCGTCATTCCGGATTCGCTGCGCGCGTTCGACCGCAAGGTCCGCGAAGCAGGCACCCACCACAACGTGGATTTGACAATCGTCGTCAACGATGCCGTCGCAGGTCGCGAGCGTCGCCGCGGCCAGCTCGTCACCGGTGATGCACGCGGAGAATTCGCATACCTTCGGGGCGATCGCGAGGATGACAGCCACGCCCTTCACCTCGACGTCGTCCTGTGAGCGAATCGTTGCTCGGCCGCGTCGCCGTGGTGATGTGGGAGCCACAGGACCCGGTGAACATCGCAGCCACCGTGCGCGCGATGGCCAACATGGGCGTCAGCGAACTGCGTCTCGTGCGGCCGGTCGCGTATGAGGCAGAACGCCTGGAAGGGATTGCGCACGGCACGCGCACGCTCATCGACAGCATCAAGCACTTCGAGCAATTCGATGATGCCGTCTCCGACTGTGTGCGCCTCGTTGGCTTCACCGCTCGCCGCCGTGCCGCCAAGTGGCGCGTCAGCGATCCACGCACTGCGGCGTCCGAGTTGCTCGAAGCCGCGGCTGGCGGCCCCGTCGCACTCGTCTTTGGCAGGGAGGACAGCGGCTTGCCGAACGAAGTGCTCGATCGGGTGCACTCCACCGTCGTGATTCCGACGACCACCCATTCGTCGATGAACCTCGCACAGGCCGTGTTGATCGGCCTGTACGAACTGCACCTCGCGGCCGGCGACGCCACGCGCGAACTTCCTCCGCCGCGCAAGGACGCGCCGCTCCCAACCGAGGCCCAGCTCGAGCAGTTCTTCGCCGACGCCCAACAGTCGCTCAATGCCATCGAGTTCTTCAAGACACGCCAGACTGAGCACATCATGCGCACGGTGCGATCGCTCACCTCCCGGGCGGCGCCCGATGCGCGGGAGTTGTCCCTGATGCGCGCCATGGCGTTCGAGATCCGCCGGTTCATGGAGCGGCTCCGCCCTTGAATCGCATCGCCGGCGGAACCTGATTAGACCATGGTCTTTTCGAGAATCTTCGGCAGCAAGTCAAAGGCCGGTTCCCAATCCGACGCGGTCGCCGATCCGGACGACGAAGCCGAGGCGGAAGCTGAAGCCGCCGCTGGCGACGCGGATGAGAATCACTGGGGCGCGCGTGCGTCCGGCCTGATTCCCGGCGGCGCATCCACGGGCAGCAAACGCCCGGCCCTGCTGTTCGGAAGCGAATTGCACTTGCCGACGCACTTCGTGCGTGCCGCCGGTTGCCATCTCCACACCGCCGAGGGCGAGACGCTGGTGGACTGCACCATGGCACTCGGCAGCGTCGCGCTCGGCTACGCCGAACCGGATCTCACGCGTGCCGTCATCGAGACACTCGCGGGCGGTTCGGTCTCGGGATTGTCTCCGGTGCTCGAGGTTGAGGTCGCCGAGCGTTTCTGCTCTGTCGTGCCGTGCGCGGAGCGGGTGATGTTCGCCAAGACCGGCGCGGAAGCGATGAGCGCGGCGATCCGTATCGCGCGCACATACACAGGACGTGACATCGTGGTCGGCTGCGGCTACTTCGGGTGGCACGACTGGAGTTCGGAGGCGGCCGGCGTGCCACAGGCCACAAGCGCGGTGTACCGCCGCGTCCCGTTCGATGACATCACGGCGCTCGAACGGGCAGTGGCGGACGCTGGCAGCGAACTCGCTGCCATTGCCATCGAACCCGTCATCGAGCGGTTGCCCTCAAAAGAGTGGGTTGCGCGCGCTCGCGCACTGGCCGACCACGCCGGCGCTGCGCTCATCTTCGACGAACTCAAGACCGGGTTCCGGCTCGCCACCGGCGGCTATCAACAGTATTCGGGCACTACTCCCGACCTGGCGGCGTTTGGCAAGGCTCTGGCCAACGGACACGCGCTGGCAGCCGTCTGCGGGCGCGAGGAACTGATGTCCGCGGCGGACAAGACGTGGATCTCTTCCACGCTCGCGAGCGAAGCGGGCGCATTGGCCGCCGCCGCGGTGGTGCTCGCGTGGCATGACCGAGTGGATGTTTGCGGCGAACTCGCGCGGATCGGCGTGCGCATGCGCGAAGTGGTTGGTGGCGCGCTCGATGCCAGTGGCGTGGCGGGCGTGACACTCGAAGGCCTCGACCCGATGTGGTTCCTGAAGTTCACTGATCCAAAGGTGGAAGACGCGTTCATCGCGGCCGGCGTGCGCAACGGTGTTCTCTTCAAGCGCGGTGCGTACAACTTTGCCGCACTCGCGCATGACGACGATGCCATTGCGGAAATCGAGCGGGGCGCCAGCGCCGCGTTCGTCGAGCTCAAGGAGCGGGGTCGCAAATGAAGGAACCGCTGATCGACGCGCACGCGCACTTTCTCTGGGACGGCTGCGGTCGCGCGGACTGGCGCGAGGTGAACGCCGCGCGTTTTCGCGCCGGCGAGCGGATGGGAATCACGTGCCACGTCGCGTCGATGCTGGGCACGTTCGGCTTCACATCCCCCACGTACTTTCCGTCGCCGGCCGACCTCACGGCCGGCAATGACGCCATGCTGGCGTTGTGCCGCAAACACGGCACGCTCGTGCGCATGCTCGTGACGGTGAACCCGAACCACACGACGCGCGCGCGCAATGAGATCAAGCGCTGCGCGGCGAAGGGAGCGGTGGGCATCAAGCTCGCGGCCAGCCGCCGCGCCGATGATCCGCTGCTCGATCCCATCTGCACGTTGGCGGCCAAGCTGGGACTCCCGATCCTGCATCACATCTGGCAACATCGTCGTCGCGAGTGGCCCAACCAGGAGATTTCCGACGGCGCCGATCTCGCGCGCCTCGCCGAACGCCACCCCAAGGCGACGTTCATCCTGGCGCACATCGGGGGTGGGGGCGACTACATGCATTCGTACGCCGCCATTCGCGACGTGCCGAACATCGTCGCGGACACTTCGGGCAGTGGCGTGGATCGTGGCATGCTGGACGAAGCGGTCGCCGCGCTTGGCTCACAGCGCCTCCTCTGGGGCAGCGACATCACCATGGAGACCGGACTTGCGAAACTGCGCGCGCTTGCGAACACCGGCCTTTCGTCCGACGAAGACCTGAAAGACATCCGCTGGCGCAACGCCGCCCGCGTCTTTCGTCTCAAGACTCCCAACGTCCGAAAGCCCAAGCCGAAGGCTGCCAGGTCATGATCGATACGAACGCGCTGATAGGGCCGTATCCCTTCCGCTACGTCCCGCATCCCGATCCGGACGTCCTCCTCCGTGTCCTGGATCGTGAGGAGCTCGAGGCGGCGTGGGTCGGTCACTTGCCGTCCGCCTTCCATAGAGACCCCACCGAGGGCAATGCCGAGTTGTACACGGCGATTGCGACTCACGCCAAGCGCCTTCTCCCGGTGCCGACGATTCGACCGGATTGGCCACACTGGGAGCGGGGGTTGGAGGCGGCGGACGCCGCGGGTGCGCCGGCCGTGCGCGCGTATCCGGCACACTGGCAACTGGCACCCGATGATCCGCGCATGAAGGAACTCGCGATTGCGTGTGGGGAGGCGGGCACGGCGCTCATCCTCACAGTGCGCTTCGAGGACGTTCGGCAGCGGCATCCGCTTGACGTTGCTGGAGATCTTCAGCCTTCGGCTGTTCGTGCACTCGCGCGCGCAGGCAATGGCGTCCGCCTGATCGTGACGGCGGCGGGGAAGGACTTCATCGAGGAGGTCCACTGGGGACTGACGCCGCCTGAGCAGAAGCGCGTCTTCTGGGACTTCTCCTGGGTGTGGGGTCCGCCGGAAGACCACTTGGCCAAACTCTTCACGACCGTTGGCAGTGGACGCTTCGTCTACGGCACCCACTGGCCGCTGCGCCTTGCTCAGAACCCCGCGGCCAACCTGGAGCTGCTTCCCCAGGCGCTGTCGCGAGCCAAGCTCGCCGACCCAAGGCGGCTTTTTACCGGTTAGCTCTGTTCGGATCGGCGTCGCGCGTTAGTTTGAGCGCGTCGCGTAAGGCATTCGAAGTTTTGCCTTGCGCGCGGGATAGGACCTGTCCAAATTTTTCCGTGCCGATCTTGTGAAATTGTTCACAAGGTCGTGGTGGGATCACACCAACCCCGCGCGATGACCCAGCGTCGGAAGTGGACCGCGATTCCCGGGCTGATCTTGCTCGCTATCGGCGCCGTGGCGCTCTCCGCCTACAGCGGTGCTTCGTCGTCCCAGAACAACTCGCCAGTTCAGCCGATTCTGTTTCCGCACCCGCTCCACGCGGCCGGAAACCTGAACATGAACTGCCTGTACTGTCACAACACGGCCAACAAGTCGCCCGATCCGGGCCTGCCCGCCGTGTCCACATGCATGGGTTGTCACCTGATCGCCCGCGCCGACCGCCCCGAGGTCCAGAAGCTCGCGAAGTACTACGCGATGGGCTCCGGCAAGCCGGTACCCTGGGTGCGCATCCACAAGCTGCCCGAGTACGTGCGCTTTCCACACATGCGTCACGTGAACGCCGGTGTCACGTGTCAGTCGTGCCACGGCCCTGTGCAAGAGATGACGCAGGTGTATCAGTTCGCCTCACTCAACATGGGCTGGTGTGTCAACTGCCATGTGAACGGTTACGACCCGCGTGAAGGGCTCAAGGCCACTGGGATCGTGGACACGAGCACCACCGTAACGCCCGATGCGGAGCGCAAGCGCGCCCGCTATGACTGCGCGAGCTGCCACTACTGATGAGCGAGACCACAACGCCGCGCGTCCGCCGGCGCGAGTTCCTCAAGGTGCTCGGCGCCGGCACGGCCGCTGGAGCCGCGGCATGCAGTGAGCCCACCGGAAAACTGATTCCGTACCTGGTTTCGCCCGATCAGACCGTACCGGGCGTCTCCACGTACTTCGCCAGCGTCTGCCGCGAGTGCTCGGCCACCTGTGGGATCATCGCGGAAACACGAGACGGCCGCGTCATCAAGCTCGAAGGCAATCCGGAACACCCGCTGAACCACGGAGCGCTCTGCGCCCGCGGCCAGTCGGCGGTGCAGGGCCTCTACAATCCGGATCGTTTCCGTTCGCCGATGATCAAGACCGGCGGCGCCTGGAAGATGGCGACGTGGGACGAGGCCATCGCGCTGCTGTCGCAAAAGCTCGGCGAACACAAGGCGAGAGCCGGTTCGGCCGTGTTCCTCAACCAGCACGAGAGCGGCAGCTTTCCGACGTTCATCGACAGCTGGCTCTCGTCGTTTGGCATGCGTCCGCATGTGAGCGTCGACTTTGAAGCCGATCATGCGGTCATCGAAGCCAACAAGCGCTCGTATGGCGTGGCGTGGCCGGGTCTCGCGTTCGGCCAGGCCCAATTGATCGTTTCCGTCGGCGCCGACTTCCTGGACGGATGGGGCTCCAGCGTGCAGCACCAGCTCGACTTTGCGGATGCGCGCGCCAAAGGCGCGAGCGCGCCGCGGTTCGTCTACATCGGACCTCGTCGTTCGCTCACCGGTCTCAATGCGGATCAGTGGGTTTCGTGCACGCCGGGTGGTGAGCTCGCGATCGTCAACTTCCTCCTGGGTCGCGGTGATGCGCGCGCGGCGGCAACAGCCAGTGGCGCGAATGCGGATGCCCTGACAGCACTCGCCCGGGAACTGGCGGCGGCCAAGCCCAGCCTCGTTATCGCCGGCGGTCGTGGCGAAAACGGACTCGAGGTCGCGCTCGCGGTGGGCGCGCTCAACAAGGCGGCCGGCAACGTCGGGGTGACGGTTCGTCCGGCGGACGCGGCGCTCGGATTCGAGGGAATTTCCAAGCAGGGCGACGTGATGGCCGCGGTGGAGCGGATGCGGTCCGGTTCGGTGGCCGTTGCGTTTGTGCGCGGCCCGAATCCGGCATACTCGCTTTCGCCGTCGGCCAAGTTCGCCGAGGCGTTCGGCAACGTGGCGTTCAAAGTCAGCTTCTCGCTGTATCCGGACGAGACCACCGAGATGTGCGACCTGATTCTCCCGGACCTGCATTCGCTCGAGCAGTGGGGCGATTCGGAGCCGGTGAAGGGCACACTGGGTCTTCAGCAGCCGGCCATGGATCCGGTGTTCACCGGCTCGCGCGCCACGGCAGACGTGCTCATCGCGGTGGCCAAGAAGGACGCGGCCGCCGCCAGCAAGTTCCCGGCCGACTTTCGCACATGGCTCATCGCGCGGCTGCCCGCCGGAACCGCACAGCGGTCCGCGATGCTCGCAAAGGGCATTGGCGCCGGCAGTATCACGCGGCGCGAGGTGTCGTCAACGACGACGCCGTCATCGGTGGCGGCGGCGGCGGGCGAGTACTTCCTCGTCACGTATCCATCGCCGACGCTGGGCGACGGCCGCGGTGCCAACAAGCCGTGGCTCCAGGAACTGCCCGATCCGGTCACAAAGATCCTGTGGAGCTCTTGGGTGGAGATTCACCCGGAGACGGCGGCCAAGCTCGGTGTCGAGCGCGGTGACATTCTCGAAGTGAAGACAGCCGCCGGATCGGTACGTGCTCCCGCCTTGGTATACCTCGGCATCCGCCCCGACACGGTGGCGATGGCGATTGGGCAGGGACATGCGACCGCAGCTCAGCCGACGTTCTTCGACGGCAAGGACACCGGCGTGCAGTGGGGCTACGGCCGCTACTCGCGTAGTGTCGGCGCCAACGCCGGCGCGTTGCTGAGCGGTGCCGTGAACGGCGGCGGCGGCTGGGTTGCCTCGGGGAAGTGCGATGTCGTGAAGACCGGCGAGCGCCAGACCGTACCCACCACTGAAGGATCGGCGCGTCAACACGGCCGCGGCATCGCCCAGGCGATTGAGGCCTCCGAGCTGGGCAAGCCGCAAGAAGCCGAGAGCCACGGGCACATTCCGGGCGCCGCCAGCACCGCATTCCTGCCAGGCTTGCGCTCGCCGGTTGCCGCGGATGCGCAAGGCGACTTGGGCGCGCCGACCGCCGCCGACAAGGGCAACCAGGTGGGCATGTACGATCCGAATCATCCGCTCGGCATGGCCAAGCGTCGGTGGGCGATGACGATAGACTTGGCCCGCTGCACGGGATGCTCCGCGTGCGTCACCGCATGCTACGCCGAGAACAACATTCCGACCGTCGGCGCGCCGTGGCAGAACGGCGTCGTCTACGCTGAGAAGCGCCCCGGCTTCAACATCACGCGCGGTCGCGAGATGAACTGGCTGCGTCTCGAGCGCTACTACGAAGGTGCCGAGAAGGGTGGCTTCACCGAGGACTTCGAAGCGCGCTTCATTCCGATGATGTGCCAGCACTGCGGCAACGCCCCGTGTGAGCCGGTGTGCCCGGTCTACGCAACGTACCACGCACCGGACGGCCTCAATGTGCAGGTCTACAACCGCTGCGTCGGCACCCGCTATTGCTCCAACAACTGCCCGTACAAGGTCCGCTACTTCAACTGGTTCGGCTACGGCGAACCAGATCGTATCCAGTACGCGTTCCCGGAGCCGTTGAACTGGCAGCTGAATCCGGACGTCACGGTTCGCGGCAAGGGTGTCATGGAGAAGTGCAGCTTCTGCGTCCAGCGTATCCGCGAGGCGGAGAACCGCGCGGTGCTCGACCAGCGCGAAATGGCTGCCGACGAATTCACGACGGCGTGCGCGGCGGCGTGTCCGTCGCGTGCCATCGTGTTCGGTGATGCCGCGGATGACAGCTGGAGCGTGACGAAGTACGTCGCCAACGAGCGTGCGTACCACGTGTTCGAGGAACTCAATACCTACACGGCCGTCGTGTACCTCAAAAAGATCAACCACGCGGCGGCCGGTGCCGGCGCGGGAGAACGCTGATGGCGACCGCCGCACCCCCGATGGAACAGCGGCCGAATATCCCGTCGGCCACCGTCCGGCTGCCCGCGGTCAAGGACTATGAGCAGGTCGATCGTGAAATCATGGGGACGCTCAAGCCGACGCTCGGTTGGTTCGCGGCGCTGGCGACGGCGATTCTGTGCCTCCTGATCGGCGTCTCGGCGTGGTTCTATCAGGTGTACGCCGGAATGGGCGTGGCCGGCTACAACCCGCCCGTCATGTGGGGCGTGTACATCATCAGCTTCGTGTTCTGGGTGGGCATCGGACACGCGGGCACGCTGATCTCGGCCATTCTGTATCTGTTCCGCGCCGGATTCAGAACCAGCATTTACCGGTGCGCCGAGGCCATGACAGTGTTCGCGGTCATGACGGCGGGGCTGTTTCCAATCCTGCATCTCGGCCGGCCGTGGAAGTTTTTCTGGCTCATTCCGTATCCGAACTGGCGGCTGCTCTGGCCGCAGTTCAAGAGCCCGCTCGTGTGGGACGTATTCGCGATCCTCACGTACCTCACGGTGTCGAGCACGTTCCTCTACATCGGCCTGATTCCTGATATCGCGACGCTGCGCGACAAAGAAACGAATCCGGTGCGCAAGGCGATTTACGCCGCGATGTCACTGGGTTGGCGCAATTCCGATCGCGAGTGGCGCCACTTTACGCGTGCCTACCTGTTCCTCGCCGCGTTCAGCACGCCGCTAGTGCTGTCGGTGCACTCGGTCGTGTCCTTCGACTTTGCGATGGCGCTGACGCCCGGTTGGCACGCCACGATCTTCCCGCCGTACTTCGTCGCCGGCGCCATTTTCTCGGGCTTGGGCATGGTGTTCACGATCATCATCCCGATCCGGAAGTTTTTCAAGCTGCAGCACTACGTCACGCTGAATGACCTGGATGCCGCGGCAAAGATGTGCCTCTTCACGTCGCTGGTGGTGGGACTCGCGTATCTCACCGAGTTCCAGATCGCGTGGATGAGCGGGAACAAGTACGAGCAGGACTACTTCTGGAATCGCGTCTTTGGGCAATGGGCGTGGGCGGCGTGGATCATGCTCATCTGCAACATGGTGCTGCCGTTGTCGCTCTTCTCGCAGAAGCTGCGCCGCAATCCCAGTTGGCTGTTCATTCTGTCGCTGTTCATCAACCTCGGCATGTGGTTCGAGCGCTTCGTGATCGTGGTGCCGGCGCTGTCGCACGAGTTCGAGCCGTGGCAGTGGGGGACGTACGCGCCCACGTGGGTGGACTACGCCATTCTGCTCGGCAGCTTCGGCTGGTTCTTCATGTGGTTCCTCCTCTTCATCAAGCAATTGCCGGTCATCGCGATCACGGAAATGAAGGAGATCGTGCCGCCGAAGCTCAGGAAAGTCGGCGGAGGAGGGCACTGATGTCGGGACTCATCGGCGTGTTCGCCGAGCTGGATTCCACGGTCAACGCAATCGGCGAGTTGCGCCGGAGCCGGTTCAACGAGATCACCGTCTATTCGCCCACGCCGCGTCACGAGCTCGAGCACGCCATCGAGGCGCCGCCAAGTCGCGTGCGGGTGTTCACGCTGATCGGCGGCGTGTGCGGTGCGACGTTTGGCTACTGGATCGCGATCTGGTCGTCGCGCTACTGGCCCATCGTGGTCGGCGGTAAAGCCATCGCGACGTGGGTGCCGTACACGATCTTTGGGTTCGAAGTCATGGTGCTCGTCGGCTCACTCTCGACGGTGTTCGCGCTGTTCGCTCTCTCGCGGGTGCCGCGGCTTACGATGACTGTCGGATACGACGAACGCTTCAGCCAGGGACACTTCGGCATCTTCGTGGCCACGGCGCCCGATCGTGCAAAGGAGGCCGCCGAGCTGCTCAAGAAGCATGGCGCGGTGGAGGTGCGGCATGAAGCGTAGAGCGTTGCTGCTTTCGGTGTCGCTCGTGTCACTCACGGCGTGTGAAGCGGTGGGCAGGGTATTCAGCGACTTCAAGCAGCAGCCCAAGCTCGATCCGTGGGAGACGCCGGCGGACACCATCGCCATGCGCGCCAACCCGCAGGGGTCGGTGCCCATCACGGGTACCGCGGCGCCGGGCTTCGCGTACGGCCGCGTGGCTTCCATCGCGGCCCTCGATTCAATGTCGGGCCTCGTGAATCCCGTGGCGAAGGACGAGCGCTCGCTCAACAACGGGCGGTTGCAGTACCAGATCAACTGCCTCGTGTGCCACGGTGCGTTGGGCGCCGGCGACGGACCGGTCACGAAGTTCAACCTCCCGGTTCTGGCCATCGGTACGGGCAGCAACGCGGCTACCAAGCTGACGGACGGATACTTCTTCGGCATCATCCGGAACGGACGCGGCTTGATGCCGCCGTACAACCGCATCGAAGAGCGCGACCGTTGGGATCTCATCAACTATGTCCGGGGCCTTCAGGCCGGTGGCGCCGCCGCGGTGGGTGCGGCGCCCGGCCGCCCTGGACAAACCGGCACGTTTGTGCCGGGCGCAACACTCACCGCGCCAACTGTTCCGGCTCCGCACGCGAGACCGTCACAACCATGAGCCATAACGCCGGTCACTCGCTCACGCGGCAGGAAGCGGTCGCGATGACGAGCAAGCCGATTTCGGCCCGATTCTACTCGATGATGCTCGCGCTCGCCGCCATTGGCGCGGTCACGTTCATCGCCGGGCTGTTCATGAATCCGGACCGCGTCTGGCGTGCCTTCCATGCCGACTGGCTGTTCTTCACGGTCCTGTCGTCCGCCGGTATCGCGTTCGTCGCGGTGCAGCGCATCACCACGGCGCGCTGGTCGCGCGAAGTGGTGCGGTTCCTCGAGGGTTACGTGGCGTTCCTGCCGATCGCGCTCGTCTTCCTGTTGCTCTCCGTGCTGGTGGGGAAGGGACACATCTTCCCGTGGACGCACGAGGCGTATCCGGTGCCGGAAAAGGCCGTCTACTTCAATCCGACGTTCTTCACGATTCGCGTGCTGGGCACGTTCGTGGCGATCACGGCGATCAGCCTCTGGTACATCTACACCTCGCTGCGGCTCGACGTGGGGATGAACCCCGAGTGGAAGGGGGCGTCGTGGGCCGAGGGCCTGCGGACGCGGATGCGCACCGGCTTTGGCGAGGAGCGGCGTGAAATCCACTCGACGCACTCGCGTCAGGGATGGCTCGCGGTCCTGGTGTGCATGGTCTTCGCGTTCGGCTGGACGGTGCTGTCGTGGGATTTGTCGATGGGGCTGTCGTTGCACTTCCAGAGCGCATTGTACGGCTGGTGGTTCTTCATGGGCGGTTGGCTGAACGCGCTTGGCGTTCTTGCGCTGCTGACGATGATCTGGCGCCGGCACTTGGGCGCGCATGACCTGATTCGCGAGAACCACTTTCACGATCTGGGCAAGCTCGTCTTCGCCTTCACGGCGTTCTGGGGCTACCTGACCTTTGGTCAGTACCTCGTGATCTGGTTCGGCAACCTGGGCGAGGAAACGCATTTCATGCGACTCCGGCTCATCGCACCGTGGAAAACCATCACGATCACGTCGGTGGTACTCATATTCGCGTTCCCGTTCTTCGGCTTGATGGGCCGTGCCGCCAAGGTGTTCCGGCCGACACTGGCGTTCTTTGTCGTCGCGAGCCTCGTTGGCATGTGGCTGATGCGCTACATCGAGGTGTATCCCTCGACCTACGGCGAGATGGCCGGCCCGGCGCCTTTCGGCGGATGGGAAATCGGAGTGCTCGCGCTGTACGTGGGCACGTGGGGTTGGGCATACGCCAAGTTCATGGACGCGTTCCCGCGTGTCCGGGCCACGCTGCTGACGTCGCCGTATCGCGACGAAGTGCAGATTCCGGTGGACCCTGAAACGATGGAGCCGCTACCGGCCCACGAATAGGGAGGGAGGAGGGAGGAGGGAGGAGGGAGGAGGG
>JBBTFS010000040.1:29521-55612 GCA_038060705.1 Gemmatimonadota bacterium
CGCCCCCCCCCCCCCCCCCCCCCCTCCTCCCTCTCCCTAATCCAGCAGTTCCTCCAACGCCGCCTTGGGCAATGCCCCAACGCGGCGTTGTGTTTCTGCCCCACCCATGAAGACGATCGTAGTCGGAATCCCGCGTATCTGAAAGCTCTGGGAAATAGCGGGGGCGCGATCGGTATCCAGCTTGGCCACCAGCGCGCGTCCCACGTGCTTCGCCGCGAGATCATCGACAATGGGCGCCATCATCTTGCACGGCCCGCACCAGTCGGCGTAGAAGTCGACGAGCACCGGGAGCTCGGACTCCCGAATGGTACGGTCGAAGGTCTCGCTGTTGAGCTTGAGCGGCCGGTCCAGCAGGATCGGCGTGGCGCACTTGCCGCATTTCGGTCGGTCGGATGCGTGGGCCGCGTCGATCCGGTTCCACGTCTCGCAGAATAGGCAGCGGACGGTGACGTGCTTGGTTTCTACGGTTGCATCCATGGCTTTGGCGGGCGCTCCAGCGGCGCCGTTATATTCAAGGTAGCAAGTTTCGGGGCGTTAGCTCAGCTGGGAGAGCACCGCCTTTGCAAGGCGGGGGTCAAGGGTTCGAGCCCCTTACGCTCCACTTCTATATAGTCCCATGGCGACCTGACTGGTCGCCTTTTTGTTATTATCGCGAATCCATGAGAATCCTGGTCATCGAAGACGACCCGACCGTGGGCCAATACGTGAAGCGCGGTCTCGAGGAACACCGCTGGGCGGTGGACCTCGTCGTCGACGGCGAGGACGGTGAGCGTCGCGCGAGCTCGGAGGCCTACGACCTCGTCATTCTCGACATGCGCTTGCCAGGCAAGTCCGGACTGGAAGTGCTGCATGCGTTGCGAGCCAAGGGCTTCGAGCGCCCGGTGCTGGTGCTCACGGCGCAGGACGCGGTGGACGCCAAGGTGGCGACGTTGCGCGCCGGCGCCGACGACTACGTCACCAAGCCGTTCGCGTTCGAGGAGCTGCTGGCGCGCGTCGAAGCGCTGGCGCGTCGTCCCAAGGCGCTCGCGTCGCCGGTGCTCAAAGTGGCGGACCTGGAACTCAATCGTGACACGCGCGAAGTGCGGCGCGGCGGCGAGCTCATCGAGGTCACGCCCAAGGAGTTCACCGTGCTCGAGTATCTCATGCGCCACGCGGGCCGCGTCATGAGCCGTACGCTGATCACCGAGTACGCGTGGGGCTACCATTTCGACCCGGGCACCAACATCGTCGACGTGGTCATCAACCACCTGCGCAAGAAGGTAGATGCCGGCGGTGCGAGGAAACTGATCGCGACGGTGCGCGGCGTGGGCTACAGCATCCGGGAGTAGGATATGCGCGTTGTCACCCTGCACCCCACACCCTGTACCCGGTACCTTGGCTAGATGTGGTCCACGCGCGCGCGACTTGCGGCCACGTACGCCGGCCTGTTGTTCGTCACCCTGCTGGCGTTCAGCGCGGCGGTCTACCTCGTGCGACGCGCGGCTGCATACGAGGATCTCGGCAGGCGCGCGGTGGCCGAGGCGGCAGTGGTGCGCAAGCGCATCGTTGCCACTCAGGCCAGCCAGCCGCTGACCCAGCGCGACAGCGTCATGGTTGAAAAGAGCACGTCGAACACGCCGAGTGACTCGACCGCCTGCAAGCGACCGGACATGTGCCGATGGGAGGTCGTGGTCAGTCCGCTACCCGAGCTTCGCAAGACGCTGGAACCCTTGCCCGGGTACTTCCTCGTGCTCGGCGCACAGGGGCGCCTGCTGTACTCGTCGTTCGCAATGCGGCAGCTGCAAACCGAGGCCCAGGATGACATCAACACCGCGGCCGTCAACCTGAATCCTGGGCGCGACACGGTGCTCGGCGGCAGCATGCATCTCGCCGCCATCCGCGATTCGGCGCTGCTTCCCAACATTTCGCGCGTGGTCGCCGCCGTGCCAACCGCCGACGCCGAAGTTCAGCCGCAACTGCTGCTCGGAACGATGTTTGTTTTGGCGCCGCTGCTGCTCCTGATATCGGTCGCCGCGGCGTATGCGGTGGCCGGGAATACCTTCAAGCCGGTTGATCAGCTGATCAATGAGGTGGAGGCCATCACCGATGGGCGCAGCCTCCATCGTCGGCTGCCCGCAGAGGAGGCGGACGAGGAATTGGCGCGTCTCGCGGAGACGCTCAACCGGATGATCGGTCGCTTGCAGACGTCGTTCGGTGCACTTCGGCGCTTCACCGCGGACGCCAGCCACGAGCTCAAGACGCCGTTGACCGTCCTCCGGGCCGACGTCGAGCGCGCCATGCACCCTTCGGCTGGCAATGAGGAGCGGATGCAGGCGCTCGAAGAAGCCATGCAGGAGATCGCGCGCATGTCCGACCTCGTGGACAGCCTGCTGACGCTCGCCCGCGCCGACGAAGGTCGCTTCGATTTGCATACAGAAGCGCTGCATCTCGAGCCGCTGGTCAACGACGTGTTCGAAACGGCGGTGATTCTGGGGGAGGACGCCGGCGTGAGCGTGACGATGCCGCTGGTGGAGGATGCCGTCGTCATGGGCGACGCCACGCGCCTGCGCCAGCTCTTCCTCAATCTCATCACCAACGCGATCAAGTACACACCGCGCGGCGGGCACGTCGAGATCACGTTGAGCCTCC
Source organism: Gemmatimonadota bacterium (assembly GCA_038060705.1). Lineage (GTDB taxonomy): Bacteria > Gemmatimonadota > Gemmatimonadetes > Gemmatimonadales > Gemmatimonadaceae > DASPMP01. Next base: position 32,150 of record JBBTFS010000040.1, read on the forward strand.
GAAACAGCGACGAAGTCGGGCTGACCGTGCGGGATACGGGAGTCGGGATCGCGGCCGCGGATCTCGACCACATCTTCGACCGGTTCTGGCGTGCGGACCGCGCCCGCTCACGGCGCCCGGTGCTGGACGGCCGCGGCAGCGTCGACCGCGGCGGCTTCGGACTGGGGCTGTCGATCGCGCAGTGGATCGCCCAGGCGCACGGCGGATCCCTGACGGCACAATCGCGCCTCGGCCGGGGCAGCATTTTTACGGTGCTCCTTCCCGTCGCGCCTGCCGAGTCCGGCGTCTCGGCGCCCGCGGACCGTCTCCCCTAGCGGGGACAAAACGGTGATATAACATCGTCTTCATCGACTCTTAATCCGGCGACTATTCCGACGACACCATCGCGGAATATGTTTGCACGCGAACCTGGGTGGGCTTCCAACGCGAGGTGGACGGCAGCGATGTTCGAGAATCTCATCGAGACGAAGCCGAAGAAGCCGAAAACGGTCAGGGGCATGATCGTCAGCGTGGCGGTGCACATGGTGCTGATCGCCGCGGCGGTCTATGGCACGCTCCAGGCCAAAGAAGCGATCGAGAAGCCGAAGGCGGAAAAGATCGAGTTCGTCGAAGTCATCAAGAAGGACGAGCCGCCTCCGCCGCCCAAGGAGCCGGAACTCCCGCCGCCGCCGCAACTCAAGGGTTTCCAGGTGCTCATGGCGCCAATCAAGATTCCAGACGTGCTTCCCGATATCGACCTGTCCAGGAAAGTCACCGACGAGGCCGACTTCAGCGGCAAGGGCGTCCAGGGCGGCGTGGCTCAGGGTCTCCCGGCTGACCAGACCTACTTCGAATTCCAGGTCGAAAAGCAGGTGTCCGGAGTTCCTGGGACGGTCAACCTTCGGTATCCCGACATGCTTCGGTCCGCGAATGTCGAGGGTGAGGTGCTGGTGCAGTTTGTCGTGGACACCATGGGCCGCGCGGATCTCACGACCTTCAAGGTTCTGAAAACGAGCCACGACCTCTTCACCAACGCGGTCAGGTCGGCGCTCGGTCAAATGCGTTTCTATCCCGCCGAAATCGGCGGCCGCAAGGTAAAACAACTCGTGCAGCAGCCATTCAACTTCACGCTCACCAAGTAGTCGGTCTGGTGGACTCACCCACGACTTTACGGAGCCGTTAACTCATGGAAATCTCTCTTCTTGACATGTTCAAGTCGATGGGCGCGTTTGCCAAGGGCATCGTTGGCTCGCTGGCGATCATGTCTGTCTGGTCGATGACCATCATGGTTCAGAAGTGGTGGGGCCTGCGGAAGGCGCAGAAGGAAACCATCAAATTCGCGCCGGAGTTCTCCCAGTTCCTCGAGGAGGACAACCTCACCGAAGCCATCCACCTGGCTGAGGGCTACAAGCGGTCACACGTGGCGCTTGTCCTGGGTGGCGCGCTTCAGGAAGTGAAGCCGCTCATTCAGGACGGATCGGTCACCGTGTCCGACATCAACTCCGCGGAGCGCGCCGTCGAGCGCAACATGCTGCTCGAGGTCACGAGCCTGAAGCGCGGACTCGCGGTGCTGGCTACGGTCGGTTCGACTGCGCCGTTCGTCGGGCTGCTTGGCACCACGATGGGTATCGTCAACGCCTTTACGGGAATGGCGGCCTCCGGATCCGGCGGTCTGGCCGCGATCGGCGCCGGCATTGCCGAAGCACTGATCACGACGGCGTTCGGCCTCCTCGTTGCGATTCCTGCGGTCTGGGCCTACAACTACTTCACAACGAAGATCGACAACCTCGTCGCCGAGATGACGTACGTGTCGAAGGAAATGATCGACTATCTCATCAAGGGCGTCAGCGGAGAATTTGGCCGTTCCCGGTTCACGCGTGAGTTCGACGCGACGTCCGGTGGCGTCTCACCGATCGCGACGTAGCGAGACTCCCGGAGATCCCGTATGTCGATGTCAGCGAGTGGTGGGAGCGGGAAGTCGGTTGAATCGACGCCCAACGTGACGCCGATGATCGACGTCATGCTCGTGCTCCTCATCATCTTCATGGTCGTCGCACCGGCGCTGTTGGCGGGCTTCAACGCGACGCCGCCAGAGGGTGTCAACTTGAAGGACCATCCGGAAGACGAGCAGGTTGACCAAGTGCTCGGAATCGACCGGGACGGGCAGTACTATCTCAACAAGAAGCAGATCAAGAACTACGACCTCCCGCAACTGCTGAAGCAGATCTATACCACCCGCGTCGAGGACAAGATTCTGTATTTCAAGGCGGACAAGGAGCTGTCCTACTCGAAGGTGTTGGATGCTCTCGACATCGCGAGCAAGAATGGCGTGCGCGTGATCGGCATGATCAGCGACCAGCGTCGAGGAACCGTCTCGACGGTTTCAGGCGATGCCAAGTCCGATGGCGGCCTGATGTCCGGAATCAAGAGTGGAGGGACGCCCTAATGGCAATGGCCGTTGGCAAGCAGGGGTTGGAGAACGACATCAACGTTGTGCCGATGATCGACGTGCTGCTCGTGTTGTTGATCATCTTCATGGCGGCGCTCCCGTCCATGCGAAAGGCGATCGACATTCAGCTTCCCGATCCCACGCAGACGCCACCCGCCAACCAGGTCTCTAATCAGATCGTGCTGGAGGTGCTGCCCGGGGGAGTCTACTCGATCAACACGGAAAAGGTCGACCGCGCTCGGCTGAGTCTGCGCCTTCAGGAGATTTACGGCCCGCGGCCGGAGAAGATCATCTTCGTGAAGGGTCACCCGGACGTGAAGTACCAGGACGTCATCGAGGCCATGGACGTCTCACGCGGCGCGGGTGTGAAAGTCATTGGCGTTCCACCCAAGGCGCTGGGCAAGGACGAGGCAGCCCCAGTACCCTAGTATTCCGGTGTGGACGCGTGCCCGGCGGGCGAACCCATCCGGGGTCGCCCGCGCCGTATTGCTTTGGGGTATCTCAGAGCAACGTGTGGCGCTTCCGAACTTCATCTTGACGGACCTACAGACTTCGCCGCCTGCCACGGGCAAGCGACGGCCGTTCCGGCCGCCGGTTGGCATGCCCGGGGGCCGGTCACGCTGGCGGCTGGGGTCGGTCGTGTCCCTCCTCATTCACCTGGGGGTGCTGTGGCTGATACTGAGGGAGGTGGACTACGCGGGCTTGGTTGTGCCCATCGACCAGGGTGCCGGAGGCCCGGGTCCTGCGGGCGGCGGCGGTGGGTCCAGCGCGCGAATGGAGATCATTCAGTACGTCACGGTGCAGCCACCGCCACCTCCCACGCCAAAGCCGGTTCTCGTTTTCAAGGCACCCGAGATCAAGATCCGGCCGACGGTGCTTGAGCCATTGCGCTTGGAGCCGATCGTGGCGCCAGGCATCAACGCCGCGGGCTCCGCAGTGGATCCGACTGGCGGTGCGGGACCGGGGTCGGGCGGGGGAGTTGGCACTGGAGCCGGCACCGGTAAGGGTTCGTCGGTGGGTCCTGGTACAGGCGGCGGCGAACAGGCGAACTTTCCGCCAGAGCCGGATCAGATGTTCCTGCCTCCGTTTCCAGTTCCTCCGGCACTCAAGGGAAAGTCGATACTTGCCGAACTGGACGTCGACGAAAAGGGAAAGGTCGTCGGGGTCAAGTTCGCAGCGACAGGCGTGCGGGCGTACGACCGCCGGCTCGCCGAGGTCCTGAGGGGCTACCACTTCAGGCCCGGGCACCGGCCTGACGGCACTCCGATCCGCATGAAATACCAGTTGACGTTCGTGCTGTAGCCCTAGCGGGCATCCCCAACGCCAGCCTATACTTAAGGGTTCCCAGCGCCGGCGGATTCCAGCCGGCGTTGTCGCATCTGCCTCGACCCGGATGGTATGGCGAGCGTGACCGCACCGACGGCCACCACGCAGTCGCAGCCGCAGGCCGAGTTCGTCAAAGCGATGACCCTGACCGACGCGACCATGCTGGTCGCGGGCTCGATGATCGGCTCGGGAATCTTCATCGTCTCCGCCGACATCGCCCGGAAGGGCGTGGCCCCCGGGTACCTGCTTCTCGCCTGGATACTCACGGGCGTCATCACGGTGCTGGGCGCGCTGGCCTACGGTGAATTGGCCGCGATGTATCCACGGGCCGGCGGACAGTACGTGTTCCTGCGCGAGTCGATGGGTCCGCTGATGGGATTCCTGTACGGCTGGACCCTGTTCATGATCATCCAGACCGGCACGATTGCCGCCGTCGCGGTCGCTTTCGGGCGATTCCTCGGCGTGCTATGGCCGGCAGTGTCGCCCGATCTCTACTCCTGGTTTCCGAGCGCTGACGTGTGCGTCGCGGCGCTCGGATGCAGTGATCCGGCCAACGCGATCAAGCTTGGGCTCAGTCCGCAGCGGCTCATCGCGCTCGTTTCAATTGCCGTCCTGACCTGGATCAACCTGCGTGGCATCCGGGAAGGGAAGCTGGTGCAGACAACGCTGACAGTCGTGAAGACCGGAGCGCTTGCGCTGCTGATCATTCTCGCCGTGACCGTGGGCCGGAACGCCACCGCCATCGGCGCCAACTTTGCTGATGGAAACTTCTGGGGTTCCGTGAACGTGACGGGCGCCTTCGTTGTGGCATTCGGTGCTGCGTTCGTGGGGTCGCTGTTTTCCAGCGACGCGTGGAACAACGTGACGTTCGCGGCGGCCGAAGTGCAGAATCCGCGGCGCAACCTGCCGCTCGCCCTGCTCATGGGCACTGGCATGGTGTCGCTGCTCTACATCCTTGCCAATGTCGGCTACCTGAACGCGTTGCCGATGAACGGCGACCCTGCCGGAGCCACCGCCCTCGCTCGCGGCATCACGGGGGCGACCCAGGACCGCGTGGCCACGGCCGCGATGGAAGTCACGTTCGGCGCGTCGGGCGCGACGATCATGGCCATCGCGATCATGATCTCGACGTTCGGCTGCAACAACGGCCTGATCCTCGCTGGCGCGCGCGTGTACTACGCGATGGCGAAAGACAAGGTCTTTTTCCGCAGCGCCGGGTTTCTGAACAAGAACCACGTGCCAGCGGTGTCTCTGGTACTTCAATCCGTGTGGACGGCGGTCCTGTGCCTCACGGGCACGTATGGGCAACTCCTGGATTACGTGATCTTCGCGGCGCTCGTGTTCTATGTGCTCACCACCGTGGGGCTCTTCATTCTTCGCGCCAAGCGCCCCAACGCCGAGCGGCCGTACAAGGCGCTGGGCTATCCGTTTCTGCCCGCGTTGTACATCGCGCTCGCCGGGGGCGTAATGGTACTCATCATGCTGGCGCCCGCGTCGCGATTCCAGGCGATGTCTGGACTTGCGATCGTGCTCATCGGCGTCCCGGTGTATTACCTCTGGAAATCGCTGGACCGTACGCAAACGATCGCTACCGGGTAGCAGGCTGATTTCTCACCCTGCACCCCGCACCCTGAACCCTGCACCCTGATTTCAATGCAACAGCAACACGCCGGCGGGGAAGCCAACCTCGTCATTCCGGATCTCAACAGCGCGCAGTTCCTCGGCATGGGCGGCAAGACGCTGCTCGCCTACGGGCTGCTGATATGTGTCGCGGGCCTTCTGTTCGCGCTCATCATTTACGGCCGCCTCAAGCGCATGCCGGTGCACAAGTCCATGCTCGAGATCTCGGAACTGATCTACGAGACCTGCAAGACGTACCTGACCACCCAGGGCAAGTTCATCATGGTGCTGTGGTTGTTCATCGGCACCATCGCCGCGGTCTACTACAGCAAGCTGGCCAGCACGCTGGATCCCGCCACGGGAGCGGTGGTGCACGGATTCCCGGCCGTCAAGGTCGCGGTCATCCTGCTCTTCAGCCTCATCGGCATCGGGGGCAGCTATGGAGTGGCCTGGTTCGGTATCCGGGTGAACACGTTCGCCAATTCGCGGACGGCGTTCGCCAGCCTCAAGGGCAAGCCGTATCCGCTGTACGCCATTCCGCTGCAGGCCGGCATGAGCATCGGCATGTTGCTGATCTCAGTCGAGCTGCTGCTGATGCTCGTCATTCTGCTGTTCATTCCGCGCGACTATGCCGGTCCGTGCTTCATCGGCTTCGCGATCGGTGAATCACTGGGCGCAGCCGCCCTCCGGGTCGCCGGAGGTATCTTCACAAAAATTGCCGACATCGGCGCTGACTTGATGAAGATCGTCTTCCGCATCAAGGAAGACGACGCGCGCAACCCGGGCGTCATCGCGGACTGCACCGGCGATAATGCGGGCGATTCTGTCGGCCCGAGTGCAGATGGTTTCGAGACGTACGGCGTGACGGGCGTGGCGCTCATCACGTTCATCCTGCTGGCGGTGACGGACCCGATCGTGCAGGTGCAGTTACTCGTCTGGATTTTCGTGATGCGCGTGGTGATGGTGATCGCGAGCGGCGTCTCCTACCTGATCAACGAAGCGATTGCCAAGGCGCGCTACGGCACCGTCGACAAGATGAACTTCGAGCACCCGCTCACGCAGCTGGTGTGGCTGACGTCGATCGTCTCGGTCGCGCTGACCTATCTCGTCTCGTTCTTCCTGATCAAGGACCTGGGCGACGGAACGATGTGGTGGAAGCTCTCGACGATCATCACGTGCGGCACGCTCGCGGGCGCGATCATCCCCGAGTTCGTGAAGGTGTTCACGTCCACGGAGTCGGCGCACACGCGTGAAGTGGTGACGTCGTCGCGCGAAGGCGGCCCGTCACTCAACATCCTGTCGGGCCTCGTGGCCGGCAACTTCAGCGCCTTCTGGCTGGGCATGACCATGATGGGCCTGATGGCGATGGGCTATTGGGTCAGCATGTACGGCGTCGCGTCGCTCATGATGGCGCCCGCGGTGTTCGCGTTCGGCCTCGTCGCGTTCGGCTTCCTGGGCATGGGCCCGGTGACGATCGCGGTGGATTCGTACGGCCCGGTGACGGACAACGCGCAGTCGGTGTACGAGCTGTCCACTATCGAGCAAATGCCCGGTATCAAGGAAGAAATCAAGAAGGACTACGGTTTCGACGTGAACTTCGAGCATGCCAAGCACCTGCTCGAGGAGAACGACGGCGCTGGCAACACCTTCAAAGCGACTGCCAAGCCGGTGCTCATCGGCACGGCGGTCGTCGGCGCGACGACCATGATCTTCGCGATCATCGTGGCGCTCACGGAGGGTCTCAAGCCCGAACTGGTCACCAATCTGTCGCTGCTGCACCCGCCGTTCCTGCTCGGTCTCATCACGGGCGGCGCGGTGATCTACTGGTTCACGGGAGCGTCCATCCAGGCCGTGACCACCGGCGCCTACCGCGCGGTGGAGTTCATCAAGGCGAACATCAAGTTGGAAGGCGCCACGAAAGCATCGGTGGAAGACTCCAAGAAGGTGGTGGAGATCTGCACGAAATACGCGCAGAAGGGAATGTTCAACATCTTCCTCGTTGTCTTCTTCGCGACGCTGGCGTTTGCGTTCGCCGAGCCGTTCTTCTTCATCGGGTACCTGGTCTCGATCGCGCTCTTCGGGTTGTTCCAGGCGATCTTCATGGCCAACGCGGGTGGCGCGTGGGACAACGCCAAGAAGATCGTGGAAGTGGAGCTGAAGCAGAAAGGCACGGACCTCCACGCCGCCACGGTCGTCGGAGACACTGTTGGCGATCCGTTCAAGGATACGTCGTCCGTGGCCATGAACCCGATCATCAAGTTCACGACACTGTTCGGCCTTCTGGCCGTCGAGTTGGCCGTGTCGCTCACGGCACAGCGCGGCAGCGGGTTCACGCACATGCTCTCAGCGGCGTTCTTCGTCGCGATGCTGGTGTTCGTGTGGCGGTCGTTCTACGCCATGCGAATTGAGTCCGGTGTGAGGACGTCGTAGTGCTTCGCAGTTTGTTCGCGAGAAAACCGATCGCCGAGCTCCTCAAGGGATCCGGTGACGAGGCTGGCCTCAAGCGCGAGCTTGGGGTCAGCGATCTCGTGTTGTTGTCCATCGGCGCCGTCATCGGCGCCGGTATTTTTTCGTCCATCGGAACGGCGGCGGCCGGCGAGATTCTGCCCGACGGGACCATCATTCGCTCGGGCGCAGGCCCGGCGTTGATCCTGTCTTTCGCGCTGGTGGCGCTGGTCTGCGGCCTCTGCGCGCTGGCGTACGCCGAGCTCTCGTCGATGATCCCGCAGGCGGGCAGCGCGTACACGTATACGTACGCCACCCTCGGTGAGATCGTGGCGTGGGTCGTCGGATGGAACCTGCTGCTGGAATACGCGGTGGGAAACATCGCGGTGGCGATCGCGTGGAGCGGGTACTTCAACTCATTGTTGTCCGGGTTCGGTATTGCGCTGCCCGACTGGCTCACGCACGGGTACCGCACGGCGCTCCTGAGCAGCGACCCGAACGTTCACGGCTTGTTGCAGTCCGCACCTCACATCGCCGGCGTGCCGATGTTGCTCAACATCCCGGCGTTCCTGATCGTGATGGCGGTGACCTGGGTCCTGTACATCGGGGTCCGGGAAAGCGCGCAGGCCAACAAGTGGATGGTGATCTTCAAGTTGGTGGTGCTCGGGTTCTTCATTGTCATCGGCGCGATCAACATCGACACCGCCAACTACACACCGTTTGCACCGAACGGGTGGCGCGGCATCCATCAAGGCGCAGGCGTTCTCTTCTTTGCGTACATCGGTTTCGACGCCATCAGTACCGCGGCGGAAGAAACGAAGGATCCCCAGCGCAACGTTCCCAAAGGCATTCTCTACGGTCTGGCGATCTGTACGGTGATCTACATCGTGGTCGGCGCCGTGGCGACCGGCTTGGTGCCGTACATGCAGCTCAAGGGCGCCGATCCACTGGCCCGCGCCCTCGACATCGCCGGATTGCCGATTGCGAGCTGGTTTGTGGCGCTCGGCGCGGTCGTCTCGCTGACGGCGGTCCTGCTCGTGTTCCAGTACGGGCAGCCGCGCATCTTCATGGCAATGGCACGGGACGGGCTGCTCCCCAAGTGGGCCGCCAAGATCCATCCGAAATACCGAACGCCGCACATCACCACGTTCTGGACCGGTGTGTTGGTCGCCGCCGGCAGCCTGTTTTTGGACGAGAACGAGATCTACGATCTCACGAGCATCGGCACGCTGGCGGCGTTCGCCATCGTTTCGATCGGTGTCCTGGCGCTCCGCTACACGGATCGTGACCGGCCGCGGCCGTTCAGGGCGCCGGCCATCTGGCTCGTGTCAATTGGCGGCGCGGCCGCGTGCATGTTCGTCATGTACGGCCTGCCGGGTCGCACGTGGATGCGATTTGCCGTCTGGTCTGCCGTCGGCTTGGTGCTGTACTTCGCCTACGGCTGGAAACACTCCAAACTGCGCTCCCCGACATGAGCATGCTGCGCCGGATTTCGCTCTCGCAGTGGATCGTCATTTCGATGGTCGTGGGCGTTGCCCTCGGCTTCCTGTTTCCAACGGCCGAGCGTGAATTGCACGGCGGTTGGGCGGCATCCGATCTGGCGCTGTTGTCGAACGTCTTTCTGCGGATGATCAAGTCGCTGATCGTGCCGCTGCTCTTCGCCACGCTCGTGGTGGGTCTCGCGGGGCACGGCGACGACATGAAGAAGGTCGGGCGCCTGGCGTTCCGATCCATCGTGTATTTCGAAGTCGTAACCACCCTGGCGCTGGTCGTGGGACTCTTCGCGGTGAACCTCGTGAAGCCGGGGCAGGGCATCAACCTCGGTGGCGCACCCACCGAAGCGGCTCGGGCTTATGCGGCGACGAAGATGACGTTCTCGGGCGTGGTGGAGCACACCGTGCCCACCAGCTTCTTCGACGCCGCGTCGAAGAACGAAGTCCTTCAGGTGGTGTTTTTCGCGATCCTGTTCGGCGTGGCATTGTCACAGGTGAAGACGGACGGCAAGAAGTTCATGCTGAGCTTCTGCGAATCGCTGTCCGACGTGATGTTCAGGTTCGTGGGCCTGGTGATGGCGTTCGCGCCGTTCGGTATCGGCGCGGCGATCGCGGTCACGGTTGCGAACGGTGGGCTGAGCATCCTCGGCAAGCTGGGGATACTGGTTGCGACGCTGTACGGCGCACTCATCGTGTTCGTGCTGGTGGTGCTGATCCCCACCATGCTCCTGTTCCGCGTCCCCATCAAGGCGTTCATCAAGACCGTGCGCGAGCCCTGGCTCATCGCGTTCACGACGGCATCCAGTGAGGCGGCGTTCCCGATGGCCATGCAGCGCATGGAGGCCTTTGGTGTGCCGCGCCGCATCGTGTCGTTCGTGTTGCCGACCGGCTACTCGTTCAACCTGGACGGCAGCACGCTGTATCTCGCGTTGGCATCGGTGTTCGTGGCGCAGGCCGCCGGCATCGACATGCCGCTCAGCACGCAACTGCTGATGATGCTGACGCTCATGCTGACGTCGAAGGGCGTGGCCGCCGTGCCGCGCGCGTCGCTCGTGATTCTTTCGGGCGCGCTGACGCAATTTGGCCTGCCACTCGAAGGTGTCGCCGTGATTCTGGGTGTGGACGCGTTGATGGACATGGCGCGCACGTCGATCAACCTCGTGGGCAATTGCCTGGCCACCGTCGTCATGGCGCGGTGGGAAGGGGAGTTCAACCCGCCGGCGGAAGTCATGTCATCCTGAGCGAAGCGCAGGATCTCGCGTATTCAACAAAGATCCTTCGTCGCTCCGCTCCTCAGGACGACAGACAGCGTCAGGCGTTCGTGGCGGCCAGGTGCCTGAGAGCCGCGCGCACCGCACCGCGCGCCGCGTCGATCTCTCCGGTGTGCACATGTGCGCCGGGCACCGCGCTTTTGAGCCGGTGTTCCAGCCGTTTTCGAAGGGGACTCCCGACGTTCAGGAGGCCGCCGGAAAGCGCCACGGGGACGGATGCGCGTTCGTCGCTGAACAGCCGGCGGGCCAGCGCACGCACGTGCAGGGATAGTTCCTCCACGGCCAGGCTCACGATCGAATTGGCGCGCTGATCGCCCCCGGCCGCGACCGTGAGAACCACCGGAGCCAGCGTTGCCAGCATGGCTGGTGTGGCCGACGCCGCCCACGCGACCAGCTCAGGCGCGTCCGACAGCTCCAGTGCCGTGAGCACGGCGCCGGTGAGCGCGGTTTCAGGCTCCCGCGCGTCCGCCGCCGCTGCCACCACCGACAATGCCCGACGGCCGATCCAGGCGCCGCCGCCCTCATCGCCGATCACCGGCCCCCAGCCGCCGGCCCGCGCCGTTGCTCCCGTGGGTCCTCGCCCGAACGCGGACGAGCCCGTGCCGGCCACGAGAAGGACACCGCTGCCGTCGCCGAACGCGTCGTCGAGCGCAACGGCAAAATCCGGCTCAACCAGCACATCGTCGGCGAGCTGCTCGCGGGTGAGGGCGTCGTGCAGCCTGGAGCGCTCCGGCTCGCGGCCAACGCCTGCGACGCCGACACACAGCACCTTCACGTGATCACTCGTCTTCTTCCCCTGCTGCAGCACGTCGCGTACAACGCCGGCGATGACCGCGGCGCTCCGCTCGATGTCCATCGGATGCACGGCGCTGCCGCCGCCTGTCGTTTCCGCAATCCGTTCTCCGCGCTCATTGGCGAGGAGCGCTCGGGTCTTGGTGCCACCACCGTCAACGCCGATGACGATCGAATGCATGGGAACTCAGCGCCTTGGAGGGGACGGCGGGTTTGTGGACACCGCCGGTACGAGGAGAGACGAAGACATTCCGGACAGTACCGTAATGCTGGTGCCGATGAGCACGTACCACGGCCACGCGATCGAGGCGAGCGGGCCGAGCGCGGGGATCCACGCCTGCAATTGACGCGCGAATACCACGAGGCCCATCGTGGCGATGCCGATGGACATGCCGAGGATCGCATCGCGCTGCCTGGCCCGCTTCCAGAATATTCCCAGGAAGAAACCGCCCAGCAACCCGCCATACGTGAACGACGCGATGGACAACGCCACCACGACCACCGGCGTCCGCGTGTTCTCGGGGAAGAGCAGCGCGCCGCCGGTCAGGACGATGCCCCAGCCGAGCGCGAACCACTTTCCAACGCGCAACGTGCGCGGGTCATCGGCACTGCGACCGGTGAGCGGCAGGTAGAGGTCGTGGGTCGCCGCGGCCGCCAGGGAGTTGATCGCACCGGAATGCGTGCTCATCGTCGCCGCCAGGATGGCTGCGAGCAGCAAGCCGATCAGGCCGTGGGGCATCTGTTCGATGATGAACGTGGGGAACACCGAATCCGGCGTCGTGAACACTCGGCCTTGATACAACGACCACAAGCCGATGCCGACGAACAGGAATAGCGTGAACTGCAGGAAGACCACCACGCCGCTCCCGATCACTGCGACGCGGGCGTCCCGCAGGCTCCGTGACGACAGCAGCCGCTGCACGATGAGCTGGTCCGCTCCGTGAGAGGCCATCGCCAGGAACGCGCCGCCAATCAGGCCGGCGAAAACGGTGTGCGCCCGGTCAAAGCCCAGATGCCAGTCGATGAAGTTCAACTTCCCGGCGGCCAATGCGCTGTCGACGATGGCGCCCCAGCCGTTTGGCGAGGCGCGTCCGAGCAGCACGATCGCGGAAATGCCACCCACGATGTAGACCGCCGCCTGCAGGATTTCCGTCCACACCACCGCTCGCATGCCGCCCCGGTAGGTGTACACGATGGTCAACGTACCGAGGATCAGCACCGCCAGCGGCATCACGAGTGGCTTGGGCACCACACCGTTGAGGATCAACGCGATCGGGATCGCCGTGGCGAATACGCGCACGGAATCCGCCAGCCCGCGCGTGACCATGAACACGATGGATGCCAGCCGACGCGTGGCCAGTCCAAAGCGCGTCTCGAGCAGCGCGTACGCCGTGACGAGCCCACCGTCGTAGTAGCGGGGCAGCAGGGTGTACGCGACGACGATTCGTCCCAGCACGTAGCCGGCGGCAATCTGGAGAAAGCCGAGGTCGGTGGTGTAGGCCAAGCCCGGAATGCTGATGAACGTGAGCGCGCTCGTTTCACTGGCGACGACCGAGAACATCACGGCCCACCAGGGGATGTCGCGGCCGGCGACGAAATAGTCCTTGGCGTCGCGTTGGCGTCGCCCAACCCACAACCCAAGGGCGGTGGTGCCGGCGAGGTACGTCGCGATCACTGCGATGTCGAGAACCGACAGCCTGCCACTCATGAAAAAACCCGCGAGCGACGAATCGCTCGCGGGCCTCGATCACCGGCGCCGACGGCGCCAGAGTGCATGCGGTGCTAGGCGCTGAAGGAGCTGCCGCAGCCGCAACCGCCCGTCGCGTTCGGGTTCTTGAACGTGAACCCAGAACCCTGCATCGACGAGACGTAGTCGATCGTTACTCCGTTGATGTACTGCGCGGAGAAGGGGTCGACGAACACCTTCCAGTCGCCCTGCTCCAGCACCAAGTCGTCCTCAGCGGGCGCATCTTCGATCAGAAGACCGTACTTGAACCCGCTGCATCCGCCGGGCTGCACGCTGACGCGCAGGCCGCCGACGGCTGGACTCACCTTTTCGGCGTCCATGAACTTCCGGACCTCGACGCTGGCATTCGGAGTCACCACTACCATGACGTCAGGCTGCTGTGTTGTGCTCATTCACTTCCTCCCAACCGTAAGGTGAGCGAGCGCGCCAAAAGCACTCATGTCGCGGAGCTCAATTCGTTACGCGGCAACGGCTTTACCGCGGCCGACCCCAGCAACCTATAGTCATCCCGTGGCGTTCTCAAGCATTGCCTCGTCCACGCGGTCCTGCGTCTTGAGTGCCCGCGCGATCCAGACGAAGGACGCGCCGGCCAACGCCAGCAACCCCAGGCCCAGCGTCCACTCCCCGAAGATGATCTTGCCGATGCCGAACAGCGTGGCGTACACAGCCACGACGCCCGCAAACCAGTTGAGCCAGGCCAGGCGGCCACCGGCGATTGGCTCTCCGGGGTAGCCGAGCTTGTCGGAAATCGTGCGCCAGCCGGGGCCTCCGGGTCTCACGCGCTTGTAGAAGGCCTCCAGCACGTGGGCCGGCTCCGGCTGCGTCAGAAAGGTCGCTGCCACCCAGACGACGGTGGTCGCCGCGACGGTCACGAGGAGAACGAGGGCGTCCGCGTTACCACCGGCGTTGCGGATGAACGCGGGCGTGAAGGCATCGGCCGACGACACCAGGCCGATGTTGTGCAACACGGTGCCCAGCGCGCCGCCGCAAATGGTGAACACCACGAATGACGCCACCATCGCGGAGATTTCGCTCCACGCGTTGATGCGCCACCAGTACCATCGCAGCATGTAGACCAGGCCGGTGCCGGCGCCCAGGCCAATGAGAAACTTCCACGCCTGTTCCACCGAGTTGAGCTGCGCCGTCACCAGGATCGACATCAGGAAGAGCACGACTGTGGCCGTGCGCGACACGGCGACGAAATGCTTCTCACTGGCGTCTTTCCGGATGAAGCGTCGATACACGTCGTTCACCAGATACGACGCGCCCCAATTGAGCTGCGTGGCGACCGTGGACATGTACGCTGCCGCAAAGCCGGCCATCATGAACCCGCGCCACGGAGTGGGGAGCAGGTCCACGAACGCCTGGACATAGGCGCCTTCCTTGTCACCGGTCGGGCCGATGCCGTTGGGATACAGCACCACCGTCGCCAGCCCCGTGATGATCCACGGCCACGGGCGAAGCGCGTAGTGGGCGACCTGGAACGCCAGGGTCGCCAACACACCGTCGCGCTCCGATTTCGCGGAGAAGATGCGCTGTGCCACATAGCCGCCGCCGCCGGGCTCAGCGCCGGGATACCACGCCGCCCACCATTGCACGAACAAGAAGACACTCAGCGCCAGCAGCGGCATCCACGCATATCCCGTCACGCTGCCGCTGCTTGTGTCCACCGGAAGTATCGACAGCACGGCGTCCGTGCCGAAGTGCGCCGAGACCTTCGTCTTGAGTGCGTCCATGCCGCCGACGGCCCTGACCGAGAAAACGGCGAGCACGATCACGGCCGTCATCTTGATGACGAATTGGACGAGATCGGTCCACAATACTGCCCACATGCCGGCCGCGACCGAGTACGCGACGGTGATGACGAAACAGATGCCGACCGCGAAATACGGATTGATGCCCAGCGAAATCGTGAGAATCTTGATCATCGCCTTGGTGACCCAGCCGAGGATGATCAGGTTGACGAAGATTCCGAGGTAGATCGCGCGGAATCCGCGGAGGAACGTCGCCGGCTTGCCGCTGTACCGGATCTCGGCGAATTCGATGTCGGTCATCACGTGCGCGCGGCGCCACAATCGCGCGAAGAAGAACACCGTGAGCATTCCGCTCATGGCGAGACACCACCAGAGCCAGTTACCCGCCACGCCTTTCGTCGCCACCAGACCCGTGACGACGAGCGGTGTGTCGGCGGCGAAGGTGGTCGCCACCATGGAGCCCGCCGCCAACCACCACGGCACCCGTCGCCCCGACAGGAAATACTCGTTCAGGCTCTCGCCGCCGCGCTTGGTGAACGCGAATCCGATACCAGCGGACAGCAGGAAGTAGGCGGCGACGATGGCCCAGTCCAGCGGCGAGATGGTCATGGGAGATCCGCGTGGATGGTCATGCCGCGTTGCCGGCGCACAGCGGTAACGACGGCGTCGGCGAGCCGGCTTCGCACGCCGCCGATCTTGGTGTTGGCGCGCGTGGGGTTCACTCGATTGGACAACAGGATGATGTACAAGTCGAGCGTGGGGTCGATGGCGATGGACGTTCCCGTGAATCCCGTGTGGCCGAAGGCGCTGCTCGACATGAACTGACCCGCCCATGCCGCCGAGGGCGTTTTGTCGCGCATGTCCGTGCGGTCGGGCTTCTGCCAGCCCAGCGCGCGATTGTTGAGCGTCGAATCCGCGTGCGTTGTGAAGCGGATGATGGTTTCCGGTTGCAGCACGCGTGCCGAATCCAGGGCGCCGCTGCGGAGCATCATGGTTGCGAAGCGCTCGAGATCGAAGGCGCTGCTGAACAGGCCGGCATGCGCGGCCACGCCGCCCAGATAGTACGCGCGCTCGTCGTGTACGACGCCGCGCACCTGACCCCCGCGCAGCGTGTCCACCTCGGTGGGGGCGATCCGCGGGTTCAGGAAGGCCGCGGGCCGGAACATCGTCTCGTACATCGCGAGTGGCGCGAAGACATTCGCCGCGAGGAACTGATCCAGCCGAAGCCCTGACACGTGCTCGACGATGCGGCCCATCAAGAACGCGCCGATGTCCGAGTACACCATCCGCTCGGCCGGCGCGCGCATCAATGGCGTGCGATAGAGCATCTCCGCCAGCGAATCGGGATTGTGCGTCAGCGTGTCATACGGCCGGAACGACGGTAAGCCGCTGCGATGCGTGAGCAGGTGACGCACCGTGACGGAGTCCTGACCCGGACCGGTCCAGTCCGGCAGGTACCTCTGCACGGGCGCATCGACATCCACGGCTCCGCGCTCGACGAGTTGTGCCAGCGCGGTAGTCGTGCCGATCACCTTGGTCAGGGAGGCCAGATCCCAAAGCGTGTGATCCGTCGGCTTTGGGGCGCGCCATCGCCAGTCGATCCGGCCGATGCTGCCCTCAGCGAGGACGCCGCGCGAATCGCCGACCACGACGTAGGCACCCGGAAAGGCTCGATCTTTCCGTGCCGCTTTGAGGACGCGCTTCAGCGAGTCCCGCACCTCCCGAGCGAGAGCGTTACGGGGCGCCTCCGGACCGGCGGATGCCCGAAACGTCGGCGCGCAGCCCGTCAGTGCGACGGTGGCCAGAATCCCCGCGACCGTGAACGCACGGGGCGTCACGCGACTCGGCGGGCGAGGGGCGTCGTCATGCGGAGATAATAGCCTCAAGGGGTGGCGCGAATCCAACGGTCGGCAGTTCCACGTCGTTGATTCCCCGGGGACGGGCTATCTTCTACCGTCCCTGACCCTCAAATCCCGCGCGGTGGCGAACGTTCCTCCCGGCGCGGAGACTCGTATGAAGATCCTGCCGGACTGGCTGAGAAACGGATATCTGCGGCTCATGGAGCCGGTGGCGGCGTTCCTGGTGCGGCGCCGTGTCCACCCGAATTCCATTACGGTCGCGGGAACCGCATTCATGGTCGCCGGGGGCGTCCTGTACGGAGCCGGCCATATCTCCATCGGCGGTTGGCTCCTGTCGGTCACGGCGCTGACGGATGTGCTCGACGGCATGGTCGCAAGGAAGACGAATTCGGCAACGGTCTTTGGCGCATTTCTCGACTCCACGCTCGATCGCGTGGCGGACGGTGCGGTCCTCGGTGGCCTGGCGGTCTTCTACGCCATCAGCGCCGAGCACAAGAGCGTGACGATGGTCGTGGTGTGCCTGGCCGGCATCATCGGTGCGTTCTTGACGTCGTACACCCGGGCTCGCGCGGAATCGCTCGGGCTGGATGCCAAAGTCGGGATGCTCCAGCGCCCGGAGCGTGTCGTCCTCCTCTCGGCGCCACAAGCCCTCTTCGGGCTGGCAATCGAGGGCTGGGTGCTGGCTGTGATCCTTTGGGTTCTCACGGTGACCGCGTGGATCACGGTGATCCAGCGAATGGTCTACGTGTACGGACGCACGAAGGGGACCTATGCGGCCGAGCCCGAGCCGGAGCCGGTTCCCCGCAAACCGTGGGATCGCCCGTCGCGGCGCGATACCACGGCCCGCCCGGCGCTCCGGGGAGACTAAGCCGCCGTGCCCGCCCGGAACCGGCGCTCGCGCAAGACGCCCATCGCGCCTGCCAAGGGTCGCCTTGGGGTCCTGACACCCGGATTGGGCGCCGTTGCCACGACGTTCATCGCCGGAGTCGAGAGCATTCGGCGTGGCCACAGCAAGCCCATCGGGTCGCTCACGCAGATGGCGACCATTCGGCTTGGCAAGCGTTCTGACAAACGCGCCCCGCTGATTCGCGATCTCGTGCCACTCACGGAACTCAAGGATCTCGTCTTCGGCGCGTGGGATCCGATACCCGACGACGCGTACACGGCGGCGAAAAAGGCGGGTGTGCTCGAAGAGCGTGATTTGACGCCGATTGCTTCGTTTCTCAAGTCCATCAAGCCAATGCCGGCGGTGTTCGACAACCGGTATGTGACGCGCATCAAGGGCCGCAACGTCAAGCAAGGGAAAACGAAGCGCGATCTGGCGGAGCAGTTGCGCCAGGACATGCGCGATTTCAAGAAGAAGAACAAGTGTGACCGGCTCGTGGTCGTGTGGTGTGCGTCCACCGAGGTGTTCATCCAGCCGGGTCCGGCGCATGCGTCAATAAAGGCGTTCGAGGCCGCGATGGCGCGCAACGACGACGCGATTTCTCCGGCGATGCTGTACGCCTGGGCGGCCATCATGGAAGGCGTCCCGTTCTGCAATGGCGCGCCGAATCTCGCGGTGGACGCGCCCGCCCTGCAGCAGCTGGCCCTCGACCGGGGCGTGCCGATTTCCGGCAAGGACTTCAAGACGGGCCAGACGTGGATGAAGACCGTCGTTGCGCCGGGTCTGAAGGCGCGCATGCTCGGACTCGAGGGCTGGTACTCGACGAACATTCTGGGCAACCGCGACGGTGAGGTGCTCGACGACCCGGCGTCGTTCAGGACGAAGGAGGCCTCCAAGCTGAGTGTGTTGCACACCATCCTGCAGCCGGAAACGTATCCTGAGCTGTACAAGGATTTCGTGCACGTGGTACGCATCAACTACTACCCGCCGCGCGGAGACAACAAGGAAGGCTGGGACAACATCGATATCTTCGGGTGGATGGGCTACCCGATGCAGATCAAGGTGAACTTCCTGTGCCGCGACTCCATCCTGGCGGCCCCCATCGTACTGGACCTCGCCCTCTTCAGCGACTTCGCCGCCCGGGCCGGAATGAAGGGCATCCAGGAATGGTTAAGCTTCTATTACAAATCGCCGATGGCCGCTGCCGGACTTCAGCCGGAGCACGATCTTTTCATTCAGCAGACCAAGCTGAAGAACACGCTCCGGCACGTGATGGGTGAGGCACCAGTCACCCACTTCGAGCTGGGCTAGCGCGGAAGGGAGTTCGCCTTTCGGGGAGTCGGGCTGATGCGCGTCTGGATTCTGGCGGTGTTGCTCGTAACGGCGGCGTGCGGTCCGCGCGAGCGTCGGCCTCACCAACTGCGGCTCTACAGCAAGACCTACAACTTCACCATCGTGGCCAACCCGTCACCCCCGCGCGCGCGCGAGGCTGTGCTCTACAAGGTCGTCATCCACGACCGGGAGAGCCGCCAGCCGATCGAAACCGGCGAGGGCCAGGTGTATGCCAGCAATGCCGAGCACGCCAATACGTGGGATGGGTTTGCCAAGGGGGCAGAACTCGGCACGTACTACGGCAAGCTCAACTACGTTACGAGCGGCCTTTGGGCGGTGGCGATCCGGTTCCGGCGCGATTCGCTGCACCCGCTGGAAAAAGTGGAGTGGATGCAGGACGTCTACAATGAACGAGGAGAGGCAACGCGTCCCTGACATGAGACACTTCTATCGGTCACATCTTTCGCCGCACGACGCACTCGAACGTGCGGACGCGTTCTTTCCCACCATCGGCCTGACGGCTTCCGCGACCGCGGCCAGGACGCGGACGTTCACCGGCCCGCTCGGTACCCTCAAGCTGAGCGTGAAGGCGGAAGGCGGTCACTACACGTTCGTTGAGGCCCAGACCGACCAGATGGGTGAAAGCCGGCTGGATCGGAACGTGAAACGCTTCTTCGTGACGCTCCATCGCGTCGAACAACCCCGGCACCAGCTGGAAGCCGCCTACTGATGACACCGGACGTCGGACGTCCGACATCGGACGTCAGTGGCGCCGCCGCGAAGGGCAATGCGTGGTCGTATATTGGAGTTGGTTGCCTGACGGCTCCCATCGGTTTCTTCGGCGGCGGAATGATCGCGGTGCTCGTCGCGAAGATCGTGGGAGCAATGCAGAACTGTACGGCGCCCAAAGGGTTGCCGGCATGTCACACCTTCGAATTCTTGTACCCTGGTGCGCTGATCGGGCTGATTGGGTTGCCGTTGCTGTCCGTGTGGAGATTGCGGGTCGGTCGCCGAAAGGCGGTCGCCGGAACCAGCTAAGGAGGAGTCGTGGCGCGCGTTGATGTGGTGATGCCGCAGATGGGCGAGTCCATCGCGGAGGGCACGCTCTCCAAGTGGCTCAAGAAGGTCGGCGACGTCGTGAAGCGCGACGAGCCGATCTTCGAGATCTCTACCGACAAGGTCGACGCCGAGATTCCGGCGTCGAGCGCTGGCACGCTGGCCGAGATCCTGGTGCACGAGGGACAGACTGTTCCGGTTTCCACGGTCGTCGCGCGCCTCGAAACCGAGGTGGGCGCCGTGATTGCAGCCGTCGCGACTGCACCTGCGCCGGCCGTCGTCGGCGCCGCCATCGTGCCTCCAGTGCCGCTGACCGCAGCAGCGGCTGAGCCGAAAGCCGAGGGCCGGGAGCCGAGTGCGCACGCCGGGAACGGCAATTCGCTGGAAGACCGCCTGCGTTCCAAGTCATCGCCGTTGGTGCGGAAGATGGCGGCCGAATACGGAATCGAGCTGCGTTCGCTCCAGGGCACGGGCCTCGCAGGACGAGTCACGCGGAAGGACTTCGAGGGCTTCCTGGCGTCCGGCGGCGCCACGCGCGCTCCGATGGCGATGCACGGCCCGGGCGCCGCCGACCGGCACGCTCCGCAGATCGACGTGTGGCCGGGGGACGTCGTCGAGCCGATGTCCAAGATCCGCCTGCTCACGAGCGACCATATGGTAGTGGCGCGCCGTCATGCGGCACATGTCACGACTTTCTTTGAAATCGACCTGACGCGGGTGGCGCGACTGCGCCAAAGGCTGCGCGCCGAATTCGAAAAGCAGTCTGGCCACAAGCTCACGTACCTGCCGTTCATCATTCGCGTCGTCACGGACGCGCTCAAGCAGCATCCAGTGCTCAACGCCGCGCACAACGGCGCGCAGATCGTCTACCGCAAGCAGTACAACATCGGCATCGCGGTGGCGCTCGATTGGGGCCTGATCGTGCCGGTCGTCCGGCGGGCAGACGACCTGTCGCTGTCGGGCATTACGAAGTCGGTCAACGATCTGGCGGATCGGGCGCGCACCAAGCGCCTCAAGCCCGAGGAAGTGCAGGGCGCCACGTTCAGCATCACGAACCCCGGCGTCTTTGGTTCGCTGACAGGCACCCCCATCATTCCTGCCGGCACGTCGGCCATCCTGTGTCTCGGCGCAATTGAAAAGCGTCCGAAGGTGCTCACGGGAGCCGATGGAGAAGACGTGATCGCCATCCGCACCTGTGCGTATTTCTCGTTGTCGTTCGACCATCGCATCGTCGACGGCTCGGACGCCGACAAGTTCATGGCGACGATCAAGAAGGGCCTCGAGACCTATCCGGATTCGGAGAAATAGCGCGATGCGTGCGCTGTCCATGCGCCACACGGTTGTACCCGCAAGTGAGCGCGAGGCATTCCGGACGCGCGCCCGCGCGGCGCGTGCGCATTACACGGGCGCGGGCTGTCGCTATTGGGTGTACGAGGAAGACCAACTGTCCGATGGTTACGTGGAGTTCTTCGAAGCGGCGGACAAGGAAACGTTGGTTCGTGCGCATGGCGCAACGAGCCAGCCGCCGTCGCGCTTGTACCTTGAAGTCGACCTGACCTGATCACATGCCTTCGCGCACCCTGACCATCGACGGACGAGCCTGGAGCGTCTATCCCTCCGGCCGCGTTACACAGTACGACCGCGACGAATTCGCGCTCGTTTTCGTCTCCAACGCCGCCGGCAATCGCGCGGTGCGCGTCACCCGCTACTCGCCCGTGAGCACGCGGTCGCGCGAGCGGTCGTTGGCGGAGTTGTCCGACGCCGAGTTGGCGCGCTTGTTCGCGGCCTCGCAGCCGGGCGAGACCTCCCCGGAGGCTGACTACCGTTCGTGAGTGATGCCTCGAGTGCGATGAATGGCGGTGGACTCCATCCATTCGTCGACCTGCATGCGCACTCGACGGCGTCGGACGGGTCTCGGCCGCCGCGCGAAGTGGTGCATGCCGCGAAGGCGGCGGGGTTGGCCGCGATTGCCCTGACGGACCACGATACACTGGCGGGCCTCGAAGAGGCGCAGGCGGCCGCCGCCGGCCTCGGTGTGCGCGTGGTCGCGGGTGTTGAACTCAGTGCGGTCGAATCGGACCAGGAGACGCACATCCTGGGTCTGCACATCGCCGAGCGCGGGGGACTCGAGGAACGCCTCGTGGCGTTGCGCGACATGCGCCTCAATCGCGCGGAACGCATGGTGCAGCGTCTCAACGAACTCGGCTTCCCGGTGACGATGACCGCGGTGCTGGGAGAATCCGCCGGTGGCGCCGTGGGACGCCCGCATGTGGCGCGGGCACTCATCGCCGGCGGCTGGGTGACCGACGCGCGCGAGGCATTCGAAAAGCTCATCGGCAACGGGCGTCCCGCGTTTGTTGGCAAGGATCGATTGGCGATGGCGGAGGCGATCGAGCTGATCCATCGCGCCGGGGGGCTCGCCATCCTCGCGCATCCCGGGGGCCAGCTGACCCGTGAGCGCGTGGCCGCGCTGGTGCGCGACGGACTCGACGGTATCGAGGTCCTGCACCCGAGCCACTCATGGGAGCACGCGCAGCGGCTGGACGCTCTGGTGGCCGAGTTCGAGTTGGTTCGCAGCGGCGGCTCCGACTGGCACGGGGCGAGCGAAGGCACGCGCACGCTCGGCATGATGCGCGTGCCGGCCCAGTGGCTCGAGGACCAGGAGGCACGCGTTGCGACGAATGGTTCGCGACGCGTGGCGTGAGCCCGACGATGCAACTCCGCGACAAGGTGGCGCTCGTAACCGGTGGTGGCCGCCGCGTCGGCCGCGCGCTCGCGATGGCATTGGGTGGGCGCGGCGCAACCCTGGCCGTTCACCACCACGAGAGTGCGGCGGGAGCGAGGGACGTGGTGGGCGCTCTCGTTGCGGCCGGCGGCAGCGCGCGGGCCTTCGGCGCCGACCTTGCGCTGGCGGAAGCGCCAGCCGCGTTGGTCCGTGATGTCGTTGCGGCGTTCGGCCGACTGGATGTACTGATCAACTCCGCGGCGATCATGGTGCGCACGCCATTTGGCGAGGTCAGCGCTGTGGAGTGGGATCGCATGTTCGCGCTGAACCTCCGCGCTCCGTTTCTCCTGTCCCAAGCGGCGGCACCGCACCTGAAAACGGCGCGCGGCGCGATCGTCAACATCGCGGACCTCGCCGCATTCGAAACGTGGCCGGGCTACATCCCGCACGGCATCACCAAAGCCGGCGTCGTGCAAATGACGCGCAACCTGGCGCACATCCTCGCGCCCGATGTGCGTGTGAACGGTATCGCTCCGGGCGCGGTGCTCATGCCGGACGCGATGTCGGCGAAGGAAGAGAGCGACTTCACCGAAGGCACGCCGCTGGCGCGCACGGGGACCCCGGCGGACGTCGTGGACGCGATGCTGTATCTGCTGGACGCGGAATTTGTTACGGGTGAGACGATTGTCGTGGACGGGGGCCGCCACGTTCGAGGCTCGACGACCTAAG
>JBBTFS010000041.1:0-2123 GCA_038060705.1 Gemmatimonadota bacterium
TCGATGTGCGAGCACTCTCGCCGGCGTTATGCGGCCTGCAGCCTCACCAGATGATGCAGGATCCCCGAGCCTAGAATGAGCCAGCTCCCGACGAATCCGCTTCTTGCCGCGCTGCCGACGCAAGTCGGTAATCGGCGCATATCAGCAGGATCAACCGTCGATGCTGCCTCGGGCCCACGTCGTACCCCGATCACTTCTGACCAACCGAATGAAGCCACCTCTTGACAACAGCCCAGTCATATCAAAGCCGGCTTTCCACGAGCGCCCAAGGTTCCACGAGCGCGAGCTTGCCGTCGACGCGCTCGATCACTACCTCGCTGTTGATTGACCCCGCGTCCGGTGCAACGGTGGTGCCGGGCAGCCACCTGGCCTCGAGTTCGAGCGTTCGGCCGTCAATCACGAATGCGATGCGGCCGCCGCCGCCGCCGCCCCCGCCCCCGCTCTTCGGCTCAGGCATCGTCGAGACGATGCGGGCGACGTGTCCCTGAAATTGATACCGCGGATCCTCATCCGGGTCCTGCGTCGCAGCAGCCGCTGCGGCCGAGCGCCGCACCGTCCACCACGCGCCGGCCCCGGCGAGCCCGCTCACGATGACAACCGCGGCGATCCCGGTGCCGGTCACGCCGCCCTCGCGCCACGACTGCACGTAGAGCACCGCGCCTGCCGAGGCGAGTATCGCCGCGAACGTCAGTGGCCAAGCACGCGTGCTGAACGCGTCGACGGCAATCGTGCGTCTCACCCCGAAGAACATCACCTGCACCGCCAGGAGCACTCCGGTACCGAACAGAAGCACGGCAATCGTTTTCATGTCACTTCAGGGTAATGCGCGCGGCGCGCGCCAACCACCTGCCCTTTGCAGGAATTCGATTGCCCGTTCCTCGGCGTAGTACCGTGCCCGCCATGGCCACCGACCGGCGACGAAGCCGACATGGCCGCCTCCGGCGTGGAACTCCGTGGCGAGCGCCGGATTTGCGGCGGCGACGCGTTGCGCGCGATCGAGCACGCTTGGCGGAAGGAACGGGTCGTTTCGGGCGGAGAGCAGAAGCGTTGGCACGCGAATGTTCGCGAGAAACGACATGGAGCTGGAGCGCTGGTAGTAGTCGTGGGCGTCGGCAAATCCGTGCACGCGCGCAGTGACGACATCGTCAAACTCGTAGACGGACCGGGCGCGCAGCAGCGCGGCGCGGTCACACAAATCTGGATACACGTCGAGCTTGCGCAGCGATTTGGCGCGCAGAGTTCTGAGGAAATTCCGGTCGTAGATCCGGGCGAAGCCTGTCCCGATCTTCCGCGCGCCCGCTTCGAGATCGAACGGTACCGAGATAGCCGCCGCCGCAATGATCGATGCGGACGCGCCGGCCTCTCCCAGCCATTTCAGCAAGACGTTGCCGCCCAACGATACGCCCAGCGCATACCATGGCGAAGCCGGGTGTCGCTGGCGAAGCAGCGAATATACGTGCGCAATGTCAGTGGTCTCGCCCGAGTGATAGAATCGCCGCGCCGTGTTCGGGGTCGAGCCGCACCCCCGAAAAACCATGAGCGTTGTGCCCCAACCGATCGCCGCCGCCGCAGCCATGATCCCGCCCACATAGTGCGATCGGACCGTTCCTTCGAGGCCGTGCAGCAGCAGCACGCGAGGCGCGCCGGGTGGCGCTTGATGCGTGTGCAGCTCGAGCTGATCGCCGTCCGGGAGCGAGATGACCTCGAACTCCGATGGCGCCTTGATCCCGGGTCGCACGAACTTTCCCCACAGCGTCTGCGCGTGGCCACCCGGTAGCCACCACGCCGGCCGGTATCTATACTCGCCGACCACCGACGTTTCCCCGGCGACCACCGACTATTCCGCGATGGAAGTGCAGATCTTCGGGCTCAAGAAGAGCGCCGACACCCGAAAGGCGATGCGATTCTTCGCGGAGCGCCGCATACGCACGCATTTCGTCGACTTGACGGAGCGTGACATCGCGGAGGGCGAACTGCAGCGGTTCATCCAGCGCTTCGGGATCGAGGCCATTCTGGATCGCACTTCAAAGCGGTTCGAACAACTCGGTCTTGGGCACGCGACCATGTCGGAGGGCAGGTGGATCGACAAGCTGCTTATCGAACCAGGCCTTCTGAAGCTCCCA
>JBBTFS010000041.1:2223-19531 GCA_038060705.1 Gemmatimonadota bacterium
ATGTTCGCGTGAATGTGCGAGATCTGGGCGTCGCCGATACGGTGGCCCTTGAGGCCGCACTGATCCACGAGCCGCCCGGCGCCGACGCCCTCGATCTTCTTGAAAATCGATCCTGCGCTCGGATGCCAATCCAGCCACGGGTGTTTCGCGCCGCGCCAACTGAGATTCTCCTGCATCACGCGCTGCATCGCGGACGTGTCACCGCGCGCCAACTTGAACGTCGCCGCGAGAATCACGTCGCGCCGATGGTGAAAGACGGAGTCGTCATATCCGAACTTCACATAGTCCGGGCCCACGGTCCGGCGCTCCCCCTCTTCGCTCAGGATTTCGCACGACTCGAAGACTTCGGCCAGGAACATCGTTCGGGAGCGCTCCGGCGCCGGAGACACAAAGTGGAGGTTCTGCCAAATCGCGCCGCCAACTGTGCTGGGAATCCCCACATAGTGCTCCAGCCCGGACCAGCCGCGGCGAACACTCTCGAGGATGAGATCCCGGAACACGGCGCCGCTTTCCGTCCAGAGTCGACCATCGGTCTCGAGCCGATGGCGGCCGGCGCAATTCCGGACCACCAGGCCGCGAAAGCCCCGATCCGCGACCAGGATGTTGGCACCGAGACCCAGCACAAAGTGCGGCACGCTGTTCGTTCTCGCCGCCGCGACCGCGTTTGCCAGTTCGTCGGCGGTGCGCGCGTCATAGAGAAGATCGGCGGGACCGCCGATCTTGAACGTCGTGAAAGGCGCCAGCGCGACGGTGCGGCTGACCCGTGTCTCGCCAAGCGATACGATGAGCGCGTCGGGATTCGGCGAGCGAGTGGCCGGCATGCGACAAAGAATACCGCAACGCGTTGCACGCCGACGCATTTGTGAATAAATTCACAATCTGTGCGCGACTTCGCGCCAGATTACACGACGACCTGTTTCACGCACTTTTTCAGCACTTCACGGGGAGGCTCCAGCAATGCGGTTCAGCGGATTGGCATTGGTCGCGGCAGTCGCGACGCTCAGTGCGTGTGGTGGCGGCGAGAAGCCGGCAGCGGATGCAAACCAGGCAGCGGCGCCTGCGGCGGCGGCGGCGGCGGCGGCCGCGGTTCCTGTCGGCGGCGTGGCCGCAATGGCAGCGACTGGCAAGACGCACGAGGTCAAGATGGTGGGCGACGAGAAAGGCTATCGCTTCGAGCCGGCCGAACTGACGATCAAAGTTGGCGACGCCGTGAAGTTCACGGTCATCTCCGCAGTGCCACACAACGTGGCGTTCACGGCAGTTCCCGCTGACTCCAGGGCGCAGCTCCAGGCCAACATGCCGGAAGCGATGGGCGACATGATGGGCAAGATGCTCATGGCCGCCAACGACGCGTACACGATCTCGTTCGCCGGCGTGAAGCCCGGCAAGTACGAGTTCAACTGCACCCCGCACCTGGCGAACAACATGAAGGGGACGATCACCGTTCAATAGTCCGCTTCTCGAGCACGAACAAAAGGCGGACGCATTCGCGTCCGCCTTTTGCATTTCGCCCCACCGCGTAGCTTCTCGACCATGCCCCGCTCGAAGGCGTCCAAGGCAACACCCGCCGGCTACTCCGACCGCATCAACCACGCGCTGGCCTTCGCCGCCAAGCATCACGACCAGCAAGTCCGCAAGGGAACTCGTCTTCCCTACCTCACCCATCCGGCCAACGTCGCGATCATCCTGACGCGCTACGGGTGTGACGAGGTCACCGTCGTCTCCGGCATCCTGCACGACGTGATCGAGGATTGCGTCACCAAGGACTATACGCGCGAAATGCTGGAGCAGCGGATCGCATCGAAATTCGGCACTGAGGTGCTGGACACCGTACTTGCGGTGACGCACCGGTCGCAGAACGACGAGGGCGATGAGTTCTCGCCCGAAGAGGTCCGCGAGGACTATCTCAGGCGGCTCAAGGAAGCAGACGTCCGGGCACGGTGGGTGTGCGCCGCCGACAAGGTCCATAACGCGACCTCGATGCTGGCGGACATCGCCCGCACGATCGAGCCCGATCGCATTTGGGCGCGTTTCAAGGCAGGCAAGGCAGGCACCGTGTGGTGGTATCGTGCCGTGTACGACCGGCTCGAGGAACTCGGCTTCGACGCGCCCATCATGCCGGAACTGGAGCGGACCGTGAAGGCCGTCGAAAAAGCCGGCGGCGCGAAGGTCAGGGCGAAGCGCTGACGGCGGCTTCTTTCGCGGCGTAGGTCCGCGTCACGTACGACTCGAGAATATCGAGAAACTCGCGTACCAAGCCGTCGCCCTTGAGCGTCGTGAGCAATGCGCCGTCCATGTACACGGGCGCCTTGGGCTCCTCGAAGGTGCCCGGCAGCGAGATCCCGATGTTGGCGTGGCGCGACTCCCCCGGCCCGTTCACCACACAGCCCATGACCGCCAACTTCATTTCCTCGACGCCCGGATAGCGCTCGCGCCACTCGGGCATTCGAGCGCGGACGTACGATTGGATTTCCTCCGCCATCGTCTGGAAGAAGGTCGACGTGGTACGACCGCACCCCGGACACGCGGTGACCTGCGGCTCGAAGCTGCGGAGCCCAAGCGACTGCAGCACTTGCTGCGCGACGCGGACTTCCTCGGTGCGATCGCCATTGGGACGCGGCGTAAGCGAAACCCGGATCGTGTCGCCGATGCCTTCGGCCAGGAGAATCGACAAGGCGCCGGTGCTCGCAATGACGCCCTTGTTCCCCATTCCGGCTTCCGTCAGCCCGAGATGCAGCGGATAGTCGCAGCGTTTGGCCAGTCGCCGGTACACCTCCACGAGATCGCGGACATCGGACACCTTGGCGGAAATCACGATGCGGTCGTGTCCAAGCCCGACATCCTCGGCGAGCGTGGCCGAACGGAGGGCGCTTGCGAGCATGGCCTCGATATAGACGTCCTTGGCTTCCTTGGGCGCCGCCGAGGCCGCGTTGCTGTCCATCATGTGCGTCAGAAGATCTTGGTCCAGAGACCCCCAGTTCACACCAATGCGCACCGGCTTGCCGTGGTCGGCGGCGATCCTGACAATCGTCCGGAAATTGTCGTCGCGGCGCTTGCCGCCCACGTTGCCGGGGTTGATGCGGTACTTGTCCAGGGCGGCGGCGCAATCCGGATACTTGGCAAGCAGCTGGTGCCCGTTGTAATGGAAGTCGCCCACGATTGGCGTTGGCGGCCCGCCATCACGCACGCGCTTGACGATCTCCGGCACCGCCGCGGCCGCCTGCTCGTTGTTCACCGTGACGCGGACGATTTGCGAACCAGCCGCCGCCAACGCCAACACCTGCGCTGCCGTGCCGGCCGCATCCGCCGTGTCCGTGTTGGTCATCGACTGCACGACGACGGGATAGTCGGAGCCGATGGGCACCGAACCCACCCACGTGGTCGTAGTGTGGCGTCGCGGGGCGAAAGTCATTCGCGATGAAGATACCGAGCGCCGCGCCCGCGGCCTAACTTGGCGGTCACGGAGGCTCACCTGTGGACGACAACGAAACGCCGCCAGCCAGTGACAGCAACGCAGGGCAAGCAGCCGCCGACGCGGCGGCCAGCTCGCCGTGGCGCGGCCACCTGAAGAAGTGGTTGCTCATCGGCGGCATCACTGCGGTGGTTGTGCCGGTGCTCGTGTTCGTGTTGTGGAGCGCCATCACGCTCTCCTACACGTATTCCACCGGATATCGCGCCGGCTACGTGCAGAAGATCTCGAGGAAGGGATGGATCTGTCCCACCTGGGAGGGAGAACTCCAAATGGTGAATCTCCCGGGCGCGGCGCCGGAGCGGTGGTCCTTTACGGTGCGCGACAACATTGTTGCGGCCTCGGTCCAGTCGAGCATCGGACATCGCGTCGCGCTCGAATACGAAGAGCATCGTGGCGTGCCAAGCACGTGCTTCGGCGAAACCGCGTATTTCGTGATCGGTGTGCGCCAGGTGCCGGATCAGTAACCGGCGGGAGCATTGACCGGGCCGAAATTCGCCAATACCTTCGCACGCGATTCCCGTCCGGAGCCACCGCTCCGGTTCACCACACGATCGGCGCGACGGCGCCGCTCAGGCTCTCTCAAAGGTCAGGTATGCGCACGACCGGAAAAGTGAAGTGGTTCAACGACGCGAAGGGCTTCGGCTTCATTACTCCCGACGGCGGCGAGAAGGATGCCTTCGTCCACTACTCCGCCATTCAGGGCACAGGCTTCAAGACGCTGGCCGAAGGTGACGCAGTCGAGTTCGACCTCGTTCAAGGCGCCAAGGGTCCGGCGGCCGAGAACGTGTCGCGTGCCGCGGGCTGAACCAATCGACTCGCAGGACCTGACGACGAACGCCGGGCGCACACACGCCCGGCGTTTGTGGTTTCAGGTGGCTTTGTTGGTGAGCCGTTGCGGCCGACCGCGCCGAACGTGCGGTGCGGACTCCGAGGCATCGCCCAGCCGAGCGTGGAGCTGGCGCTCGATGTCGGTCAACGAGAACTGCAGCGAAAAACCGGGCGCGACCTCATACTTCCCGTCGGCGTCCGTTCGTGTGCGCACGATGTGGTTTCCGATCGAAACGGCGGTGGCGAGCGGAACACCGAGTTCGCTCGACAGCAGCCGACACAAGGAGATCGCAAGCACGGCTTCGCCGTTGAGTTGCCGCTCCACGCCCTTGGTACCTTGCTCAACGCCCACGACCACGAAGTGAGACAGAACGTTGTCGATCCATTTTGTCATCACACCAAGCGTAAGCGCTGTAACCCTAACACTATATGTCCTTGGCAATATATATCCTTGAAATAAAGGTAGATGGCGCAGTTGTGATCAACTGGACGTATTGTACCTGATAAATAAGGATAATACTTGAAGGGACGAAACTCAATTCACTCCCGGTGGGCTGGTTCACGCACGGCGATTGTCTGCTTGGCGATCGCGGCCCTTAGCGCTTCGGAGGCGAGCGCGCAGATGTACATCAACGCTGGCATGGGGGCCGCGGTCCCGATCGGGAGCAGCGCAGACCTTCTCAACGTGGGTTACAGCGCGATGCTCTCGGTCGACACCAAGCCAAACTGGATGCGCGGCCATCTTCGACTGGAAGGCGCGGTGAATTCCCTGGTGCATCGAGTGGCCGGTTCACCGAAGCGTGAAGTCCTTTCGGTGACCGTCAATCTGATCACGGACGGAGGGACCCGCGATGTCCCTTCCGGATACGCTGTCATCGGCGCGGGCTACTACCAACAGTCAGGGTCCATTGCGCGGCGAACCGATCCGGGGATCAACGTCGGAGCCGGAATCCGATTCCCCGTGGGATTCTTTGCAACGTTCATCGAGGCGCGATTGCACTACGTCGCGGACGACGCCAAGACAAAGTACTTCCCGATGACGTTCGGCCTGGTGTTCTGAGAACCGCTACGCCTTGATCGCCGCGCGTGCGGCCTCGAGTTGCTGGCGAACCGCGCCCGGACCCGTGCCGCCCGCTACGTCACGCAAGGCGATCGATCGTTCCGGTTCCAGGGCCTGAAGGACATCCTGCGCGAAGAAACGGTGGGCTTCGGCAAACGCGGACTGTGGCAACGCCGACAACTCGACCGCTTCCGTTTCCGCGCGACGGACGAGCGTGCCGACGGCGCCGTGCGCTTCGCGGAACGTGGCGCCACGGCGAACCAGATAGTCCGCCAGGTCGGTGGCCATCATCGTGCTCGACACCGCGCTGCGCATCCGGTCCTTGCGAAACTTCATTTCGCCCAGGGCTCCGCTCACCGCCGGCAGGACCAGCGACAACGTGTCGACGGCGTCGAACAGTGCGCGCTTGTCGTCCTGCAGATCCTTGTTGTAGCTGGAGGGCAGTCCCTTCAGGGTCGCGAGCAAGGACACATGGTCGCCCAGGATTCGCGCGGCGGCGCCCCGCGTCAACTCCAGCGCGTCCGGATTCCGCTTTTGCGGCATCATGCTCGAACCGGACGAATACGCGTCGCCGAACTGGACGAAGCCGAACTCGCTGGATCCATAGATGATCAGGTCCTCGGCCAAGCGCGAAAGGTGCGCGGCCATGAGTGCGCAGACGAACAGCACCTCGGCCACGAAGTCGCGGTCGCTCACGGCGTCGATCGAATTGGGAGATACGGATTCGAAGCCGAGTGCGTCGCGGAGCAGATCCCGCGAGATGGGGTAGGCGCAGCCGGCCAGAGCGCCTGAGCCGAGGGGCAGGGAAGCCGCACCGCGGGCGGCCACGCGAATCCGACCGCGATCACGCTCGAGTGGCCAGAAATACGAGAGCAGCCAGTGGGCGGCCGACACCGGGATGGCACGCTGAAGGTGCGTGTAGCCCGGCATGATTGCCGTCTCCAGTTCTGTTGCGCGCTGGACGATCACGGCTTGCAATTCCCGCGCGGCGCGGCCGAGCTTGGCGCATGCATCCATGACCCACATTCGCGTGGCCGTGGCGACCTGGT
The DNA here is from genome assembly GCA_038060705.1 of Gemmatimonadota bacterium. Lineage (GTDB taxonomy): Bacteria > Gemmatimonadota > Gemmatimonadetes > Gemmatimonadales > Gemmatimonadaceae > DASPMP01. The sequence continues at coordinate 8,633 of JBBTFS010000041.1, forward strand.
CGTTGCGGCTGCGTCCGGTGTGGAGCTTGGAAGCGACCTCGCCGACTTCCGCATGCAGCAGACGGTCGATCAGAGTGTGAATGTCTTCGTCGCCAGGGCCGGGGAGTTCGCCCGCTTCAAGCCGGCGCGCCACGCCATGCAGGCCGTTCTCGAGATCCTTGCACTCCTCGTGAGTCAGCACGCCCGCTCCGGCGAGTGCCTGGGCCCACGCGACCGACAGCCGGATGTCGTGTGGCCAGAGCCGGAAATCGACGCCGATGGAATTGTTCAGGGCATCGAAGTCGGCCGCCGGGCCGGTCGCAAAGCGGCCGCCCCAGAGCTTGTGCGCCTTGGGCGAGGCGGCCGAGTCCGCTGTCACGCGACCGCCAGCTTCGTGCCGCTGGCGGAAACCTCCGCGATCTCGGTGGCGGTTTCCGCCGGCGCAGGCTGTTCGCCGCGCTCCGCCAATTCCTGGTCCTTGAGTGCGCGGACGCGCTGCGACAGGCCAAAGAGGCGGATAAAGCCCGCCGCGTCGCTCTGCTTGTAGACGTCGTCCTGACCGAACGTGACGAAGCGCTCGTCATACAGCGCATGCTCGCTGGAACGGCCAGCGACCGCGATGCTGCCCTTGTAGAGCTTGAGCGACACCGTGCCGGTGATGCGCTGCTGAGTGACTTGCACGAAAGCGTCGTACGCCTCGCGCTCGGTGGTCCACCAACGGCCCTCGTACACGAGATCCGCATACCGCGGCGCGATGAGGTCCTTGGCGGCCAACGTCCGGCGGTCGAGTACCAACTGTTCGAGTTCTGAGTGTGCGGAATACAGCAGGGAACCGCCCGGGGTTTCGTACACGCCGCGTGACTTCATGCCCACCAAGCGGTCTTCGACGAGGTCGATGACGCCAACGCCGTGCTTGCCGCCGATCGTGTTCAGCGTTGTGAGCAAGTCCACCGGGCTGAGCGTCTTGCCGTTGACGGAAACCGGCGTCCCGTGCTCGAACCCGATCGCGACAATCTCCGCCTTGTCGGGCGCCTTTTCGGGCGTGGACGTCAGCATGTAGAGATCGTCCGGCGCCGCCGCCGCAGGATCCTCGAGGATGCCGCCCTCGTGCGACATGTGAAAAATGTTCGCGTCGCGCGAGTAGATCTTTTCTTTCGTCGCAGTGACCGGAATCTTGTGCGCGGCGGCGTAGGCGATGGCGTCTTCGCGGCTGCGAATATTCCACTCGCGCCACGGTGCGATGACGGGAAGTTCCGGTGCGAAGGCGGCGTAGGTGAGTTCGAAACGCACCTGGTCGTTGCCCTTGCCGGTGCATCCGTGCGCCAGCGCATCGGCGCCGACGCGGCGGGCCACCTCGACCTGGCGCTTGGCGATGAGCGGCCGGGCGATGGACGTACCCAGCAGGTACTTCCGGTTGTAGATCGCCCCGGCGCGCAGCATCGGGTAGATGTACTCCGACACGAATTCGGCCCGGAGGTCCTCGACGTAGCACTCGTCGGCGCCCGACGCGATCGCTTTCTCGCGCACGCCCCTGAGCTCGCCCTCGCCTTGCCCGATGTCGGCCGCGACACAGACGACGCGCGCGCCCGGGTAGTTCTCCTTGAGCCAGGGAACGATGATTGAGGTGTCGAGACCGCCTGAGTAGGCGAGTGCGATGGTGCGAGGCATCAACGGACTCCAATCCGAGGATTATACAACGTTCTGCATAAATAAGCAGATTCTCCTGTTAGCGTCAACCGGGAGAATCACCGGGGTCCGGCTATGAACCGCGGGCCAGTTCGGCGAGCCGGCGGGTGACCGTCTGGCGTGCCGTGGCGGATCGGCAGATGATGAGAATCGTGTTCTCGCCGGCGACCGTGCCAAGCACTTCGCGCCAACTGGCGGCGTCGACGGCCTCGGAGATCGGCTGTGCGCCGGACGCGAGTGTGTGGAGCACCACCAATTCGCCCACACCGTCGATCCGGGAGAACAACTGAGGCAGCAACGATTCCAGAGAGGGTATGGCCTCGCCAGCCACCATCTCGGGGAGGGCGTATCGGGCGCCGTTTTCGCCGGGTACGCGGACCACGCCAAGGTCGCGCAGATCGCGCGACAGCGTGGCCTGAGTGGCGTCGATGCCGCGTCGCGCCAGGAGGTGTCGCAAGTTCTCGTGCGACCGGACGTCGTGACGTCCGATGAGCTCGAGAATCGCGGCTTGGCGGTCGGACTTCTGCGACATGGGTCTCGGAAGAAAGTCGGGCGCGGACATTGACTACTCGGCCCTGCATTATTATGCATAATAAGTGCATAAAACGCCAGTGGGGGTGCTCGGGGCCAGCGGATACGCCGGCCGCGAACTGTGTGCTTTGATCCAGACCCATCCGGGCCTGTCGCTGGCGTTCGCCACCGCGAACGAACAGCGCGGCACCACCACGCGCATCGGCGGCAAGGACGTCACATTCATCGCCACCGAAGACGCCAAGCTGGGCACCGCGGAACTCGTCTTCAGTGCATTGCCGCACGGTGCGTCGAAGCCATGGGTCACCACCGCGCAGAATGCGGGCGCCCGCGTGGTGGACCTGTCCAGCGACCTGCGTCCCGGAAACGGATGCGAGGGTGTGCCCTACGGGCTCACCGAACTCGCGCGTGAGCGCGTGAAGCCGGCGGAGGTCGTGGCCAACCCGGGCTGCTACCCGACGTCAATCCTGTTCGCGCTCGCGCCCGCCGTCAAAGCCGACATCATCGCGCCGGGAAGCACGATCCAGGTGAGTGCAGCCAGCGGAGTGAGCGGCGCTGGCAACGCGGCCAAACGCGAGCACCTCTTCGCAGAGATGTCGCAGGACTTTCGTGCGTACGGTGTTGGCAACACGCACCGGCACCTCAACGAGATGCGCGCCACGCTTTCGGACTGGAAGGCCGATGCCGACTTGGTCTTCACGCCGCACCTGCTCCCGGTGACGCGCGGCATCCTCTCCACGATCACGATCGAACTCAAGGCGCCGTTGGCGAATCCAGCATCCGTGTGGCGCGCCGCGTTCGCGAACGAACCATTCCTCGAAGTGTGCGACGAACCGCCGGCGCTCAAGGACGTCGTTCACCGGAACGTGGTGCGCGTCGCCGTGCTCCCGCTGGCACACGTACGCCGGCCGCAGCTCTTGATTCTCTCTGCAATCGACAACCTGGTGAAAGGAGCAGCAGGGCAGGCGCTGCAGAACGCCAACCTGATGCTCGGTCTCGAAGAAACCGCCGGGTTGCCGGCGTGACGCAAGTGATAAAGATCGGCGGCCGTCCGCAGACGGATCCGTCGCTTCCCGGACTGATCGCGGAGGCGTGGGACGCCGTCGCCGGCGCCATCGTCGTGCATGGCGGTGGCGACGAAATCAGCGCGCTGCAGCAATCCATGGGGGCGACTGCGCAGTTTGTGGACGGCCGGCGAGTGACCACCGCACAGGACGTCGAATTGGTGCGGATGGCGCTGTCCGGCACCGCCAACAAGCGCCTCGTTTCGGCGCTGGTGCACGAGGGTGTGCGCGCGGTGGGGATTTCCGGCGAGGATGCGTCGCTCATTGCGGCGATTCCGGTGGACGCGGTGCGCATGGGCCACGTCGGCGCGCCGCAACGGGTAAACGGATCACTGCTGTTGCACTTGATCGATGGCGGCTACTTGCCGGTGGTGTCTCCCGTGAGCCGCAATGTGGGGCTGGAGCTCGGGCCGGCGCTGAATGTCAACGCCGATGATGCGGCCGCGGCCATCGCCGTCGCCATCGAAGCGGATGAACTGACACTGGTCAGCGACGTGCCCGGCGTGCTGGTGGACCAGAAGCCGGTGGAGCTGCTTTCCATCGGCCGCGCCAGGGCGCTGATGAAGGACGGAACTGCGTCCGGCGGGATGCACGCGAAGCTGGTGGCCGCCATCACGGCAGTGGAAGGAGGCGTTGCGCGGGTTCGCATCACGGACCTCGGCGGCATCAAGGACCGCGCGCGCGGAACACTCATCGTGCCTGGCACGGAGTAGCCATGGGACTACCGGCGTATCACCTCGGACGCGAATTCAGCGAAACCTCGGCGGACTCCGCGTCCGTGGCGGCGCGCAACGCCGTGCTTGGGACGTACAAGCGCGGGCCGGTCGAGATGGCGCGCGGCGAGGGCGTCTACCTCATCGACACCGAGGGCAACCGCTATCTCGATTTCGTCAGCGGCATCGCCGTCAACGCGCTTGGTTACGGCGACGCTGGCTTGGTGGCGACCATGAAAGCCGCGTCCGAGGGACTGCTGCACGTCTCCAACCTGTACTGGACCGCGCCGGCCGCACGGCTGGCGTCCGCGCTTGTCGAGCGCTCGTTCGCTTCCAAGGTCTTCTTCTGTAATTCTGGCGCCGAAGCCAACGAAGGTGCGTTCAAGTTCGCGCGGCGCTGGGGACGTACGATGGGCGATGCCAAGCGCGACATCGTTGCGTTGCGCGGAGGCTTCCACGGGCGACTCTTCGCCAGCCTGGCTGCGACTGACCGCCCCGCATACCGGCTGCCATTCCGGCCACTGGCCGGTGGTGTGAGCATCGTGGAGCGGGATATCGAAGACATCGCGAACGCGATCAGTGCCGAAACGACCGCAGCGGTGATCCTGGAGCCGGTGCAGGGCGAGGGCGGCGTCCGGGTGCTGGACGCCGATTTCGTTCGCGCAGTGCGCGCGTTGACGAAGGAGCGCAACGTCGCGCTGATCCTCGACGAGATACAGTGTGGCCTTGGCCGCACGGGAACGCTGTTCGCGTACGAGCAGTTCGACATCACGCCGGACATCGTGACGCTGGCCAAGCCCATCGCGGCGGGCCTTCCGATGGGTGCGGTGTTGGTGAACGACGCCATCGCCGCGACGATCCTGCCCGGCGACCATGGCACCACGTTCGGCGGCGGCCCGTTCGTGGCGCGCGTCGCGGAGTACGTGTTCGACCGGCTGAGCGACGAATCACTTCTGACCGCCGTGAGCGAGAACGGCGCGTGGTTTGGCGCTCAACTGCGGGAGCTGGCTCGGCGCACGGGCAGGATTCGGGGTGTTCGCGGCGCCGGATACATGTGGGGCGTGGACGTCCTGGGTACCGCGGCGCACGTGGTCAGTGAAGCGATGGCGGCGGGGCTGCTCGTGTGCGGCGCCGGCGAATTCACGGTGCGTATTCTGCCGCCGCTCGTTGCCACACGGGACGAGCTGTCCCAAGGCATCGCACTGCTCGAACAGGTGCTGTGAACACCCGCACCGACGTGATCATCCGGCGCGCCTTGCCGTCCGAGGCGGACGAGATCGCGCGCCTGAACAACTATTTCGCCGACCAAGCGCTGATGCTGCGCCGCACGCCGGAGATGATCTCGCTGGGCATCGATGACTACGTCGTGGCCGCTGATGGCCGCGGTCGAATTCTGGGCTGCGGTGCGTTGAAGGAATACTCGTCGTCCATCGCCGAAGTGGCCGCGATTGCGGTGTCGCCGTCCGCGCAGGGACTGGGCCTGGGGCGGCGCATTGTGGACGCCGTGGAGGCGCTGGCGCGGAAACGCGGCGTGCCGGAGGTGTTCGCGTTGACACTCGAGCCGCAGTTCTTCGAAGCGCTGGGCTATCAGCGCGTCGATCGCGCGCGGTATCCGGAGAAGATCCGGCGCGACTGTATCGGATGCGCCCGCCGTTTCGCGTGCAACGAAACGTGCTTCGCGAAGCCGCTGCGCGACGCGGCGGCGAAACACTGGGAAGCCGCGGCCTGACACCGCGACGCTGAGGCGGGGCGAGCCTGCCCAAGCGCGTCGTATATTCGCAAAGATGCCGAAAGCCGCCGCCGATCTCGCCCGCTACAGCCGCCAGCTCACGCTGCCCGAATTCGGGCTGGAGGGCCAGCGTCGCTTGGGCGAGTCCAGCGTACTGATCGTAGGCGCTGGGGGGCTCGGATCGCCAGTGGCGCTCTACCTCGCCGCGGCCGGCGTCGGCCGGATCGGCATTATTGACGACGACAAGGTCGAGCTCAGCAATCTGCACCGGCAGATATTGCATGCGACCGCCGATATTGGACGCGAGAAGGCGGTGTCCGCGGCGGAGTCCATCGCGCGCCTGAACCCCGGTGTTCGTGTGGATCCGATCGTGAAGCGCGTTGACGCCAGCAACGCCGCGATGTTGATCGCTGGGTACGACTTGGTCGTGGATGGAAGTGACAACTACGCGACACGGTACGCAGTAAACGATGCGTGCGCGGCAGCGGCGAAACCGTGGGTGTATGGAAGCGTGGAACGGTTCAGTGGCCAGGTGGCCTTGTTTGGAGCCGAAGGCGGTCCATGCTATCGGTGTCTGTACCCTCGTCCGCCGGCACCCGGCTCAACACCGAGTTGTGAGGAGATCGGCGTGCTTGGCGCGGTGCCTGGGGTCGTCGGCTCCCTTCAGGCGGTTGAGGCGCTCAAGTGGATCGCGCGGATCGGCACCGCACATGGGGGGCGCCTGCTGCAGTTCGACCTGCTCAATGGACAGATTCTCGCGGTGATAGTTGAGCGAGACCCCGCTTGCGCCGCGTGCGGCGACGGCGCAATCACGGGCTCGCCAGCGACGCAGCGGCGCGAACAACCTCTTCACGCCGATGTTGAGCCGAGCGAGCTCTCGCGGCTGCTGCGTCAGCCTGGGGCGCCGGAGCTGCTGGACGTCCGCGAGCGCTGGGAGTGGACGGTGGCGCGAATCGACAAAGCCACCCTCGTGCCGTTGTCAGAGCTGGAAGCGCACGTTGGCAACCTGGACCGCTCGCGGCCACTGGTTGTCTACTGCCACCACGGTACGCGCAGTGGCCTCGCGGCCGAGTGGCTGAGGGCGCAGGGCTTTCACGCGAGCAACCTCGCGGGTGGCATCGATCGCTGGAGCTGCGAGGTGGATCCGACCGTCGCGCGGTACTGAGGCACGGCATGAATGTCGCGGCGTGGTGGACGGCAGCGGTACTCGCCACGGCTCGCGTCGTGTACCCGCAGCTGCTGGAGTGGCGGCATTCGCGCTGGTTTCCCCGAGGCCCCGATGGGGTGGTCGCCGGCGCCGAGTCGATCGACCTGCCGCGTGCCGGCTCGCCTGCCGTGCTTGTGTTGCATGGCGGCGGTGATACGCCGCAGTCGGTTCGCAGTCTGGCGGAGTACCTGCATGCGCGTGGCTTCGCGGTCCGGGCACCGTTGCTGGAAAACCACGGCCGATCTCTGGAACTGTTCGCCGACTGCAGTGCCGAGCTTTGGCGGACGCAGGCGCGTGCGGAGTACGAAAAGCTTCGCGCCGAACACGACTGGGTCGCGGTGGTTGGTCAATCGGTCGGTGGCGCGCTCGCACTCGATCTGGCCGCGGCGCACCCGGAGATGAAGGCGCTGGTGCTGCTCGCCCCATGGGTTGCGGTCAAGGACCTGATCCTGTTGGTAGCGCGTACGAGCCGGATTTGGGAGGTGTTGTTCCCATACTTACCATCACTCGGTGGCCATTCGATTCAAGACCCTGCGGAACAGGCGCGCGCGCTGACACACGGCATTGTCACGCCGGCGGAACTTCGGGCGCTCGCGGCGATCGCCCATGTGGCCCACGAAGCATTACCGCACGTGAAGGCGCCAACGCTGACAATCCAGTCGCGCGAGGATGGGCGAATCTCGCGCGAAGACGCCGAGCGCGCCTTTGACCGGCTCGGGGCGAAGGACAAGAAGTTCGAGTGGACCAGCGGCGCCGGCCACGTGATTTCCGTGGACTACGGCAAGGAGCGCGTCTTCGCGCTCGTCGGGGAGTGGCTCGACGCCCATCTCCCGCCATAGCGTTGCTGGGCGGGGACAGCGTTGGTACAATCCAATCCCCGAAACAATCCCTGCTGGAGCGCGCCATGTTCGGTTTCTTCGCAGTGTCTGGAGCCATCGCCTTCTTCGGCATCCTGCTCATGTCCAAGGCGTTCAAGATCATCGGACAGGCAGAAGTGATGGTGATCGAACGGCTGGGACGGTTTCATCGCGTTGCGCGTTCCGGATTCAATGTGCTCATACCGTTCGTGGAATTGCCGCGCTCCATCGACGTCCGTTACGCCGAAGCCGACGTTTCCGGCCTGAAGCGCATTGCGGCCCGCACCACCGTGCGCATCGACCTGCGCGAGCAGGTGCTCAACTTTCCGAGCCAGCCTGTGATCACGAAGGACAATGTCACGATCGACATCGACGCTGTCTTGTACTACCGGATCGCCGAGCCGCAGAAAGCGACGTATGCGGTGCAGAATCTCCCGTACGCCCTGGAGACGCTCACGCGCACGACCCTGCGCAACATCGTCGGCGAGATGGAGCTGGACCAGACGCTGGCGAGCCGCGACATGATCAACAAGCGGATGCGCGAAGTGATCGAGGAAGCGGCCGTGAGCTGGGGCGTGGACGTTACGCGCGTCGAGCTGCAATCGATCGAGCCGCCCAAGGACATTCAGCAAGCGATGGAGCTGCAGATGCGCGCCGAACGCGAGCGGCGCGCGGCCGTCACGAATGCGGAAGCCGGCAAGCGCGCCGCCATCCTCGAGTCCGAAGGCTTGAAGGAGTCGCAGGTCCGCAAGGCCGAAGGCGAGAAGGACGCTTCGGTTCTGCGAGCCCAGGGTCTTGCCGAAGCGCGCCTCGCGATGGCCAACGCCGAGGCGGAGTCGATAAGGTTGATTGCCACGGCGCTGCCCGATGGCCAGGCCGCGATGTACATGCTCGGCCTCAAGTATCTCGAAGCGCTGCCCAAGCTCGCCGAGGGGAAGGGCACAACGATTTTCCTGCCCACCGAGGCCTCCGGTGTGATGGGCGCCGTGGGCGCGCTGCGCGAGCTGGTGCGTTCGGGTATGCCAGGCGCGGTGGCCGACAACGTCGCCGGTGTGGCCGCGCGTGCGCTGGGCCACAAAGGTGATCCGAAGAAGCTGGAGGGGTGATTGAAGAAGCCGATCACCGAGAGCCGCGCTGAGCGGATTGCCAAGGCGCATCCGTGCGAGAAGTGCGGCGAATACTCCTACAAACGCGTGTCCGTGAAAGAAGCGCCCAAGGGGCGACAGGAAGACGTCGCCTGGATTGCGGAAAAGGTCTGCGGCGTCTGCGATACCGAGCACGAACTCGGCATCGCCGAGGACGGTCGGATCGTGTACGTGTCTTGACCTACACGATCAGGTCGAAGCGCACGCCGCGCTGACCGCCGCGCCGCTTCCGCGGTGCGTAGCGAAACAACTGCGCCGGCCGGCCGCGACCCTCGCTGCGCCACTCGTCGGTGGGTTCCACGAGCAACGCGGCCTGCAGCGCCCGGCGGAAGCTGGCCTTGTGCAAGCGCCGGCTGAGCACGAGTTCGTAGATCGACTGTAGTTCGCTGAGCGTGAACGCCGGCGGCAGCAGCCGGAAGGCCATCGGCGACTGGTCGATGCGACGTCGAAGCCCTTCGACCGCCGCATCGATGGTGGCGCGCTGCCGCGGCGCGATAACCGGCAACCGGTCTACTGGAACCCACACCGCGCCGATGGACGCCGTGGATCCCTGGGCCACGAGCCCCAGGTACGCCACCGACAACCGAGCGTCGCCCGGGTGACGCCGGCCATCCCCGAACGTGACGAGCTGTTCCAGGGCCGCCGGCGTAGTGCCGAGCGCTCCGCGCGCGATCCGGGCCGCCGCCACCTCCGGTGCTTCCTCGGCCCGAAGCGAGTCCCACGGCAGCAGCCAGCGGTCGCGCGCCTGGTTGTCGGGGGCCCTGAGCAGGAGCACGGCCATGGAGCCGTCGCGGGGCGTCAGGAGGACCACGTCGACCGCCGCGGTCAGCGTTCGGACCGACGGGCGCGGCGCAACGGGGAGGCGGTCCGACATACCACAATTAGTAGCAGAGCGCTACTAAAGTCAAGCCCGCCGACGCGAATTCTCTCGCATCGGCGGGCACGGGAACTTCGGGACGCGCAGTATACCGGTGAACACACGCAACCGTCAACGATGCGAATCGTTACGATTTCTCTCGAAAGCGTTGCGCGATGTGCGCCGAGGAGCGGTTACTCTGCGCGCGAAGCCGTGATTGCGTCGAACAAGTCGCGGCGCTGGCGGCATACTGCCGACTTGCGGGCGCCGTCTACCAGTTGATCGAGCCCTTCTTGCTGGTGTCGACGTCCTCAGCGGCGCCTGTCTTGAAAAGAAACGCCTGCATGTTCTTCGTGAGGAAGGCGCGCGCCTGCGGATCCATGACATTGAGGCCGTAATGGTTGATCAGCATGGTCTGCTGCTTGACCCACTGTCCCCAGCAGTCCTGACAGATCTCCGCGACGACTCTCGTGCCGACCGGGCCGGGGAAGGGTGCCCGTTCAAAGCCGGCGCGGTGTTGACCGCACCGGACGCATGTGACGTCAGGCCCTGGCGTACTCAACCTTGGCAAGACCAAGCAGCTGGAGCACACGGATATAGACCCAGCCGATGTCGAACTCGTACCACTTGGCCTTGAACTTGGCCGAACGCGGGTCGTGGTGGTGGTTGTTGTGCAACTCCTCGCCGCCGAGCCAGATCGCGATGGGAGTGATGTTCCGACTTTCGTCCTTGACTTCGTAGTTGCGGTAGCCGAGCGCGTGGCCGACGCCGTTGATGATGCCGGCGGCCCAGAACGGGATCCACATCATCTGGACTGCCCAAACAGCGGGACCCACAAAGAAGCCGAAAAGGTAGATGTCCACGCCAAGCATGATGGTGATTCCCAGCCAGTTGATCGGCGTGAAGACATGCTTCTCGAGCCAGTCGTTGGGCGTGCCCTTGCCATATTTCTCGAGCATGCCGGGCTGGCGGATGGCCCTTCTATAGTAGAAGGCGCCCTTGAGGACGATGTTCCGGAGTCCTTCGAGGAGCGGGCTGTGTGGGTCCCCCTCGCGGTCGGCGAACGCGTGGTGCTTTCGGTGGCAGGCGACCCATTCCTTGGTCACGATCGCCGTCGTCAGCCACAGCCAGA
>JBBTFS010000041.1:19631-32218 GCA_038060705.1 Gemmatimonadota bacterium
CGGAAGCGTGGCTTCACGCTCGTAGAGACGGTCGTGTCCGTCGGCATCATAGCGGCGCTGGCTGCGGTGGTATACCCGGCTGTCGTGAAACAATTCGACACCGCCGATCCCACGCGAATCGCGGAAGACCTCAATAGCCTTAGCACGGCGATCGAGACCTTCGGCATCAACACTCGGCCGCAGCAGCCCGACGACATTGAAGACCTGGTTCTCAGGCCTGTTGCTGGCGCTACCAGCCTCGATTCCACCTTCAGTGGGTCGCTTTACTCTACGTCGGAAGCCGCGGCTTGGAACGGGCCATACTTGGGAGTGTCGGTCGTCGCGGATGCTGCCAACAACGTGACGATCATCACCACCGGTTTCGCCGCGACGATCCCGAATCACTTTGCTCTGTACGACGTGGACGGTGCGACGCCGGGCGGAGACTCGCTTGCCGTCGCGTCGGTGGCAAGCGCGGACTTCCTGGCCATCAAGCTTCTGGGTCTGAGCGCGACCGCCTATAACGCAGTCAATCTGCTCCTTGATGGTCCTACGGAGTCCTCTGCGACGTTGCGCCGGCAGACGGGTCGGCTTCGCTGTCCGTATGGCACGCAGGATGATGTGACCGCTTGCCCAGTGGCGTTCTATCTCGCGCAACCAAAACGCTGAGGCCCGTCACGAGGACAACGCCTCTGCAATTGTGACGCAGGACACGAGTTTGTGGTCGTCGAAGGCCTTGCCGGCCCTCTCAGAGCCATCGAGATTTCTCTGTAGCGCACGAGCAACAGGCATGAGCGCAGAGCTTTTCCTGAGACGAAGGCCCCGAGGATCGACGATGACCTCTCGCAGTCGCACGCCGTTCACCAGCAGCGTCACCCTTGCGCTTGGTGCGGCCCTGATCGTGGCCGCTTGCAGTGATGGCGCCATCGCGCCGGCCAGCTCGCAGGTCGAGGCGGTGGGAACCCGCGCGTTTCATCGGTCGGGCGACGACGATGGCGAGGACAACAACGGTCACTCGAAAAACAACGGCCTGATCGATGCGCGCGTGCTGCTGGACGAAACAACGGGCGTCGTCACGATCGTCATGACAACCGGGAAGTTCGACACCGGCGCGGGTGAGCTGCCCCCGGTCGAAGGTTCGCTGATCCAGAAGGTCAAGGTCGAGTTGCCCGAAGGCCGCCACTGTCGCTCGGATTACACGTTCAACAAGCCACCGGCGAACAATGGGAAGCTGACTTTGACGCTACCAGCGGGCTCGTGTGCACTAACCGGCACAATGGCCCGCATCACGGTGCATGCAAAGGGGCTGAAGAAAGGGCACGGCACGACGGTGGTCGTCGTCCGGGTGCCGGTCGCGAGCGGCGAGTTCTCGGGCGCCCCGTTCGACCTCGTAGTGATTCCGATGCTGGAGGCCGCACCCAACCCAGCCGGCAACACCCCCGTTGATTTCGTAGAGGTCAACGTCACGCAGGAGTACGACGTGACCGTCAGCAACGCCGCGAGTGGCTTCAGCGCGCAAACGGCCTGTCAGGTGCTTGTCGACGGCGCAGACGTGACCCTGTCCGCGCAATTCTGGATAGATGGTGCTGGCGCGAGGCTGACTCAGGGGTTTGGAGAATCGATCTTGATCCCGTCCGGCGCGGCCCGGATTTGCCGGTTTGCGCTCACATTTTCCACGCCGGGCGAGCACATTGTCACGGTGAACGTGTCGGCGTCCGGAGTCACCGAAGCGAACCTCCTGAACAACACGACCACAACCGTCGTTACCGCAACGGCTCTGCCGCCGCTTGTCGATTTCGAGTGGGTGCTGCGGCAAGAGGATGTGGTGGAGATCACGGCGAGCAACATCACCAGTAATCCGGGCAGCATCGCATCGGAGGGCATTGCCCTTCAAACCGGGCAGCTGCACATGTACTGGGAGGAGGCGCTTGGCACGCAGGCCGGACAGCTGGATACCTGGTCGTTCACGGTTCGGAGCAGGAGCAACAACGCTGTGTTTGACGAGCGGGTCGCCCAGAACGTGAGCGTGCCGCGGATTACGCAGGCCGAGCTCGCGATCGCCGTCGACGGCATCGTTTGCCGTACGCTTCAAGCAGACGCTCCTTCAGCGACGCGACCGACCTACTTGATCTCCAGCGTAACGGTGTGCGCTCTCAGGACTGATTTGCCGGATCGCGCCAGGATGCGACTCACGTATCACGTGCGCTCGAATCCATTCCCGCTCGATGCGCCATTCGTCGGAAGCGAGGCGCTGCTGTGGGGGCCGACCTTCTCGTTGTTCGCTCAGATCGATCACTCGGGTGAGGCCGGCACGGGCAGCTTCGGCGGCCAGGAAGACACGCGCAGTCTCATCGCGCCGCTAATACGCTACACCACCAACATTCCGACGCCCGGTCGCTACATCCGATTGGTGAGGAACTAGCGATCGCGTGATGCCATCGCGGTTGCTCCGGCTCGGTGCGAAGCCACTGGCCTTTTCGCTGCTGGAAATCATCGTTGCACTGGCAGTGATTCTGATCCTGGCCGCGGTGGCGTTGCCCAGCCTCGCGGGCTACGCCGATCAAAAGCGGATCGATGCGACCGTAACGCAGCTCACGACCATTCGTGACGCGCTGTACAACCCGGCGGCTGGGGCGAACGCGTTCTTCCAAAAGGTGAAGTCCAACGCCGGGCGTTTGAGCGAACTCGATTCCGTCATTCTCAGCGGCAACAACTCGTACGCGACCGGCACCGACGACAGTTGTGGCAACACCTTCACCGCGGGCGAGCGAACGAACTGGCTCAACAACGGGCCGTTTACGACCTACAACAGCGAGCGCGCCACGGGAATGATGTTTCCGATCGGGCAGGCGGCGGACTCTCTGACGCGAATTCCGAACAGCGCGAACCCGGGCGTGCTGCGCCTCAATTTTCTCAACAACGTGGATCTCACCGACGCGCAGCTGCTGGATGCCACCATTGACGCGGGCAACGGCAATGCCGCGGGCACGGTGCAATGGACTCCCGCTGGCGGGACTGCCGGAATCGTCACGCTGTACTACCGCGTGACGATCAACGGTATATGCTAGCGCGCAGTTTGCGGCGCGGGCTGACGCTCGTGGAGGTCCTGATCGTCCTGGCGATCCTGGCGACGCTCGCGGCGGTGCTGTATCCCGCCGTTGTTGGCCAGCTCCGTGAGGGGCAAGCAACTGCGCTGGCGAACCAGCTCGACAACCTCCGCGTGGCGATTGCCAACTACCGCACGAATGTCGTGCGCTATCCCCGCCTGCTCACGCAACTCACGGTCCAGCCGGGGGCGGGCGCGCTGGACATCTGCGGCGTGGTGGTTCCCGCCGCGAATCGGGCGCTGTGGCGCGGTCCGTATCTCGCGCAGAATATCCTCGGGAATTTTCCGGTGGGCGACGCGACCGTTCAGAACACGCTGGTTCGCGTTGTCACCGCGGCCCCCGTCGCCAATCTCCAGATTGACGCGGTGAGTGTGGACAGCACATCCGCCGCGTATATCGAGCGTCAGTTCGACGGGACTCCGTTGAACTACGCCACTGGCTCCATCCTGTGGGTATCGACAGGGCCAGCGGTTGGCGATTTGACCTACCAGATTCCGATTCGCGGCTGCTGATCAGGGCCGCGCCGGTGGTGGGCCTGCAAGCGATGCGCTGACGTTGCTGAAACCGATGCGCGAACCGGTATCCTGGCCACCGAGCCAGATCTGGGCGCGCGACGATCGATCGCCGCGCACGGCGCGCAGGGTAGACTGCCACCGTCGAACACCGTCCACGAGAAAGGCGACAGTGCCGTCGGCGCTGACCTGGATCGCGAGTGTGCGGGCATTGCCTCGCAGTCCATCCGGCACCGCCTCCACGAACACTTCGCGTTCAGCCGCGTAAACCAGGCGCTGCGCGTCGGCGTTCCAGGTTATCGAAATCAATCGGAGGAATCGCGGCGCATCGTGGTCGATCGCGTCTGGTGGATCGGGCGCAACAAGGGACAGCGAGGCCGTGGTGGCTGCGGCGTGTACATGGAACGGGGCATGCAAGGTGGCCTCGACCGAAAGTCCAGTTCGGAGCGGAAACGAATTCCTCGACAGCACGCCACTCTCCCATTGACGATCGGCGTTCATCACGAGCGCGGTTGCGCCCCCCAGCGTTGCAACCGACGGGGATGGCTCGCCGAGTGCGCGCCAGGCAGCGCCGAGAGACGGGCCCCCAAAGGCATCGTGCAGCAGACTGACCGGTCCGTCGCCAATGCGGACGTACGCGGTATCCGTGCGCCAACCGCCGATGGTGACTTCGATGCGGGCGAGTCCGTCGGTCAGCGCGACGAACGGTTGCTCCGATGGCGACGCTTCTCGAGGGTCCTGTACGTTCGGCCGCAGGAGGGATTGATCGAGCACCCGCCAGCGAGCGTCCCAGGGAGACACCGGCGCACCGAACTGATCGAGGCCGCGCACACGCAGCGTGAGTGTATCTCCCCGATGTACGGACTCTGGCACGCCGATCTCGAGACGGTCGAGGTAGCGCGCCCCTGATCGCCGCCACCCGATGAGTTCGTAGCTGGTTGTCGAATCACCGACGCGACTGGCGGCGCCGCCCAATCCCGGCATCACATACACGTCGGTCGCGCCGCCGCGTGTGGACTCGAACGCCACGAACCGGCCGTCATCCGCAAAGGAAACGCGGTCGTCCTGCGCCACATCGTCCGTCAAACGCCAAAGCCGGTCACTGAGTAGATCGCGAGCATAGAGTTCAGCGTTCCCGTCGCGCCGACTGGTGAAAGCGATCAACGAACCGTCGGCAGACCACGCCAGATGGTAATCCCGCGCCGGGTGCAAACTCACGTTGCGCCGGTGACTTCCGTCGGTCCAGGCGACGAACACGTCCTCTTGGCCGCCGGCGACTCTGGCAACCCATCCGACGCGCGAGCCGTCAGGGGACCATGCGGCTTCCACAACCGAATGGCCGGGCGATGTGTCGATCGGCACCGCAGGCCGCCCACGGATCGCCGAAAAGGCGAACAGTCCCACCGCAGGGGAATTGGCGGCATTGTTCAAACGTCGTGTGACCAGAAACGCTTCTCCATCCGGAGACCAGCCCATGCCAAGACCTTCTTCGTCTCCCACCACGAGTGGAATGGTGTCGCGGCGATCCGCGGCGATGAGATAGACGCTGGAGCCGGCCGGTGTGATTCGTTCCACCCCTACGAAGCGCCCCGACGGTGACGGGGTAGCGTTTACCCACGGGAGCGAGATGGAATCGGCCCAGCTGGGTCTGGCGCTTTCGCGGCGGACGGCCTGCGAGACCCGCACTCGACTGGCTGGGTCGCTTGTGACAAGGTGCACCAAGCCGCGCCGCGATTCCTGGGCGCGAGCCACGATCAAGGAGTCCCTCGTCGAGAACGCTGGAGCGGGGGGTCCAGGGCGGATCAGTGTGATCGCGATGGCGAGAAGATTCGTTGCCACGGCCGCGGCAGTCAGATAGCGCCAGTTCGGGAAATACCGAACGAACACACTCGCCGCACGCGACTGAAAGTCCCGCGGTGGACGCGGTGGTGTGCCCAGCATCGGACGACCCGCCCCAAACGCGGTCAGCAGGCTTTCGACCGCGGCATGGTCCGGGCCGGATCGCGCGAACGCACGGGCGATCGAGAGAAAATGAATCCCTTCGTCTATCGCTCCTCGCGCCAGCGCACGCTCGCCCGCAAGTCGCGCAAACCTGAACGTCTCGCTGGGCCGCCCGGCGATCGCGTTGAGGCGGACCAATTCTGCCGGCGATGCGTCGGGTTCGCGAGCCACGGCGTCTGCCACCCATGCGGCGACGAACGCGGCGGTGGCCTTGCCAGCAAGGCCAACCGACGCCTCCACGGCTACGTCCGACGACGGTGCGTACGCGTTCCCCTCCTCCATCAACAATCCGCGTCGCTGCAATGCCTGAGCAGCTTCGCCGGCCGCGACCGCAGGCACGTGAGACGCTTCGGCCAATAGGCGCAGGGGCGCCGGGCGAGAGATAAGGGAGGCAGCAAGGAAAAGTCTTCGCTCGTTCGCGGAACACGCCCGAATGCGATCGCGGACGATGTCATCCGTGCGCACCGGCAGCGACGAAGGCTCCACGCCATCCGCTACCAGGCGAGCCAGTTCCATGGCGCGCAACGGATTGCCAGCGGCGCGCCGCGCCACGCTGTGGATCGTCGCCACCGGCGTCCCGGAGCCCGCGACCTGCCGGACCAGGTCGGCCGTGTCGGCCGCACTGAGCGGCGCAAGCACCAGATGGTGCGACTCGTCCATGCCGGCGCTGCGATCGCTCGAGGCGCCTCCGGCCAAGGTCCGAAGCCTTGCCACGAACTCGTGCGACGCGTCTTCCGCGGCAAGAGTCAGCACCAGCAGTATCGGAGAGCGCCGCAGTCGCGGGGCCAGGTAGTGAATGAGGTCCAGCGTCGGCGCGGGCGACCGGTGAACGTCCTCAAGAACAAGGCAAATCGGCCGCTCGTACGCGGCGGCTTCCACCAGGGCCGCCACTCCTTCACACATGCGCAGCCGCGCCGATTCGTCCTCAATCGGTTCCGCCGACGGGAGTTGAAGCGTGTCGCGAAGCTCCGGCAGCAGGCGGGCCGCCTCGGCGAGCAAATGCGGGCTGGCGCCCGCCACGCCGGCGGCCCGGACCAAAGGGCGAAGTGCGTTTGCGATAGCCGCGTACGGAACCGAGTAGCCCTTGGGACCCTCAACTCCATGGAGCATATGAAGCACTCCAAGGGCGCGCACGCTGTCGGCGAACTCGCGAACCAGTCGCGTCTTCCCGATCCCGTCGGGCCCCTCTATCACCACAGTCCCGCCTGAGTGCTCATCCAGTGTTTGCCAAAGCGCGAGCAGTCGCCCCAGCTCCGCGCTCCGACCGACGAGGCCAATCTCTTGCGTGGCGTCACCGACCGGGCGGTTGCGCGAGGCCGATGCCATCCGATCGAGCATGACGTGCAACGCGGGGGACATCGGAGCGCCGAGGTCCTCCACAGAGCGACGCCTGAATTGCTGGAGGACCTCCGTGGCTTCGGCACGGCGGCCCATCGCGACGAAACTGGACGCGGCCACCTCGATCGCGCGCGGATCCAGCGGTGCCACCGCCAGCAGTTTGCGAATGGCCACTTCCGCATCGATCGGTCGGCCCTCGACGAGTGCCCGCTGAGCCGATCGCTCAGCGGCCAATTGACAGCGCGACCGCAGCCGAAACCGCTCAATCTCCGCCCACTGCTCAAAGGCGGCGCATCCGACGTCGAATCCGGCGAGAAAGTCACCCTTGTAGCAGCCCAGCGCGTCCTCGTGTCGTCCTTCGTCGAGAGCCTTCTCGAACTCAATTACGTCCGCACGCAGGCGATCCCCGACCGCGATCTTGAGAATCTGACGGTCGCCAATCACCAAGTCGTCGCCAAGCGCCAGCCGCAGGCGGTGCAGCGCCTGGCGAAACGCGTTGCGCGCGCGAGCCTCGGCTACATCACCCCACAACAAGGCGAGAGCCTCGTCCCTTGGGACCTCGCCGCGCACGACCAGAAAGCACAGGAGGGCGAGCGGCTTGCCAGAACCCAAGCCCACCGGGATCTGGCCCACACCATTGCGCAGAGTTGGTGGGCCCAGCAGGATAAGGTCGAACGTCGGCTTGGCCCCTTCTGCAGCGTGAATCGAGCCCATTGGATCTGGTTATAAGTTCACATGCTACAACCACTTAAGACGCAGTAACGCCGCGTTTGGTAACTGTAACGGCACGGCGTAAATGGGAAATGCGACTGTAACGCCCGGAGTGCAACGTGTGTCGCGTGAGAATCGTCAATGCTGGCGTCTCCATCAGGCCAAAATGAACCAGACCAAAATGAACCAAACAGCGAGCAATCACAGGATTCCTTCTCGAGCTCGGCGAGGGTTCACTCTCGCGGAATTGCTCGTGTCCCTCGCCATTATCGCGGCCCTCGCAGCCGTTCTGATCCCCGCGGTGACCGGTCAGATTGCGGCCAGCAGTGCGACGCGTGCGATTCAGGACCTCATGAATCTGAGAACAGGGATCGAGCAGTTTGTTGCTGACGTGCACCGGTATCCAGGGAAAGTGAGCCACCTGACCAACCAGGTCACTGTGGCGCAGAAGGACATCAACATCAACACGTATCCGGCCGGACTCGTGGGTCGCTGGAAGGGTCCGTATCTGGGGAAGGACACGCTTCCCGGCGGGCATCAGACGGGGTTCGGAGCGGCGATTCGCGACTCAATGGTGCAGCTCACGTACCAGGCGGGGGTGAACTACGTGACGGTCGTCGTCGCAGGCATCGCGCAGACCGATTTCAATCGCATGGACCTCGAAATCGACGGGACTGTCGGTGCCACAACCGGCCTGCTGCGGTGGGTAACGGGGGACACGGTGAAGTTTCTGACCATTCCAGTTCAGTGATGGCGTACCACTCGACTCGCGAACTTTTCGGCGGCATCTGCAGGCTCACATTCAGGAGAACGATTCAATGTTGAAACAAGGCAAGAGAGGCGGCTTCACGCTCCCGGAAGTGCTCGTGACGGTGGCGATCATTGCGGTGCTCGCGGCGGCGGTCGTGCCGGCCGTGACTCAACAGCTTGGGAAGGCAGACGCGCCAGCATTTGACGCGAGCATGGGTTCGCTGCGGACCGCGATCTCCAGTTTTGTTTCCGACGTGCGGCGCTTCCCGGGCAAAATTGACGACCTCCAGACGGCTCCCACCGCCAGTACGGATTTCGATCTCTCGGGAAACGGGTTGGGAGCTGGGGCCGGTACACTGTCACCCTTGGGCACGGCGTTTACCTCCTCTGTGGTGGCTCGATGGAGGGGTCCTTACGAGAACTCGAGCAACGCGACCGGCCAGGTCGGGGTCGGGTATGGGTGGACGACGGTGAACGCGTTCCGCGACAGTCTCGGGTTCCTCGTTGTCGACCTTACAAAGAGTGGAGCCGACTCGACCGACGCGCACGAACTTGAGGCTGCTATTGACGGCTCCTCGGCCGGCTCAAATCTCACCGGCCTTGTTCGATACAAGATCGGCGTTGGCGCCGCACTCCTTCCTGCGAACACCGTCTACATTCACCTGATGTCGTCAGCGCGCTGAACTGGAACGCCTGAACAAGACGAGGCCCGCGACTGCTCGCGGGCCTCGTTTTCGTTCCGTCAGCATCGTGCAGCGCGAACCGAGCCCTGGTTCACACTGTCATTCTGAGCCTCGCAAAGCCTCGACGCGCCGACGGACACTCTCGACATACGGGGCCAACGTCGGCGGCGCCGACCGGATGAACGACTCGTAGGCGCGAATCGCCCCAGCCTTGTCGCCACCGCGCTCCAGTACCTGGCCCAGCGCATAGTTCGCTTCCGGATGGCCCGGACTGGATGACACCACAGCCTCGAGCAGCTGGCGCGCCTGGCCCAGCGATCCGATCACGAGGTATTGCTGTGCCAAGCTGACCCTCGCGCCGTCATGCCGCGGGTCGATTGCCAGGGCGCGCTGGAACGCCGCGATGGCCTCGGCAGATCTGCCGCGTTCCCGCAGCAACGTACCGAAATTGTTCCAGGCGCCGGCGTTCGACGGCGCAAGGGATACCGCGCGGCGGAGAACCTGGTCCGCCTGGCCAAACTCTCTCAAGCCGAGCAGTAGGACGCCAAGATTGTTCAGCGCATCGACGTCGCCTGGTGCCAGAGCGAGCACCTGTCCGTACGCGGACCGGGCGGTGACCAAGTCGCCGTTCTTGTGCGCTGCCACGCCGATGGCAAACAGCCGGGCGGCTTCGAGCTGGCGCGGGGTCTCGACCGCAATGTGAAGCCCGGATGGGCTGGCCTCGCGGCCTCGGCCGGCGCCCAGCGCGGTGGGCGCGGCCGGCTGGCGTATCGGTGCGGTCCGCGGACGGGACTTGGTCGAAGTGCGCGCATCAGTGGCCGCCGGACCGCTCGGCTTCGTCGCCGGCAAGGAAGCGGGCGTCGCGGGGCGAGTGCCAACGGCAGGCGTCGTCGTGGAGTCTGACTCGTTCAGCGGAGCCGCGGCAATGCTGACGACGGACGGCCCCGGCGTCTTGAGCGCGCGTGGAACGCGATCACGCGTCTTTCGGACGACAATCATCGCGCCCGTCAGCACAGCACCCACGCCGATCGCAATCATGGCCATCCGCAGCCAACTGAAGTCCGATCGAGCCTTGGTGCGCAGTGGAACAAGGACCGGTACCCGGTCACCTACGCCACTCTCGCGCCGCTCTTTTTCACGCTGGGCTGCTTTCGTGGCGTCAATGATGAGGCTCATGGCACCTGATCCGGAGGGCTGGCAGCTCGCGACTCCGCGCGGGAGCTGTCGGCCGCCCGCTTAAGCGAGTCAGCCGCCTGTGTGCGGGCCAAGAATGTGGCGCACCCGCTTGCCATGAGATTGAAATCTGCTCCAAGCCGTTCACCGTCGACAGCCGCCGCGTTCTTTGTGGACGTGCACGCGGACGCAGTATCGCCCTTTGCCATGTGTGCCTTCACCATCCAGAACAACCGCTCCGCGGCTGTCGCGCTAGAGGAAAACTCCTTCCCAAGCCGATCGAGTGATCGCAGCCCGTCGTCGTTCGCGCCACGCATGATCTGGAACTGCGCGAGGCGCAGCAGCGCGTTTTCGCGCTGCCGGGACCGGGCGTGATTACCGGCTATCCTGGCATAGTCGGCTTCTGCGCTGGCCGCCGACGTTGAGCGGGAGGCGCGGAACGCGAGGTATTCCGCGGTTGCATCCAGCTGCCACCACAACAATGCGGCAGCGCCGGACACGGCAACGGCGCCGCCAACGCGCCACCACCACCGGGCACTTCGCGGGTTGGTGAGGAGCGTCGCGGACTGGGCCGCGGCGGCATCGACGATGCCTTCTTCGCCGCTGAGCGACGCGAGCGCCTGACGCACGTGCGGCTCGGCGATGGACCGCGACTGCGCCGTAAAACCGGCCAAGAGTGAACGGTCCGCGGCCAGATTGACCAGACGAGGCACACCGGTCGTCGCCGCGTGCAACAGGCGCACGGCCCCCTCCTGGATGCGAATGCCCCCACGCGCGCCGGCCACGTCGAGTCGATGGTACAGATACCGGCCCGTCTCCTCGCGAGTCATGTGAGTCAGCGTGCAACGAACGGAGACACGCTGGTCCAACTGCGCCATCTGCGGCGTACGAATGAGCGCCAACAGCTCCGGCTGGCCGACGAGAATGATCTGGATCAGCTTCTCAGTGTCGGTCTCGAGGTTCGAGAGAACGCGGATCTGCTCGAGAAACTCCGTGGAGAGGTGCTGAGCTTCGTCGAAAATCGCGATGCAGGTGCGGCCGTTGGCGAGTTGTTGGAGCAGGTAGGTGTTAAGCCGGTCCAACAACTCCTTGCGTGAAGTCGTGGTGGCGTCGCCAAGGCCGAACTCGGAGAGCAGCGCCTGAAGCATCTCGACGCCGTTGAGAAACGGATTGAACAACAGCGCCACGCGGTACTTCTCGGGGTCGAGCTTCTCGAGCAAATCGCGGCAAAGCGTGGTCTTGCCGGTGCCGGGAGCGCCTGTGACCAGCATGAAGCCTTCCTTCTGCCCGATGCCGTAGATGAGCGCTTCTTCGGCGGCGCGGTACTGCTCCGACTGAAAGACGAACCGCGGGTTGGGCGTGAGCGAAAAGGGCTTCTCGCTCAGGCCGAAGAATTGCTCATACATCGGCCCGGCTCTTACGGTAAGAACGGCGGCTGGCCGGCAATGATCGTCGGCGTCAGGAAGATGACCAATTCAGCCTTGTGCTCGATCTCGACGGTCCGTGTGAAGAGGCGGCCGAGCAACGGGATGGAGCGCAGCACGGGGACACCGCTCTTCACCTTTTCACGGCGATTCTGCATCAGTCCGCCGATGATGATCGTTTCGCCGGCGCGCAGCCGCGCCATCGTGTCGGACTCGCGCGTGTCGATTACCGGTGCCTGAAAGAGTGCTCCATCGGGACTCGTGAAGGTGGCCGTGCGGGCGACGCTGGTCACCACGGGCCGGATATTCATGGTCACGGTATTGTCGGCGCCGATCTGTGGCAGGACGTCGAGCACGATGCCGACGTTTACCTGTGTCGGACTCACGGTGGACGTGAACGTCGGTTGGCCCGTGGCCGATAGCCCCGTCTGCGTCCGACTCACGTTGAAGACGATCTCTCCTGTGGTGACGTCGAAGACTGCACGTTGATTGTTCAGTGCCGACACGCGCGGGCTGGATAGTACCTTCACATCGCCCTGGCTGGAGAGCGCGGTGAGCACGGCGCTGATCTGGGTGCCACCGCTTCTGAGCGTGAACTCCACGTTGGAGCCTACGCGGCTGCCGCCCGGACTCAGTTTGGTGCTGCTATTGGACGCGACGACGTTCCAGTCGATGCCGAACTCGAAGGTTTTGTCGAGATTGACTTCGACGATCTTGGCTTCGATCAGCACCTGGCGCTGAATCGACGCCTCGAAGGTCTTGATGAAGTGCTCGATCTGGTCCAGGCGGTTGGGAAGGCTCGTGACGGTGATCGTCCCGGACATCGCACTGATGATGACGCGGCGTCCGTCCTTTGAAGTGCGGCTCCACGGACGGCCTCCGCCAAGCCCGAGGCTCCCGCCGCCGCCA
>JBBTFS010000041.1:32318-42332 GCA_038060705.1 Gemmatimonadota bacterium
GTCGCGCCCTGCGGCATGATCGCGTCCAGCGCTTCGAAGAGCGTGGCGTTGCGCAGCGTGGCATTGACCTTTCCGCGAATGCCCGGGTCAATCTGGTATTGATAGTCGAATGTGGCGGCGAGCTGCCGGACGACCGTGCTGAACTCCTGATCCTCAGCGCGGAGGAGTTGCACGCGAGGTCCCTTGGCATTGGCAAGCCCGCCGCTCGCTGAAATCGGTGGCAGGCTTGGCAGCGGAGCCTGCGCGGTTGCCGGCGGCGGCTCCAACCTCACATGAGTTTGGGGAGGGGCGACGGACGGTGAGCTGGCACAGGCCGCGCCAGCAAGCACCAACAATGGGGCCAGTCGAACGCGCAGGCCCCGGCTCTCGAAGCTCATGCTACTGCCTCCCCGCCATCAGGGTGAGCACCCGCCTCTGGCCGTTCTTCTCGACGACTTCCACACGATCGGCGCGAATCCCAGCGACACGCGCGCCGTCCGCGAGCCGGTCGCCGATGCCTACGACGATGTCGTCGAGCACCGCAACCGGGCGGTCGTCGACGATCAGAATCGCCGTCAAACGACGCCCAGCGCGCCCGGATGAGCGAACAGTAGGAACTCCGCTCCCCGGCGCAACTGCATCGCCCACGGCCCGTCGCGTACCTCCCGGGGCCAGCGGGTCCGAAACCGCCCCTGCGGCGAATCCACCGGCGGGCCGTCCCTGCTGCAATGGTGCAAGAAACTCGTCGATGTCCGGCGGCGAAAGGGCCGCCGCTTCGCGGGTTGGGCCCGGCCGGACGCCAATGACCTCAACCGTCAGGGCGATCAACGCCGCTGCCGCCAACACTACCGCGCTCCGCAGATGGCCAGCCAAGGGGTGCTCCGTTCGAGAATGTGAGCTCGTACACCGCCAACAGAATGCGGTGCGACGCGCGTCCGTCCTGCCGCACCAGGCTCACCGCTGTTGGCGCCACGGACGGTGGTAACTGGCCGAGGAAGGCGATGACCGACGCCAGCCCACCTCGGCACTCGACGAGAAGACTAAAAGGGGCCGGCGTGCTCTGGACTCCCCCGGTAGGTAGACGCGCCTGTTGGCCAGTCGTATCAGAGTCGGAGATGTCCACTCTCACGTCCCTCAGGCCAGCCGTCTCTGCCGCGCGTGCCACGCGCTCGGTCACAGCCAGCCGCTCGTCCCCGGAAACGCCAAGCTCCCGCAGCTGCAACCACGTGCGGCGCCAGGCGATGGACTCGGCCGCGACGGCCGGCTCATACCGGCGACGCAGACTCGTGAAAGCGTCGATCGTAGCGCGGGCGCGGGTCAGCTCCAGGCTGCGGGAGGCGTCGGCGCGCGCCGCGCGGAGTCCCGACCACGTCAACAACGCGGCGGACAACACAGACGCCCCGATGAGGAAGAACTCGGGCCGAATGCTGGGGCGCGGCGCGCCGGGTGACGGGCGCATCAGTCGGATTTCCGGCCCGGGAGCCCAAAGGAGATCTGAAAGTGAACGAGCAAACCGCCGGTCGTGTCCGCGTAGAACATCTGCTTGAGCGTCAACGAGCTGATGTTCGATCGTCGCGGCAGGTCACGGTAGAAGTCGGCGAGCGCCTGCACCGCGAGGCCACTGGTGACGCCGAGGACCGTGCCGCCGATCTGGGCAGTCCATCCGTCGCCCTCCCGCTCGACGCGGATGCTGTCGATCCGCACGGGACCGGAAACTCCGGTGGCGACTGAGGCGAGGCCCCGCAAGAGCGCATCACGATCTCCAGAGACGGATCGGATGGCGGCCACGGCGTCACGGACGAGCTTGCGGTGCTCGGCGGTCTCCTGGACCGGCGCAATGCTGCGCGACTCCTGCTCGATGCGCGCTCGCAGCGCGCCGAGTTCAGCCGCGTTGCCGCGAGATTGCCACGCGGTGGTGAGCGCCCACAGGCCGACCAAGCCGGCCACGGCCACTGAAGCACCCGACACGAGCTGCAACGCGGGGGAAACACCCTCGTCGACAGGACGAGCCTTGCCTGTGAGAGCGAGCGCGCCCGGGGACCGGGCATCGAGCACGGCACCAAAGGCCGCGATCGCGCCCGGGCCCAACTGCTGCACGGCGATCCGGTTCAGGGGAATATCGAGTCGAGCACCGATCGCGGACTCCAGGTCACTCGTGCTGTCAGCGGAGCAAATCAGCGTCGCCCGCTCAACCTGAGTGCCCCGGAACTGTTGACGGACGAACACGATCCCGAGCTCCAGCTCCTCCGCAAGCGCGGCCGCGTCCGGGAGGGGATCTTCCGGTCGCAGCGGCGGCTCGATCACCAGTCGCACGGCTCCGCCGAGTGTGAATCCGAGATAGGGGCCATCGGGAAGCTGCGCGATGATAGCTGTTGACGTTTCGGGCGACGTGAATTCCTCGGCCAGCCGATGCATGGCGGCCGGGAGGAGCGTGGCGTGCTCTACGACATGCCCCGCCGTCTCAAGCGGCTGTGTGAAAGCGGACAGAACATCTCCCGACATCGCACCCACGAGCACCTGGGGTTGGTCGGCCTCAAAGGCGCCTTGGCCAGCCAACCGAACCCAGGCCGTTCGCGGTTCCGCGAGATCCGGTTCGAGGCGCCGGACTTCCCTATCAACCACCGAGGCGAGCACGGCGTCGGCCGCCGGCGGGAGAGACAGAATGTGATGCACCGCGCCAAATCCGCGCACCACCAGTGCCACTCTTGCACGCTTGAGGTTCAACTGCGCCAGCGCTCGAACGAGCTGGGCCGACGCCTCCTGGGGAGACTCGAGGCGGGCGAACGATTCCGTGTTCCGTAGCACTTCGACGCCCCCGCGCCGCTGCCGGCACTCCACGACGAACACTCCGCGCGGGCAGACATAGGCGCCCACGACGTGACTCAACGACGCACTCCGATGGTGTTGTAGATGTTGAGAATCGGGAGCATGATGGCCAGGGCCACGAGCAGAATGACCGTTCCCAGCACCACGATGAGCAGCGGCTGGATCAGCGTGATGACGCGTCGCACGGACGCAGGGATCTCGCGGCTGTAGTACATCTTGGCGCGATCGAGCGCCTCATCCAGGCGGCCGGTGGACTCACCGAGCGCCAGGCTGCGCATCACGACGATGGGGACGAGCGGCGAGCGGCCGAAAGCCCCCGCGATCGTCTCGCCCCCGGAAATTGCCTCGCGCGCGTCGCGCACCAGCTTTGCGACCACGGTGTTGGTGGCCATTTGCTCGACCAACAGCAGCGACTGGAGCAGGTCCACGCCGGTGCGGTAGAACAGGCTCAGGTACGTGACGACGCGCGCAATGTTGACCTCGAGAATGAACTGTCCCACGACGGGGATCTTGAGAATGATCGCGTCGATGATGAACCGACCGCGTGTGTTGCGTCGTATCGCCGTGATCACAACTCCGGCGATGACCATGGCGGCGACCACACCAATCCAGTTGGATTGGATAAACTGCGACGTGGCCATGATGATGCGCGTGGGCAGCGGCAGCTCCACCTGCCGCGTGCGCAGCATCGGCAGCAGGCGCGGGAAGACGAAGCCGACCAACGCGGTGACGAGCAGTGACACGGCGCCGAGCACGACCAAGGGGTACATGGTGGCCTGTCGCACCGACTGAGAAATGGTCTCCTGCCAATCGAGGTACTCGACCAACTGTTGCAGGGAAAAGGCCAGCTGACCGCTGGCCTCGCCTGCCTGGATGGTCGCGACAAACAGCTGCGGAAAGGCGCGGGGGTGGTTGGACAGCGCTTCGGAGAGGCTCTGACCGTCGTCGGCGACGGCATTTCGTACCTCGCCGAGGATGATCTTGAGCTTCGGCGACTTGAGGCGGCGCGGGACGTCGTCGAGAATAGTGAGGAGCGGGATACCGGCGGTAAACGAACCCGCCATGTACTCGAGGAACGCCAGCAGTTCGCGCCGCTCGATGTTGCCATCGGTGAAGCGCTTGGTGCGCTCACGCGCCTGGGCGTTGATCAGGAACGATCCGCGCTTGCGGAGTTCTTCCTCGAGAACGATCTCGCTGGGTGCGGAGGTCAACCCCTCTTCGACCGCGCCGGAGCCGGTCAATGCCTTGTACCAGTAGTCAGGCACGTGGGCGCCGGGGCGTCAGGCCGTTACTCGCAGGATTTCGTCGAGGGTCGTGATCCCCGCCTGCACCTTGCGGACACCGTCATCGAGCAGCGTGGGGCGGCCGGAGTCCCGGTGGATCTGTTCGGGCGCCGTCCGTTCGTAGATGGCGCTCACGACATCCG
This sequence comes from Gemmatimonadota bacterium, assembly GCA_038060705.1. Taxonomy (GTDB): domain Bacteria; phylum Gemmatimonadota; class Gemmatimonadetes; order Gemmatimonadales; family Gemmatimonadaceae; genus DASPMP01. The sequence goes on from JBBTFS010000041.1 coordinate 36,550, forward strand.
GCGACATCGGGAGGATCTCGAAGATCGCGACGCGGCCGCGATAGCCCGTGTCGCGACACGAGGGACATCCCTTGGGGCCGTACAACACCGCGGTCTCGAGGCCAAACCGCTTCCGCACGGCCGGGGGCAGGTCGATCTTCACCTTGCACTGAGCGCAGAGCGCGCGGACGAGGCGTTGCGACACGAACATCGTGACCGCCGAGGCGATCACGAACGGCTCGACGCCCATGTCGAGCAGTCGTGGAATGGTGCCGGCGGCCGTGGTGGTGTGCAGCGTCGTGAGCACGAGGTGGCCCGTGAGTGCAGCACTCATGGCGATCTGCGCGGTTTCTTCATCGCGGATTTCGCCGACGAGGATGATGTCGGGATCGTGACGCAGGATCGAGCGCAGGCCAGTCGCGAACGTCAGTCCTGCCCGGATGTTCACCTGCGACTGGCGGATCAGCGGCATCTCGTACTCGATGGGGTCCTCGAGCGTGATGATGGCGCGATCGCCCGTGCTCAGTTCATTGAGCGCGGCGTACAGAGTCGTGGTCTTTCCAGAACCCGTTGGGCCGGTGACGGGAATCAGTCCATGCGAACGCTGCAGGACCGTGCGCAACAGGAGCAGATCATCGGGCTCGACGCCGAGCTTCTCGAGTTGCAGGGCAACGCGTCCCTTGTCGAGAATGCGGAGCACGATGTCTTCGCCGTGCAGTGTCGGGAACGACGAGACGCGCAGATCCACGCTTCGTCCGGCGATGCGCAGCTGGGTGCGGCCGTCCTGAGGCAACCGGGAGTCCGCAATGTCCAGAGTCGAGAGAATCTTGACGCGGCTGATCAGCGCGCTCTGCGCGGACTTCGGGAACGTCGGCCCCTCGGTGAGCAGGCCGTCGATTCGGTAGCGGATGTGCAGTTCGGTTTCGCGCGGCTCGATATGAATGTCCGTCGCGGCCAGCTCGATCCCGCGCCGGATGAACTCGTCCACGATGGACGCGGCGTTGCCCGGGTCGTCGCCGCGCGTCTGCGCCGGCCATCCCGCCTTGGCCGAACCGCGGGCGCTCTCGCCGCCGCGCGTCAGGCCGAGTTTGGGCGGGGCCCCGGACGAGGACGGCGTGGCACTGGGGGCGGTTGCTCCCCCGGACGCCACCATGACGCCCGCGGCGGCGGCGGCCGACGTGACGTAGTGCTGCTCGATGGCGCGCAGGACCGCCTCGCGGGGTGCCCCAGCGACGCGCACGGAGCGTCCGGTGGCGCGCGTCAGACTCCGGATGCCCAGCAGGTCGAATGGATCCGCCATTGCCAATACCAGGTGGCGACTCTCGAGCTTGATGGGCACCGCGACATGAGCGCGCGCGGTCTCGACCGCGAGCGACGCAATCGCGTCCGCCTGCGGCACGAGCTCGGCCTCGGACAGGAACGGGATGCCGGCGTCGGCGCAGAGCGTTTGGAGCAGAGCTGTCTCGCCCACGTAGCCAAGCTCGACGAGGACCGTACCGAGCTTCTCGCCAGTCTTGGTTTGAATGGCGAGTGCCTCATCCAACTGCTGCTTCGTTACGAGGCCGGCGTTGAGCAGCGTGTCGCCGAGCCACCGCCTCACAGACATGCACGTCCCGGGTCAGCAGTTCCCACGTCGGCCCCTGAATTGTCGCGCGAGCACGCGAAGGTGCAGCACGTGGCTGACGAGCCAAACTGCCCAGCCGCAACAGTATAACACATCGCGTTTTAGCGATGCCCTCAGGGCTTCCATTCCGCGATGAAAAGATCCGTCCCACCGGCGTTTGGCGCGTGCCGGTTGGAGGCCCACACGAGATAGCGCCCGTCGCGACTGAACATCGGGAAGCCGTCGAAGTCGGCGTCCGTCGTCACCTGCTCGAGGCCCGTGCCATCGATGTTGACCAGGTAGAGATCGAAATTGCGGCTGCGGGGGTTCTTGTGGTTGCTGGAGAAGATGATCCGCGCACCGTCGGGCGTGTAGAACGGTGCGAAATTGGCGCCGCCCAGGTTGGTGATCTGGCGCTGATCGCTCCCATCCGAATTCATGGTCCAGATCTCCATGCGGTTGGGGCGAACCATGCGCCGCGCCAACAAGTTGCGGTGGACTTCGAGCGAATCTCCCGTCGGGTGCCACGCGCGATAGACGATGCGCTTGCCATCCGGCGAGAAGAACGCGCCGCCGTCATAACCGGGGGTGGTGGTGAGCCGGCGCATGTTTCCGCCGTCCACGTCCATTGTGTAGATGTCCAGATCGCCATCCTTGAGCGACGTGAACACGATCGTGCGGCCGTCCGGAGAGACGGTGGCCTCGGTGGTGTAGACACCGTAACTGGTGAGCGCCTTCCGGTTCGAGCCATCGAGATTCGACGTGTAGATGTCGAACGGATCGAGGCCCCACACGTAGCCGGCCGAGGGATCGGGACGGGGCGGGCACTCGCGCTGGACGGCGTGCGTCGACGAATACAGCAATCGCCTGCCGCCGTCGATGAAATAGCCGCACGTGGTCTTGCCGGTGCCGTCGGAGACCCGCCGCAGGTCGGTGCCGTCCGCTCGCACGACGAATTGCTGATCACACGAGCGGCCGTCACGCGTCGACTGGAACGTGAGCCAACGCCCGTCCGGCGAGAAGTAGGCTTCGGCGTTTTCGCCGCCGTACGTGATCTGGCGAACGTTGGTGAAGTGCGATTCACCAGTGTTTGGCGCGACCATCCTGGCCGGCGCAGCCGCCGCGGACGTCGCGGACGTCGCGGACGTCGCGGACGTCGCCGGAGCCTTGCCAACGTCCACACGGCTGGAGCATGCGAGAACCGCCGCCACGGCCAGGGTGGCGGCGGTCTGGAGAATGCGGGACATCAGATGTGGATCAGGGCCGTGATTCGGGGCGAGCCGCGGCGTTCTGGCTCTTTGGCGCGGGAGCCCCGTTCGGCGACTTCACAATCGCCTGCGCCAGGCCGAAGAGCTCCTTCTGGTTCTGGCCCCTGTTCATCATGTCGATGGCTTTGCGCAGCGGTGCGTCGACCACCACTTCGCGACGCGCGGCAGCCGAATCTCCCATGGCGTAACGCGCGACCCAATGTTCGAGTTGACGATCGAGCCACGTGGCGCCGCCATCCCAATGCTTCGCGTCGATCTTGAGGCCCTTGGCCTCCGCGCGCGTGCGCACTTCCTGGCGCCACGCGGCCGTCGGCTTGAAGTCGGGCGGCACTTGCTTGGAGAGCTCCAGCGCGTAGTCGAGCAACAGCGTGTAGAACTCCTGCCGCGGCGCCAGCATGCGCGCGAGTTGCTGATCTCCCGAGCTGACGGTGTCGTCCGCCACGATCACGTCCGGCGTAATGCCGCCCCCTCCATATATGACGCGGCCCGCGTCTGACTTGAATACCGGCCGATTCTTCTTGCTGGCTTCGGTTTCGAGTGTGTCGCGTTGCGTTGGCAGCGTCCCCTCTTCAACGAAACGGCCTTCGACAAACTTGCGCTCGCGCTGGATGCTGCGTCCGCTGGGCGTATACCACTTGGCCGTCGTGATCTTGAGGGCGTAGCCGCCGTCCAGATTGTAGACGGACTGTACCAGTCCCTTGCCAAAGGTCGTCTGGCCCACGATCACCGCGCGATCGTGATCCTGGAGGGCGCCCGCGACAATTTCGCTGGCTGACGCGGAACCTTCATCCGTCAGGACGATGAGCGGTACGTTCGGCAGCGGCGGCTGCCCGCGCGCCGTGTATGACTGATTTTCACCGGCGCGCGCACGCACCGACGCGAGCTCCAGCCCCGGCTTGAGAAACAGGTTGCTGACCGAGAGCGATTGCTCGAGAATGCCGCCCGGATTGCGACGCAGGTCGATGATCACACCTTTGGCGCCGCGTGACTGCACATCCCTGACCGCTGCCTCGAGATCGGTGGCCGCGTTCTCGTTGAAGCTCTGAAGTGGCACGTAGCCCACCGTGCCGAAGACGAGCGTGAAGGGTACCGCTGGCACGTGCACGATCGCGCGCGTGAAGACGAAGTCGAGCGGCTGCTCCACGCCGGGCCGCATGAACTTGGCCCGCACCTGGGTGCCGGGGGTTCCCGTAAGCGCGTCGCTGGCCTGCTGCGTGGACCAGCCGCGGGTGGACATTGTGTCGACCCCCGCAATACGATCGCCCTCGCGCACGCCCGTGCGTTCGGCGGGCGTGTGCGGAAACACTTTGGCGACTACGATGGCTGCATCACGCAGCTCGATGCTCATGCCGAGTCCGCCATACCGGCCACCGGTGCGCGTGCTGAACTGCTTGTAGTCCTTGGGCGAAAACAGCTCCGTGTACGGATCGTTCAGTTCGCGAATGAGTCCGCGCGCGGCTCTCTCGTAAATGGCGCTCTGCGGCAGCGAGTCGACGAAACGGTCCGACACGAGCCCGAGCACCTGATCAAGCAGGAGCTCGCCCTGGCGTGCAATTCGCGTTTGCCACAGGAATCCACCCGCAACAAACGGAAGGGCGGCAACTGCGAGAATGGCGGCTTTTCTGGAACTGCGCATAAGGGAAATACCAGAAGCAGGAATGGACAAACTTAGCGCGTCGACAGCGGTTGTGCCGTCTACTCGCTGCGCGAAGCCAGAACGTACTCGGCATACCATTCGCGCCGGTGCTGACGAAACCCGGCGTCGCGCACCAAGCCGGCCTCATGCAACATGACGTGCGCCGGCTGCAAGACCCGCTGCAAGTGCGAAGGGAATTTTTGCACCAACGGCAACATGTCCCGTAGCCGCTCCAGTGAGACACGCCAACTGAGCACGCCGTTGACGCGCGCGATTTCGAGCAGACGGTACAGTCGGCGCGCCACCGGAGACTGGAGTGCGTTGTAGCGGGCCAATGACAACGTGACCGTGTGACGGGCAATGAGATTGTCGCGTACCCATGGATGCAATACCACGCGCGCGACGCCCGGTTCCGCCGCGGGTACGGCGGCAAACAATCCAAGCTGCTCCCGATCGACATTGCGGCGCCGCTCGATGGACAACGCCGAGAGTACGGTGAACTGGCCGCTCACCACGTGGCCGACGCCGGCGGAGTAATACGCGTTCACCGAATCCAGCGTCGTGCGCTCCAAGCGGCTCAGCGCGGAACGCAGTTGGTCGTACGTGCGTCCGTCCACGCGCCGGTCGATGGACCGCAGAAAGCTGTGCAGCGTGAAGCTGACGCCACCGTCAGGCGGTTGCTCGGCTTCCTGAAATCGGCGGCAGATTTCGACGTACACGTCCTGGTCGAACGTGCCGGGGAGTCGCTCATTGGGCGCCGGAAGAACCCGCCAGCGGCCGCCGTCCTCCAGATCGAACGTGATCAGCGCGTCGTCCGCGGAATCGCTGAGCCGGAACAACGGCAGAGCCTCCAGCGAGCGGTCGAGCGCGACCTGACGAGACGCAGGGCGACGGCGCACAGCGAGGCTCATCCGATGAAACTACGGCCTTCCGATGACAGCCAACAGGCAGCCTAAGTCAGCGCAAGCGAATGACTTGGCCGCTGAGTGCCCGGGACTCTGGCGAGCACAGGAATGCCACCACCGCGGCCACGTCTTCGCGTTCGATATACCGGGCGTCTTTGCCCATCGATCCCTCGTTCGTGGCAGTTCGGATGGCCGATGGAGCCACGGCGTTGGCTCGAATTCCGGACGCGCGTCCTTCATCCGCGACAGAGCGCATGATGGCGACCACAGCGGATTTGGCGGCGATGTACGCTGAGACGCCGCTGGACCGCGAGCCATCCAGTACGGCTTCTGAAGTGAAGAAGACAACGGAACCATGCGTGGGTTTTACGAGCGGCAGAAATGCGCGCGTG
>JBBTFS010000041.1:42432-65808 GCA_038060705.1 Gemmatimonadota bacterium
TGCGGTACCGCTAGCGAACGTCTTCGCGGCCCAGCGCGGCGCGGACCGCTTCGCGGATCGCGATCACGGAGCCTTCGCGGGCGGCCGGGGAGTCTTCGCGCACATGAATTTCGATGCCGTCCGCGATGTTCACGCGACGCCAAGCGGAGGCGGAATCATTGTCGCGGCGCGCCGTCACGTCGGTGCCGAGTGCCAGCGTGGGGGCCAGCGATGTGGCGACGCGGCGTTCGAGCGCGTCCCCGGTGAAATCCTTCATCTCATTCTTGATCACGTCCAGCGTGGCGCCCTCGCGCTGACGGATCTTGATGGCGAGCAACTGGAGCAGGTGGCGGTAATTGTAGGTGGCTGACGTGCCTGCGCCATCGGGGTGGTCGAGCAGGCCACTGGCCACGTAGAAGCGAACGGCGCGGGCACTGGGCGCCGCACGGGCGGACGCATTGGTGGGGCGAACGCCGGCCGCGTCGACAAGCGCCGTGACGTGCGCAGCCAGCCCGCGCGCATTCCACGGCGCGAGCCTTGAATGCGCGCGCAATAATGTGACCGGAGATTCCAAGTGGTCCGGAGGGCGAGGCCCGTCAGGGGACGGGTGTTACCGGCCTTTCTTCTTCTTGTTCTTCTTGTCCTTCTTGCCGCTCTTCTTCCTGTCCTGCTTCCTGGCCTTCTTCTCCTTCTTTGGCTTCGCCTTCTTTGCTGCCTTCTTCGTGGCCTTGACGGCCTTGACGGCCTTGGCGGAACTGGCGGCCTTGGCAGGCGCGGCCTTCTTTTCGGGCACGGCTACCGGACGTGCGGCAGTACTGGTGGACGCGCCGCTCTTGGCCGCGCGCGGCACGGGCGCACGACCGAATGCGTCCTCATCGTCTTCGTCCGCATCGGGGACCACCTCCGGCGTCTCGGCGTCGCTGTCCTCATCGTCGGGATCGTCGGTGCTGTCCCAGAGGTCGTCGCTTTCGCGGTGGGTTGCCCAGCCGCCTTCGTCGTCCTCGTCTTCGTCGTAGTTGGCCCGACCACTGCCACCGCCACCACCACCGTAGCCGACTTCCTCAGCGTCATCTTCGCGATCGGCGAAACGATATTCGTTTTGCAACCCGTCACCCCGCGGCATGGCCGCCCTCCTCTGAACTGGAAACCGAGAGTGCGCTGATACGTGCGCGTAAGAACCCTCCCCTAGTAAGGGCTCTCACGCGAAAGGTCAAGGACAGGGGAAGGGCCGGAAAAGACGTCAGTCGCCGGCTGCCGCCGTTTCTGGCATCGGACGTGCGGCATGCGCGCCATCGGCACGCCTCGTGCCGCGGCCGGCCACCCAGACCGCGGCGTCGTCCAGCAGGGTGTACACCACCGGGACGACGAACAGCGTCAGGATCGTGGAGGTGACCAATCCGCCGATGACGGACCGTGCCATCGGAGCGCGCGCTTCGGCGCCGACGCCGATCGCGAGCGCGAGCGCGAGCGGAAGCATACCGAAGATCATGGCCACCGTGGTCATCACGATCGGGCTGCCTGAAACTGCTGCACCTGCGCAAGCCGCGTGGTGGCCAACTGCAGATTCGTTTCCTGGAGTTCAACGAGTCGGTGGGCGAGCAGTGCGGAGAGGTATGCGCGCTGCACCTGCACGCTGAACAGCGCGCGCGGTTCCTGAGCGTCGAGGCGGCTGGCCTGTGCCAGGTTGCTGGTGGCGCGCGCGGTGTTGTACAGTCTCCCGCCCTGAAACACCGGTTGCGAGAAGTTCAGGTTGACCGAGTATGCGTTGGTCTGGTTAAAGACCGGATTGAGCGCCAGGCTGCGTGAACTCGAATACGTGCGGCCGAACGAGCTGCTCAGCCATAGTATACGCCTCGCTATGAGCGTACGTTGGCGCGTTGTGCCGATAGCGCGTTTGTGTTATTCAAGCGCCGGACCCATGGCGCTCGGGCGCCGGAGGATGACATGACACGCTCGTGGAGTCGTACGATTCCAGTCCTGCTTGCCGCCGCTTTCTCGGCGTGCGCGAGCCAACAGCCGACCCCGGGCGGAGGCCCGTCGACCGCTGATTGGCGCTCACTGTTTGACGGCAAGACCACCGCCGGATGGCGCGAGTACAAAGGCCAAACCGTCCCGGACGGATGGTTCGTTCGCGACGGCGCTCTGACCAAGACGGCCGGCGTTCGCGACATCATCAGCGTGGACCAGTTCGGGGACTTCGAGCTCGAGCTCGAGTGGAAAATCGAGCGCGGCGGCAACGCAGGCCTGTTTTACCGGGCCACCGAGGAATACGACCGCGTCTATTGGAGCGCGGCCGAATACCAGTTACTGGACGATCCGAACGCGCGTGACGGTCGCAGCCGGCTGACGTCCGCGGGCTCGGTCTACGGGCTCTACCCGGCGCCCGAAGGCCATCTCAAGCCAGCCGGTGAGTGGAACACCACGCGCATCGTGGCCAAGGGCGCGCACGCGGAGCACTGGCTCAACGGCACGAAGCTCGCGGAATACGAGTACGGGAGCCCCGACTGGGAGGCGAAAGTGAAGGCCAGCAAGTTCAACGAGTGGCCGAACTACGGCCGATCGAGGCGTGGCCATATCGCTATCCAGGGCGACCACAACGGCGAACTGCAGCTGCGCAGCATTCGCATTCGCGAGATCAAGTAGTGGGCATCAAGACGCGCCTCTCGGTGATGATGTTCCTGCAGTACTTCATCTGGGGCGTGTGGTTCGTGACCATGGGCACCTATTTGGGCCAAACGCTCAAGTTCGACGGCGCTCAGATCGGAGACGCGTACGGGGCGATGGCCATCGGCGCGATCGTCTCGCCGTTTTTTATCGGCATCATCGCCGATCGGTACTTCGCGAGCGAGAAGCTCCTCGCGGTGCTGCATATGGTCGGCGGCGTGTTGATGTGGTTCCTCTCGGAGCGGACGCAGTGGGACCAGTTTTACCCGACGATCATCGCGTACGCGCTGTTCTATATGCCGACGCTGTCGCTCACCAACTCGATCTCGTTCCACCACGTGAAAGACCCGGCGCGCGATTTCCCCGTGATTCGCGTGCTGGGCACGATCGGCTGGATCGCGGCCGGCACTATCGTCGGGAAGTTCTTGCACGCGGACGCACTCAACACGCCGATGAAGTTCGCTGCTGGCGCGTCGATTGTGATGGGCCTGTACGCCGCGATGTTGCCCCACACGCCACCGAAGGCCAAGGGCACCCAGTTCGACCTGCGTGCCACGCTCGGCGTTGAAGCGCTGCACCTGCTGCGCAACCGCAACTTCCTCGTGTTCACGATCGGCTCGTTTCTGCTCTGCGTGCCGCTGCAGTTCTACTACTCGTTTACCAACCTCTTCCTCAACGAAGTGAAGGCGCCGGACCCGGCCTTCATCCAGACGTTCGGGCAAATGTCCGAGATTGGCTTCATGCTGTTGCTGCCGTTCGCGCTGCGGCGACTCGGCATCAAGTGGATCATGCTGGTCGGCATGCTCGCGTGGTCATTGCGCTACGTGGCGTTCGCGCATGGCAGCCGCGGCCCGGTCATGTGGATGCTGTACGCCGGCATACTGCTGCACGGCGTGTGCTACGACTTCTTCTTCGTTAGCGGGCAGATCTACACCGACCAAGCCGCCGGCGAAAAAACGCGGGCGGCCGCGCAGGGCTTCATCAATCTCGTCACGAACGGCGTCGGCTATCTGCTCGGCGCGAAGGTCTCAGGCGCCATCGTGGCGGGCAAGACGTACGCCGAGGGCGGGCACGATTGGTTCGATATCTGGATGGTGCCGGCGACCATGGCGCTGGTCGTACTCGTGTTGTTCGCGCTGACGTTCCGTCCCACGCAACAAACCGCGTCGGCCTAGCGGGGCTTCCAGGTTCCCTTCGCCACCGCGGGCACGAACTCGTCGAGCCCCGGCGGCGGGAAGCGTAGCGTCTTGCCTTGTTCGGCGCTCTGATACGCCGTCATCAGGATGCGGACGACGTCCAGTCCGTCATTGAACGTGAGCAGTGGCTTTTCCTTGCCGAGGAACACGCGCACGAAGTGGCGGTCCTCGGCGTCGTACCCGTAGGCCGCTGATTCGGATGGCACCACCGGCATCTGGCCCTGTTCGGCATTCTGCTTTTCAACGAGATCCTCGCCGGCGCGGCCTTTCACTTCCCGACTGAAGAAGAGCTTGAGCCCGGAATCGAGCGAGTTCCACTGCATCGAGTACTCGGGGCCAAGCAACTCGGCGCTGAGCCGCAGGCCCGCGCCGATGTAACTCCACGACGTGGTTGCTTCGCCGAGCACGGTAAAGCCGTCGTTGGTCTCGAACTCGATCATCAAGCTTGCGAAGTCCTCGGCCGGTGACTTGCGATAGTCCGTGCCCTTCATCGTCGTCGCGAGCTTCTTCGCGTACGCGGGCCGCGTCCACTTGAGGCTGGCGATGTGCGCCGTGATACGCGTGGGCTTGAGCGACTTGAGCGGCTCACCCGGCCTCGTGAGCAGGTGCCGCACGACGAGCGCCGAATGGCACATCATGTCGTTCAGGACGCCGCCGCCCTGGAGGTCGCCGCGCCAGAACCACGGCATGTGCGGGCCGCTGTGCTCCTCCGCGGCGCGGGCGAGGTATGGCCGGCCCGTGGTCGCGGCGCCGCGCGCCCAGATCAGGTTGCGCCCCGCCTCGATGTGCGGTGCGAACGCCTGGTTCTCGAGGTATCCGTGCTTCAGGCCCACGCGCTTCACCAGTTCAAGCACCTGCCTGGCCTCAGCGACGTTTCGTGCCAGCGGTTTCTCACACGCGATGCCCTTGAGTTCGCCTTTGCCGCTCTCGATGGCGGCGACGATTTCCTCGACGTTCTCAATGCGCGCTTGATTGGGGCCCGTGAGCCAAATGGCCTGGATCGCGGGATCGGCGACCATGTCGGTGATGGACTTGTGCGCCTTGGCCTTGCCGATGTCGTAACTGCGGGCCAGTTCGGCGGCGCTTTCCGCGCGCCTCCTGTTCGGGCTCCACACGCCGAGCACGTCCGCGTCGCGAACGGAGCGGAAGGCCTGCATGTGGAAGCGCGCGTTGAAGCCGCTTCCGATGAATCCGACGCCGAGCCGTTTGCCGCTCACAGACCGGCCTTGATCTTCATCAAGTCGTAGGAGACCCCGAGCTTGTCGAGCGCGGCCGGCGGGCAGCCGTCCCAATGATGGAACACGTTGCCGATGTACTGCACGTCCTTCCAACCGATGGCAGACGAGAAGAAACCCGAGGCGGTCATGTCGCGGAATCGCGAGAAGAACGCGACCCCCTGGCTCATGCCGGCCGGCGCTTTTGAAGGCCAAGCGATGTCATCGAGAATCGCGCGGCGGTCGGCATCCGTCGCGGTGACGAATGTCTTGCTGAAGCGATCCTGAGCCTCGCGATCGAGCCATGCCAGCCCGCCTTTCATGGACACCTTGCTGTTCTCGGTGGCTTCTTTGTCGGCGAGGATCCAGTCCATGAACTCCGGCACTTTGGCGTCGGTGGCACTGCCGCTGCGCTCGTCTCGCGGGATGATGTAATCCACGAGCATCCGCACGGTGCGCCACTCGTGCCGCGTGAAGAATTTCGGCACGAACTGCTGGCTTTCGACTTTCGGCTCCCGGCTCTCGGCCATGAGGGCCATGCCGGACAGCGCCCGCTCGAGATGTGGAAGGTTGACGTCGAGCGCTGCTGCGATGCCGACAAGGCTGAACGACTTGAGCGCGTCACGTCGCGAGACCTCGGCGTCAGCCGAGAGCCGAGAGCCGATGTCCGAAGGCTGGTCGTTCACAGTGCCCCTGCCTTCCGCTGTTCAGCGATGTAGTCCGCCGTGCGCCACGAGAGCGCCAGGATCGTCCACGTTGGGTTTTTGTCCGCCTGAGAAACGAAAGGCCCACCGTCGGCGACGAAGAGATTCTTGCAGTCGTGCGCCTGGCAGTTCGCGTTCACGACGGAGCTCGATGCATCGGATCCCATACGGGTGCCGCCCAATTCGTGAATGATCGTGCCGCCCGTTGCGATGCTGTAGCCCTGCGCCTTGGTCGGCATTTGCGAGAACACCGTCCCGCCCATTTCGGCGACGAGAGCGCGAAACGTCTCCTGCATGTGCTTCACCTGGTTGTACTCGTGGTCCGCCCACTTCCAGTGGAAGCGAAGGACCGGAATGCCGTAGCGGTCGACGACGGTCGGATCGACCTCGCAGTACGAGTCCGCGTTCGGGATCATCTCACCGCGTCCAGAGAATCCGATGGTGGCGCCGTAGTACTTGCGGTAATCGGCCTTGAGCTGCGCGCCGTACCCACCGCCGTTGTAGCGCTGGATGCCGCCCATGAAGCCTGCGCCGGGGGCGCTCGTGCCGCCCCAGACCTCGATGTGGTAGCCGCGCGGGAAGTCGAGCTTGGCATTGTCCAGCCACCACGGCATGTACACGTGCAGCCCGCCGACGCCGTCGTGGTTGTGCGGGATGTGATCTGTCATCGCGGGGATGAACCCGCTGACGTCGGTGCCCGTGGTGTCGGTGATGTACTTGCCCAGCGTGCCGCTGGAGTTGGCGAGGCCCTGCGGGAACCGTGACGACGTGGAGTTGAGCAGGATGCGTGTAGACTCCAGCGCGCTGGCTGCGAGTACGACGATGCGCGCGCGCACGAAGCGATCTTCGCCCGTGGTCTTGTCGATGTAGTGCACGCCGGTGGCCAAGCCGTCGGCGCCGACCCCCACCGCGCGCGCCATGGCGTTGGTGATGAGCCGAAGGCGGCCGGTGGCGACTGCCGGCGCGATGAGCACGTCCGGGCTGGAGAAGTTCGCTTTCGCCTGACAGCCGCGGTTGCACTGGCCGCAGTAGTGGCACGCCTGACGCCCGGGCAGCGCCTCGGTGGTGATCGAGAGGCGCGACGGGATGCAGGTGATGTCGAGCTTGTCGGACGCTTTCTTGACGAGCAGTTCGTAGCAGCGCGGCTTGGGCGGCGGCTGGAACACGCCGTCCGGGTGATTCCGCAGGCCCTCGTTGCTGCCGAAGATGCCGATCAAGCGGTCGATCTTGTCGTAGTACGGCGCGACGACGACGTAGCTGATGGGCCAGTCGTCGCCGAGTCCGTCCCTGGTCTTGCCCCGGAAGTCATCGGGGCCGAATCGGAGCGAGATCCGGCCCCAGTGATTCGTGCGGCCGCCGAGCATGCGGGCGCGCCACCACCGGAACTGTGAACCGCTCGCGACCGTGTACGGCTCGCCTTCGATGTCCCATCCGCCGTCGCACGCATCGAACTCGCCGAACGGCCGGATGCGCGTGGAGCCGCCGCGCCTTGGAGTTTGGTACGCCGCCGTGAGCATCTGTGAGTTTCTGGACGCGTACCAGTCGCCGCCCGCCTCGAGCATCACGACGCTTGCGCCGGCTTGAGTGAGGGCGTACGCCGCCATTCCTCCCCCGGCTCCGGAACCCACGATGCACACATCGTAATCCTGCGCTCTGGGCAGGGTGCGGGGCGCGGCATTCGGGGCCGAGCGCTGCTGAGCCATTCAGTACTCCAGAGCGCTGAGGTAGTCGTACGCTTTTTTCGCGAAGAGCATCGGGTCCACGGGTTGGTCGTGCTCGACAAAGACGTGCTGGACGGCATGGCTCAGGTCCAGGTCGGTTCGAAGAATCCTGGCGAAGTCGATCGTGCCGGTGCCGACATCCACCTGGGTGTGCGCGGGAGCGCCGGCGGAATCCTTGATGTGCAGCATCGCGAAACGCGCGGGGTATTTCGTGATCCAGGCGGCTGGGTCGGCGCCGGCGCGCGTGGCCCAGAACACGTCCAGCTGGAACGACACGAATCTCCGGTCCGTTCGCGTGATCAGGATCTCGAGGGGCGACGTGCCGTCAACGACAGCGAACTCGGTGTCATGGTTGTGATAGCCGAGGGTAAGGCCGCGCGCCTTGGCGCGCTCACCTGCCGTGCTGAAGTCGTCGGCGATGCGTTGCCAGGAGGCGACCGTGGCTGCGGCTCCGTTCGGCGGCGACGGGACGGTGATGAACTTCTGTCCTATGGCGAGCGCTTCGTCGAAGGTCTTGTCCCAATCGGCCTTCATCGCATCGAAGCCGATGTGCGTGGACGGCGAGGCGAGCTTGTTCGTGGCCAGGAGTTCACGTACCTGCGCCGGCGTGCGCCCGAAATAGCCGGCGAACTCAACCTCGCGGTAACCCATGGCGGCGATGGCCGCGAGGGTGCCGGGCATGTCGGCCCGCATCTGGGCGCGCACGGTATAGAGCTGGATGCCGATGGAGCCGAGGCGGCGCGTCATCAGGACCGTCGCGACGTCACCGGCAGCCGCGCTCCTGCGGCGCGCGGCTACGGCCGCGATGGCGCCAGCGGACGCGAGGAACTCACGACGGTTGATCACGCGGCAAGTATGAATGCCGCGGCGCAACGCCGAAAGACCGACGGCCTCCCGTCAGTCGCCCGCGAACCTGATGGTGACCGACTTCTTGACCACGCCGGACTCCACGCCGCGCTTGAGGAAGAGCCGCACGGCTTCGCGGCCCTTGGGCCCGTAGTCGAGGGTCCAGTCGTTGACGTACATGCCAACGAATGTGTCGGCCTTGGCTCGATCGAGCCCACGGGCGTATTTCATGGAATGGTCCAGCGCATCCTTCCTGTTGTTGAGCCCATACGCTATACTGTCGTGTAAATGGCGCGATATTGTTGCGATAAGTGGCTCACCGAGGTCGGTTTTGATGACGTTGCCTCCCAATGGAAGGGGTAAGCCAGTGTCCCTGAACCACCACTCGCCCATGTCCGCCACCAATTGCAGGCCGCGCTCGGCGAACGTGAGTTGGCCCTCGTGAATCAGGAGCCCGAACTCGAGTTCACCGTTGGCCACCACATCTTCGATCTGGTCGAACGGAGTTACGACGGGCTCGAAGTCCGGCTCGTAGAGCTTGAGTGCGAGATACGCGCTCGTGAGCATGCCGGGCACTGCGACCCTCTTGCCCTTGATCGAAGCGCTCGCGGCCCCCTTGGTGACGAGGCGCGGCCCGTACTTGTCGCCCATGGACGCGCCGTGCGGCAGCAGCGTGTACTGGTCAGCGAGATACGCGTACGCGTGAATCGAAACCGCAGTCACTTCCAATTCGCCGCGCAGAGCGCGCTGGTTGAGCGTCTCGATGTCCTGGAGAATGTGCTGGTAGCGGAGGTCGCCCGTGTCGATCTTGCCGTCGGCCAATGCGTAGAACATGAATGCGTCGTCGGAGTCCGGGCTGTGCGCCACCTGGATCGTACGGGTCACTTTCCGCCCTTGGCGCGCCATTCCGTGAGTGCCCGGTCGATGTCGTTCTGGTGCAGCAGATACTCCGGCAGTTGTCGTGCTCTTTCGGCGGGTTCAGCGGCGGCCATCTGCTTCAGGAAGGCATCGGCTGCCTTGGCGTTGCCCCGGAGTTGCGCTGCCCGCGAGGCGAGCAGCAGTCCGAGCAGGTGCTTGGGCTGCGATTTGAGGATCGTGTCCGCCTGCGCCGCCGCGAGCCTGGCGTCGCCGCCGACCTCAGCCAACCGTCCAACATCGTAACGCTGGTCGGTGTTGAGCGGGCCAAGTTCGGAGTAGGACTGGAGTGCCATGGGGAGGAAGAACCGCACCGAGTCGATGCGGCCGCGTTCAGCGGCGCCCATGATGCGATCGTAGAGCCGTTCGGCGCGCTCGGTCGGTGTCATGGCGCTGATGTCCGGTGCGCGACCGGACGCCCCCGCCAGCATCGACGACGGTTGGGCTTCGTCGGCTTGCCGGCTGCGGCCGAAGCGCTGGCCCGCGACCAAGGCGATGAGTGCCAGGAGGGCGATCGCGGCAACCGACCAGGGCAGGGCATTGGCGACCCCGGAGGGAGGCGCGGCCCGGAACCCGGCCGCCCCGGTGCCGCACCGGTGACAGAATTTGGCGCCCGGCGTGAGCGGCGCGCGGCAAGCGGCGCACGCGGCCCCCTGCATCGGTGCGCCGCAGTTGGCGCAGAAATTTCCGGCGCTATCGGCGCCGCAAGCGGAGCAGAGCATGCTCAAAACTAGTGACTAGTCACTAGTCACCAGTCACTGTGCGTGGGAGATTTCCTCCCGTGACTTCCCGATCAATTACACCAGACGTCCGGGGCGCGACCGCCAAGGACATTCTCGACTTCGCCCGCAAGCACAACGTCCGTTCGATGCGCCTGCAATTCACGGACATCATGGGCGTCAACAAGAACGTTGAGATTCCGGCGTCGCAGTTCGCCAAAGCGTTGGCCGGCGACATCATGTTCGACGGCTCGTCGATCGAGGGCTTTGTTCGCATCGAGGAGTCGGACATGCTGCTGGCGCCGGACCTCTCCACGTTCCGGATCTTTCCGTGGGGCGACGCCGACGCGCGCGTGGCACGGCTCATTTGCGACATCAACATGCCGGACGGTACGCCGTTTTCCGGCGACCCGCGGGGGGTGCTCAAGCGGGTGATCGGGCGGGCGCGCCAGATGGGTTTCACAATGAACGCTGGCATGGAAGCGGAGTTCTTCCTCTTCCGTCCTTCAGCCGACGGCGGCGCCAGCACGGACACGCACGACGTGGGCAGTTACTTCGACCTGGCACCGGCGGACCGTGGCGAAGAGGCGCGGCGCGCAATGGTGGACGTGCTGGAGCAGATGGGCTTCGAGGTGGAGGCATCGCACCACGAAGTGGCGCACGCGCAACACGAAATCGACTTTCGCTATGCGGACGCCATGACCACCGCGGACAACCTGGCCACGTTCCGGTTCGTGGTGAAGCACGTGGCGCACGAATTCGGGCTCATTGCGTCGTTCATGCCCAAGCCGATCTTCGGGCAGAACGGCAGCGGTATGCACACGCACCAGTCGCTGTTTCGCGGCAAGGAGAACGCGTTCTTCGACAAGAAAGCCGAGTGGCAGTTGTCGAAGACGGCCCTCCACTACTTGGGCGGACTGCTGCGCCATGCGCGCGGCATGTGCGCGATCACGAATCCACTGGTGAACTCTTACAAGCGGCTGGTGCCGGGGTTCGAGGCGCCGGTGAACGTGGCGTGGTCCATGCGCAATCGTTCGCCGCTGGTGCGCGTGCCGGAACGTCGCGGCGCCGGGACGCGCTTGGAGCTGCGGATGCCGGACCCGGCGGCGAATCCGTATCTCGCGCTGGCGGTAATGCTGGCGGCCGGCTTGGACGGCGTCGCTTCGAAGGCAGACTGGCGCGAGCCGGTGAACGAGAACATTTGGGAGATGAGCCATCGTGAGCGGCGGCGCTTGCGCATCGACGACCTTCCGCACGACTTGAACGAGGCCCTGGACGAACTCGAGCACGACGGCCTGATCACGGCGGCGCTTGGCGAGCACGTCACGCGCCACTTCCTGGAAGCCAAGCGGCAAGAATGGCGCGACTACATCACCCAGGTGACCAGCTGGGAACTGGAGAGCTACCTCCTCAAGTACTGACGCGTGTCGATGGCTCGCAGGGCCGCCCTTACCACGGTTCCGCTGGACGTCACGCGGTAGGCCGCTCGCACCACGTCGCCAACAGAAGGAACGCCGCCGAACAAGACCGGCCCGGGCGCCGAGTACGCTTCGGCCTGGTAGAGCACGAATGAAGTTGAGGGGAGCCAGCTGTTGTTCAGACCCGCGACGAGGCCGAACTCAGGGATTGCGACATCCCAGTTGGATGCTGGGGTTCCGCCCAGGAATCCCGCCGTCGCCACCACGTAGACGAGGCGATCCGCTGCGTTGCCGCCGGCCTGGAAAAAGATGAAACGCGCCGCCGTCGGATATTCGGCTTGCACAGGCAGTTGACCGCGGAGGCGTGTATACGGCGACGCGGAAATGGTGTTCACGCCCGGTGTCGACAGATTCGGCGCGAGCGTTTCCGTGCGGTCGGCGAGGGCGCCGAGGTAGGCGACGTTCACGCGACCAAACGCGAAGCCCGTCTGGTACGTCTCCACCACCAGTTCGTGGAAATCGCCGGCTTGGAGTTTTCCGGCCGGCATGGAGAACAGCGTGTTCGAGGTGTTCGTTGGCTGAAGTGCGTGCACAATGCCGTAGGTATTGGTCGCGCTCCAAAACGTGCTTCCGATGTTGATGTTGTCACCGGTCCCCACGTTGTTGACGGTCAGGTTCGAAGACGCGGGCGCGAATCCCTGTCCGGCGAAATCGAGCGTGCCAAGGGTCGCGCCGTCGGCCGGATTGAGATTGCGCTGGACGATCAGCATGTCTGGCGTCACCTGGATGTTGAGCGACGTGCTGGCGATCGTGCCTTTGGTGGCGATGAGGTCCAGTGCGCGGCTGGCGACGCCCGTGAGACTGAAGTTCGGACTCGCCGCGGTCGGGGTCGCGGTCGATGCGCCCATCGCGACCCGAATCGACTGGCTGGTCGTGGCTCCGGTGACGGATCCGGTCAGGGTCTTTGGTCCGGCGCAATCACGATCCGTCTGACCCGCAAGCTCGGCCCGCGTCGCATACAGAACGCTGAAGTCGGTCTCGTTCACACCGGGACCCGCCACAAACGCGTACGCGACGGTGAGGGTGGCCGTCGCCTGGAAGGTGTACACGCCGTTGACGGGGGTAATCACTTGCCAAGGGAAGCCCTGGTTCTGGTATGCGAACCACGCGGGGAGGGATGACGCGCAGAAGGGCATCGAAAGCGACGCCGTCGCCGGTGGCGCGATGACGTTGAGAGTAATTTGCAGGGTCTGGTTCGCGAGGCCACCCGCCGAGCCTGTGATAGTGATCGGATAGGCGCCCGCTGCGACGCTCCCGGCGACGGAGAACGAGAGCGATATCGAGGCGTTCAACGTGGGCGAATCGGCAAAGGACGCGGTTACGCCGGTCGGCAACCCGGTCGCGGCCAGCGTGACGTTGTCCGCATGACCACCGCTCCGCACCACGAGCACCGTTCCGATTGCGCCGCCGCCCTGCGCGGCCGTCGCGGGGAAGCCTTGTGCCGACAGAGTAAACGCGCCGGTGACGGCGACGCTGACACCGACGGTCTGGGTTTGTTCGACGACGCCCTCGGCCGTGGCACGGACCGTGAGTGTGGAGGTGGCAATCGCCGCCGTGGCATCCACGGTGAGTTCGAGGCTGCTGGCCTGCGCCGTGCCCGGAACAGTCTTGGGCAGCAGCACGGCGATCATTCCCGACGGTACGCCGTCCACCGAGAGCGTAATTGGCTTGTCGAAGTTGGTCCGCGCGAGCGCGATGCCGATCGTGTCCTTCTTGCCCTGACCGACGCTGAGAGTTGCGTCGGACAACGTCAGCGTGAACGACCCGTCCTTCTTTCCGGTGATGAGGTCACACGACGCGGTGGCGACGAGAGAGAGCAGCGCGAGCATGCGCAAGGAGCCCCAGCGACGCATTGGCAACATCTCCGGCACAAAAAAGGAAAAAGCTCGGCGAAGCGCGTCGTGCGCCTCGCCGAGCTGGCAGCACCCTCTGCCAAGCTATCCGATTGTATACAGTCCCGCCAGCCTGTTCAGACCGGGAAGAGCATTTCGCGGTACTTGGGCAGCGGCCAGCAGTCGTCGTCCACCACGACTTCAAGCGCGTCGGCTGCCGCCCGCACGGTGGCCATCGCGTCGGCCACCTGGCCGGTGAGGAGTTGCGCCTGCGCGACCGGATCATCGTGCATGTGCTCCGCCTTCACGAACGCCTTCTCGAACGCGGCACGCTGCGTTTGGAGCTGCTTGATGAGTTTGCCCACGCTGTTGGCGGCCGCGATCTGCGGCACGCCCTTGATGCCGGCCGAACGAGCCTTGGCCGCCGAGTCCAGGAGCGACGCGGAGTACGAGAACGCCGCCGGCAGCACCATGGTGTCCACCATTTCGCGGAGCGTGTGCGCTTCGATGAGCATGTCCTTGATGTAGCGCTCGAGGCGAACGTGGTACCGCGAGTCCAGCTCGGGCTCCGTGAGGATGCCCAGGCCGACGAGGCACTTCTTGGTCGTCTTGGTGGCCAGCTGGGCCAGCGCTTCCGGTGTGCGCCGGTAGTTGGGCAGGCCGCGCTTGGCCGCTTCCCTGACCCACGCGTCCGAGTAGTTGTTGCCTTCGAAGCGTACGGCGCTGGTTTCCTTGAACGCCTTGCGGACGACCTTGTACACGGCGTCGTCGGTCTTGGGCGTCTTCTTGAGTTCGTTGCGCAGTTCCTCGGTCAGCTCACCGACGGCCTCGGCGACAGCCGCGTTGAGCAGCACGATGGGGAAGGCGATGGACTGCGACGATCCCACCGCGCGAAACTCGAACTTGTTGCCGGTGAACGCGAACGGCGAGGTGCGGTTGCGGTCCGTGGTGTCGCGGCGGATTTCGGGCAGGCGCGCGACGCCGAGTTTCATCATTGCCTCTTCGCCGCTGACGCCGCCCTTGTCGCCGATGAGCGACTCGATCATGCGGGTGAGCATCTCGCCCATGAAGACCGAGATGATGGCCGGCGGTGCTTCGTTGGCGCCGAGGCGATGCTCGTTGCCGGACGTGCCGATGCCGGCGCGCAACATGCCCGAGTGTTTGTAGACACCCTTGAGCACGGCCGCGAGGAACATGAGGAACCGGAGGTTCTGGTGCGGTGTGCGGCCCGGCTTGAGCAGGTTCACGCCGTCGAGCTCGTGATCGTCCGCGGCGATGGACATGGACCAGTTGCAGTGTTTGCCCGAACCATTGATGCCGGCGAATGGCTTCTCGTGCAGCAGCGCCTGAAGGTCATGACGCAGGGCGACGCGGCGCAGGGTGGCCATGACGAGCTGGTTGTGATCCACCGCGACATCAGTCTCTTCATAGCGTGGCGCCATTTCGAACTGGCTGGGCGCGACTTCGTTGTGCCGGGTGACGATGGGCACGCCGAGCTTGTAGAGCTCGGTCTCGACTTCAGCGATGCATGATTGGATGCGCTCCGGAATACCGCCGAAGTAGTGGTCTTCCAGCTGTTGACCGCGCGGCGGCGGCGCGCCGAGCAGGGTGCGGCCGGACATGACGAGGTCCGGGCGCATGGCGAAGTGCGCGCGGTCAATGAGGAAATATTCCTGCTCGGGTCCGAGCGTGGTGCCCACGCGGAGGACGCCTTTGTCGCCGATAAGTTCGAGGAGCTCGATGGCCTTGGCGCTCAACGCATCGGTGCTGCGCAGCAGCGGCGTGATCTCGTCCAACGCTTCGCCGTTGTAACCGACGAACACGGAGGGGATGCACAGCGTCTTGATGCCCGCCCACTCGGCGATGAACACCGGGCTGGCCGGATTCCATGCGGTGTAGCCGCGAGCTTCCCACGTGGCGCGCAGGCCGCCGCTCGGGAAGCTCGAGGCGTCGGGTTCACTTTGCACGAGCTGCGACGCGCTGAACGCTTCCATCGGCTGGCCGTCGTCGAAGGAGAGAAACGCGTCGTGCTTTTCAGCCGTGAGGCCGGTCTGCGGCTGGAACCAGTGCGTGAAGTGCGTGGCGCCGCGCCCGACCGCCCATTCCTTTATCACCTGAGAAACGCGTCCGGCGATCTCGAGGTCGAGCTTTTTCCCCTGTCGCACCGAGGCGACGAGTTTCTCGAACACATCCCGGGGCAGTTTGTCGCGCATCTGGCGCACGCCAAGCGTGTTGATGCCGAAGTAGTCGGAGATCTTCGCGGGTACGCCGTTCTGCATGATGGCCGGAATGGTTTTCGGTGTGCGGCTGGCGAGTTCTCGTGTAAGTGCCTTGCGGGACGGCGCGGTTTTCGGGGGCATTGGCTGGGCGGGCCTCGGTGGTGGCGGTGATATCGGAATCGTGCAGAATCCGCACAAATCGATCGTCAAAACTGCACTACCAGTGCCCAATATTCAACTTTGTCGTTCAGAAACTGCAGGAATCACATGGAAGGCTGAGCGCGGCGCACCTCCAGCACGGCCTTCATCCCCGGGTGCGCCGCACAGTGGTAAGGGTAGCGGCCCGGAGCGGGCGCCACGATCGCATGGCGCTGGGACCGGGCAAGTTCCGCCGAGGACCAACTACCGCTGTCCGCGGTCGTGGTATGGGCGAACGAATCCTCGTTCTCCCAAATGACGGTGTCGCCGGGCGACACGGTGAGGTCCGCGGGCACGAACCGGAACCCGGTGATGCGCACAACCTTCACCAAGTGCGGGCCCCCATCGCGGCGTGCCCCCAACCCAGCGCAGCCGAGCGTCGCGAGCATCAGGACGACGCCCAGCGCGCGGAGCGTCACTTCTTGGCGAGCACGTTGGCGCGAACCTGCTCCGCGTGGGCCAGGTGCGCCGCGACCGCCGGCCGCACGGCCGTGAGCAGGTTCTTGAGCTCGGCGTTTCGGGCCGCCGGAATCAGCACGCTGTCGATGGACGCGAGGAACTTGATGTGATACGCGACCTCGTTCTCGATGTACGTGGAATCGAAGGCGTAGCCGCTGAGTTCGCGCATGGCGTCACGCTTGTTGGCGGACTCGTCGCGGAAGTCGAGGCTGGCGGCGTTCTCCTCCGGCGTCACGTTGAGCTTGGTGAGGAGATCGTTCACCAGGCCGTTCACACCGGTGTGGTCCGTGAGCATGCGCTGGCCGAATTCCTTGACGTCCGGACGCTCGGCGCGCGAGGGCACGAGGCGCGCGTAGCTGATGTCGGTGTTGTTGGCCGCGAGCACCATGGCCGCGATGTTCGCGTCGCTCAGACCAGCGCGGGCGGCGCGTGCGGACACGGTCCGCGGAGCGGCCTTCGTCGGGGCCGCTTTTGTCGGCGCAGCCTTGGTCTCGTCGGCCGGCGCCGACGGCGACTTGGCCGGAGCGTTGGGATTGATGGGCCTGAACAACTTGCACCCGGACGCGAAGGTCATGGGCGCGAGCAGGATGACGGCTGAAAGCAGGTGGCGCGAACGCATCTCGATACTCCGGCGAGGATGAGTGATTCTTGGCCCGACACGGCGCTCGCGCAAGCGAGGCGCGGCGTTCATTTCCTTGAGAAAGGTATGGTGGCAGAATAACTTGCGACTTCAATGGCGCGGTAGCCAAGTGGTAAGGCAGGAGTCTGCAAAACTCCCATTCGGCGGTTCGATCCCGCCCCGCGCCTCTCTCCCGGACCAGCGCTACGGCGTTTTTTTTGTCGCCGCGCGGTCCGGCGGCGCCTCGTAGGGCACCAGCACGGGCAACGAGTCCCGGGTTCCGAGCGGGATTTCGTAGCGGAACCACTGTCGGTCCCCGAATCGGGCGCGCAACACGTCGTTTCGCTCGCCCAGGTTCATGGCGTAGATGACCTGTCCGCTGACCCGGCCCAGCGCGTCGAACCGGTTCTCGAGCAACAGCGGGCCATATGAAACGGTGTTTGCGACGCGTGCGTCGAACTTCGTCTCATCGATGCAGGCACGCGACGCGGGCGACGCATTGTTAACGCGGAAGTTGGGGTCTGAACCCGCGACTATCACGCGGTCCGGGGTGCCGAGCACGATCGTCGACGCTTCGATACGGCCGAGCCTCCCGGCCGCGTCCGGAGGCTCGCGCCGTTCCTCGACGCGCACCGCATCCAACAGCGAGCACGCATCGCTGTATCGCAGCACGCGTGCCGCGTCCTGACGGGAGACGCCGAGTGCCCACAGGCGCCGGACGAGCCTGGCCGAAGCGCCCTCCTGCACGAACACGAGCGATCGCGGCAGGTTCGCGGTGACACTCTCATCCGGCGCCAGGCGCTTCAACGACTTGCGCGCCTCGCGGTAGTCCTGGGTAATGCCGCGGACGCCGAACGGCGGCATTGGGCGGACCCAGGAGACGAAAACGCAAACGGGTACGATGGCCACGGCCGCACGCCAAGCCTTGCCGCGCGCCACGTCCGCCATCATGAAGGGCGCCCGGGCGGCGAGGATCAACACCGCGGGCACGGCGGTGAACAGAAACCGGGGTCCGATGAACTGGCCGTCGTGCCAATAGAGGGCATACGCGACGAGGAATACGACGAAGGCGCCAAGCAGCATCAAGTCCCAGCGAGTGGTCTTGTGCGAGAGCGAGAAACCGAACGCGATGAGCAACAGCACGGGCACCGGCCACGCGGTGAGCGTCCAATCAAGCAGCGTGGCGTACCTGAGTCCGAGCAACACCGCGCGCGCGCCGTCGTGCGGCGAGCCAAGGGGATCGTCGTGCAGCCCCCAGGAGTGATTGGGGCCCCACAATACCTCGTAACCGAAGAGGAGCGGGTGTCCCGTCATGCGCCAGTTTGCCACGAGCAGCAGTGCGACAGGCACCGCGCCAGCAATCGCTGCGACGACCAGCGACGAAACGCGCCGGTGACGCACGACGTGCAATCCCATCGCCGCTCCCATCATGACCGCGGCGAGCGCACCGTCAAGCGGGCGAATCGCGACGGCAGCGCCCAGCGCGATGCCGATGACCAGGCCCTGTCGGCGCCGGCGCGAACGATCCTCTTCCTGCAGCCAGTGCGCGAGTGACGCGAGGGCGAGCGTCACGAAGAATACGGTCGGCGTGTGGTTCATCTGCGAGCCGCCCATCATGAGCACCATGGGGCTGGCGACAAAGAGCGCCCCGGCCACACGCGCTTCCGCCTCGCCGTACGCCGCCTGAACAAAACGGTACACGTTGAGCGCGGTGAAGGCCGTCAACAGGGAGTTGGGCAACCACGGCGCACCCAGCAACAAGCCCAACGCCAGAACTGCCGGTCCGCCGATGGGAAACTGCGACATCCAGCGGGGGCGGTCGATCACGTTGTCGATCGCGAAGAACTCAACGTTCGGGTCGGGTGGCAGCGACAACCAGCCGCTCAACAAGATGCGTGCGTGAAAGAGCTGCGCGAATTCGTCGGCCGTGGTGGGCCGCGTCGCAAAACAGTACCACGAGAAGCTCGCCGTGAGCACGAGTGCGACGGACACGAGCGCGGTGGCGAAGGTCCGGCCGGGGATCGACATCGCGTAAGTCGCGGTTGCCCGCCACCAACGTTCGAACCAATCGCCCGGCAAGGTCGTGAGCGCCAGCAGGGGCGCGATCAACAGCGCCGAACCCACAGTCCAATAGAGCACGAGCGGCGTGAACGCCGTTTCACTGAGGTTGTGATCGGACGGCGACACGATCGCGAGGACCGCCGGTCCGATCAGGACCAGTGCGGCGAGCAGAAACGCAGCGACCTCGCTACTTCGGCGCATCGCGTCGCTCAAAGAGGTAGACCTTCGACCGGGGGCGATTCGCGATCAGGCTGGACGCGTATCGGGCGGTATCGAGTGCGGCGAGGCCCTGAAGCACCTCGTGTATTGTCTCGCCTTCACCTTCATTCACGATGACGACGAGGCGGCGGGCCTCGGCCTCCTCCCCGCGGAAGTACGCCGGATCGACACCCAAGCGGTCGAAGTAGTATGCAAGCGGCCCGTCCGTTGGAGTCGCGGCGGTGACACGATCGCCCGGCCGCAGGAATGTGGAGAGCTGAAGTGCGGTTGCCTCGGCGTCGACGAACGTTCCCGTATCGCGGGTGCGGAGCACCGCGCCTGAGACCGCCACTGAAGCGCTGCCGGCAACCGCGACGATGCCGGCGAGCAGCGGCACCCGTGCCGCGAAGCGGGCCATGCGCCTGGATCGATCCAGGAGATCCACGAGGCCGGCGCCCACCAACGCCGAGACGACGGGAATGCACCACAGCCAAATGCGTGGGAACGGCGCGCGGTGCGTCACCACGAGCAGCCACGCGCTCCACACAAAGGCCGCGAGCGGAACGCCCACGCGGAACGACGACAGCCGCTCGTGTCGTGCGAGGGCTACCGCGGCGATTGCGAGCGCGCCCGCGTGCACGATTGGCGGCCAGCCCAGCCCCCACGACCGGATCGTGTCCCATCCCGCAACAGCCATGTCGCCGAGGAACTGCGTCCACACTGACGACGCCACGAATTTGTTGCGCACCACCGAGGCGACTCCCGTGCGCGCGAACACCGGGCCGTACGCGCCGAGGGTGAGCGCGGCGCCGAGCGCCAGGGCGCCGCCGAGCCAACCCAGCTCGCGTCTCCTGCCGTCGACGAGGAGCGACAGCGCGAGCCACAGCGACACGGCACCGAGCGGATACAGCATCACCGGGATGGTCCACACCCCGAGCGCCGATACGACGCCGTAGGCCACCCACCAGTGCATGCCCGGTGCGCGGATCAGCTGCGCGGCGAGGAGGACGAGGACCAGGAACGCGGCTACGACCAGCGAGTAGCCGCGGGCGTTGGTTGAGTACAGCGTCAGCACGCCTGACGCGGAGACGAGCGCGGCTGCCACGATGGCGGCACGGGCACCGTACAGGATCCGAGCCGCGCCGTACGTGAGCGGTACCAGCGTGACACCGGCGACAAACGCGGGCAGCCGGATTGCCCACGGAGCGTTGCCGAACACAGCGACCGACGCCTTGGCCAGCAGCGTGTGGAACAGGTGGTTCTTGGGGTTGTCGTACCCGCTCAACGCTTGCGACAGCGGTTGCCGCACGAACTCCAGGTACGTGACGGCTTCGTCGTACCGCATCGGCTGGGACAGCGTGAGCAGCCGCAGGATGATCCCGACGAGCACGATGGCGACAAGGGCGACGCGGTGATCACGTGGTTCCGCGCGCCAGAACGAGCGCACTTCGTGGAGGAGCGACACGACATTATGGTAGTGCCGGCAGATGTCGGTTGCAGAAGGGCTTCGTGAGCGTGCAGGTTTGTGTCCATGGACCGTCGCCAATTCACCGAAACGCTGGCCGCCGCGTTCGCGGGCAATGTGCTCGTGCCGCGAGTGCCGTTCGTGCGCGCCGGCGGCCCGATGCTGGCCGCCACGCTGGACGGCGCGCGGCTGAACGCGCGCCTCAAGGCGCTGTCGGCGTTCGGCGCCAATCCCCATGGCGGCGTTTCACGCGTGGCGTACAGCGAGTTCGACAAATCCGGCCGCGCCTTCGTGATGGGCGTGATGCGCGACGCCGGACTCGACGTTGGCGTTGACTTTGCGGGCAACATTCTGGGGCGGCGCGCTGGAACGGACGCGTCACTCAAGCCGATCATGTTCGGCTCGCACGTGGACAGCGTGCCGGACGGCGGGAACTACGACGGCACGGTGGGTTCGCTGTCCGCCATCGAGGTCGCGCAGTCGCTGAAAGAGCAGGGCATCCGCACGCGCCACCCGATCGAGGTCGTGATCTGGGCCAACGAGGAAGGCGGGCTGTACGGCAGCAAGTGCGTCAGCGGCCAACTCAAGGCTGACGAACTCCGCAATGCGTCGTGGAGCGGCAAGACGATTGCCGAGGGCATGACGTTCCTTGGTGGGGCGCCATCGCGGTTCACCGAGGTGAAGCGGCAGCGTGGCGACATCGCCGCATACATCGAGCTCCACATCGAGCAGGGCGGCACCCTGGAGCGCGACGCGATCAACATCGGCGTCGTGGAAGGCATCGTCGGGATCCGGCGCTGGGAAGTAACGGTGACCGGGATGCAGAACCATGCGGGC
Organism: Gemmatimonadota bacterium; assembly: GCA_038060705.1. Classification (GTDB taxonomy): domain Bacteria; phylum Gemmatimonadota; class Gemmatimonadetes; order Gemmatimonadales; family Gemmatimonadaceae; genus DASPMP01. The sequence continues at coordinate 63,757 of JBBTFS010000041.1, forward strand.
ACCACGCCCATGGATCAGCGACGCGACGCGATGCTTGGCGCGGCGCGCTTCATCGACATGGTGAACCGAGTGGTGCGCGCCGAACCGGGCCGGCAGGTGGGCACGGTCGGGCGTTTGGAGGCGTTCCCCGGCGCGCCGAACGTGATTCCCGGCAGAGTCGTCTGCACGCTGGAGATGCGCGACGTCGATGCCGCAAAGACACAACGCGTCTTCGACAGCATCGTGCGCGAGTCAAAGGGCGTGGGAGACATGAACGGCACGACGTTCGATTTCCGCCCCACTCATCAAGACGTTCCGGCTTTGAGTGATCCGACGATTCGCGGCATCATTGCGGAAGCCGCCAGGGAGTTGAAGCTCACGACGAAGACCATGCCCAGCGGCGCGGGACACGACGCGCAGGCCATGGCGCAGATTGGGCCCATGGGGATGATCTTCATTCCCAGCATCGGCGGCATCAGTCATTCACCGAAAGAGTTCTCGACGCCGGAAGACATTGAACGCGGCGCACGCGTCCTGATGGGCGCGGTGCTGCTGGTGGACAAACGCGCATGAAAATCCTTCGCTCGGCCCTGCTTTGTGCGTCGCAAAGCCCCCGGATGGAACGATTGGTTCGATCGAGCCGCGCAATGCGGCCGGTCGTCATGAAATTCATGCCGGGCGAGACGCTCGAGGAAACGATGGTCGCGGTGCGCAGGCTGAAGGCCGAGGGCACGCCGACGATCATGACGTACCTTGGCGAGAACGTGAACAGCGATGCCGCGGCCGATCAGACAGTGGCGGAATACGAGAAACTGTTCGCGGCACTCAAGGCCGATGGCGTGGATGCGCATGTGTCCATCAAGCTGACGCAGTTCGGCTGGGACGTGGATCAGGAGCGCGCGCTTGAACGCGTGCGCCGGATGATCAAGCTGGCCAGCGCCAACAAGACGGTGCTCGCGATCGACATGGAAGCGTCGAGTTATGTGGACTCGACCGTGGCCGCCTACGAGAAGCTGGTGCGGGAATGCGACAACGCGGCGCTGTGCGTGCAGGCCTACCTGCACCGGACGCAGTCGGACCTGCAGCGGTTGATGGCCCTCAAGCCTTTCATCCGGTTGGTGAAGGGTGCATACCGCGAGGGTGCCGATGTGGCGCTATCGAGCCGCGCCGACATCGAAGCGCGGTATCGCCTGCTGGCGCGCGAGTTGCTGGGCTCAGCGTCGCAGGGCGTGCGTACGGTCTTTGGCACGCACGATCTCGAACTGGTCGCGCACATCCGGCAGGATGCCCGCGTGCTTGGCGTGCCGGACACGGCGTTCGAGGTGCAGATGTTGTACGGGATTCAGGACGCCGGCCGACGGAAGCTCGCGGCCGAGGGCATGCGGACGCGGGTGTTGATCAGCTACGGGCGCGCGTGGTATCCGTGGTTCATGCGTCGCCTGGCCGAGAAGCCAGCGAACCTGTTCATGGTGGCCCGGAACCTGTTCGCCTGAAGAACCAGGAACCAGGAACCAGGAACCAGGAACTGGCTCAGCCGTTGGAGGCGCGGCGGCGTTTGAGCATGCGTTCGTACAAGCGGGCGATCACCGGAGTCACTGCGACCGTCGCGATAATGCGGAGTGGCTGGGTGATCTTCGCTGCGACGTAAGCAGCAGTCCACGAGCCGACATTCCCCGACGCGTCGGATGGCTGCCACCCCGCGCGAATGCCCCACCAGAAGCCGACGATCACCACGGCAAAAATCACGTAGTGCACCATCAGGGCGATCACGCCATACTCGACGATGAGGTGCCTGAGTCTGGCGAGGGACTTTCTGAATGCGTCACGCACGCCCGAAAGGTAAAACGGCAAAGGGCCGGAGCATTCCTTTCGGGAACACTCCGGCCCCAAGCCAGTGAAACTTTACTGTCGCTTGTCTTCCGGCGTCGCAAGCATGACGCCCGAGCCCGAGGGCGACACGTGCTCGAGCCGCAGCACTTGCCGCTGAATCTCGTTGCCGATCTTCAGCGTGACGAGGAAGTCGCCGGTCTGTGCGAGCGGATGGGCGGCATCCGCGTCGTCGGGGGCCTCCAC
>JBBTFS010000042.1:0-12205 GCA_038060705.1 Gemmatimonadota bacterium
CTGCAAGGGCACGACTATCAAGCTGGCGCGCAACCCGGAGCTTGCCCCACCCGAGGACCGGCATCACTACGAGGGACACCACTGCCAGACCGATACCGATAGCGCTGTGACTTGGCCGCTCCCGTTGAAGTAGCCCAGTCGCGGCTTCATAGAGCACGTAGGCAGCAATCAGGAAGAAGCTGAGGCCAACGAAGTAAAGTGCGCGACGCTCGCGTGCCTCGTTGCTGTCCTCATTCCCGGCAACAACCTCGCTTCGCAATCGATGGTAAAGGGCAACGCCAGAGATTGACTCGATGACGCTATCCAAGCCGAATCCGACCAGAGCAACACTGCCGGCCAGGAACCCCGCTGTGATGGCGACAATGGCTTCAAGAACGTTCCAGCCGACGGTGAAGACTTCGAGGCGAAGAGCTCGCCGCAGGTGCGCCCCGCGATCCAAGGCGGCACTGGTCATTCGCCTTCCCGGTTTGCCACAGGGTGAAGGTAGCCGCCGATGACGAGAGAGCTTCGCGCGTTCGAGTCGAAGCGAGTTGAACGGTGCGCTGAACTGATTGCGATTACACGCCGGGCGACCTCGCCGATAAGGCGGCCTGTGCCGCCGCCAAGCGAGCAATCGGCACCCGATACGGCGAGCACGACACGTAGTCCATGCCGAGGGTGTGGCAGAAGCCGATGCTCCGCGGCTCGCCGCCATGCTCGCCGCAGATGCCCACCTTGAGCGCCGGCCGTGCCTGACGTCCGTCAGCGACCGCGATCTCGATCAGCTTGCCGACGCCTTCCTCATCCAACACCTGGAACGGATCGTCCGCCAGAATGCCAAGCTCCACGTACGTCGGCAGAAAGCGGCCGGCGTCGTCCCGGCTCAGCCCGAACGTGGTCTGCGTCAGGTCGTTGGTGCCGAAGGAGAAGAACTCCGCCGTGGACGCGATGCGGCCGGCGGTGAGCGCCGCGCGCGGCAGCTCGATCATCGTGCCGACGAGGTAGGGCAGGGTCTCTCGCCCCAACACCTCGCGCGCCGTGGCAGCCACAATCGCGCGTTGATGATCGAACTCTGCCTGCGTGCTCACGAGCGGGATCATGATCTCAGGCTGAACGTCGATCCCGCGGTTGCGACAAGCCAGCGCGGCTTCAAAGACGGCACGCGCCTGCATCGCCGTGATCTCCGGATACGTGATTCCCAGTCGGCAGCCGCGATGCCCGAGCATCGGGTTCGCTTCGCGCAGCGACTCCACGATATGCGAGAGCGATGCCCGAGTGAGCCCCAACTGGCGAGCCAACAACTTGCTCTCCTCGCCGCCATGCGGCAGGAACTCATGTAGCGGCGGGTCCAGCAGCCGGATTGTCACCGGGAACCCCGACATCGCCTCGAATATCCCCTCGAAGTCGCCGCGCTGCAGCGGCAACAGGTCCTCCAGTGCGCGTTGGCGCCCGGCTTCGTCTCGGGCGACGATCATGCGACGCATGGCGTGGATGCGGTCGCCCTCGAAGAACATGTGCTCTGTGCGGCACAACCCAATCCCTTCCGCTCCGAATCCGCGGGCGATGCGCGCGTCTGCAGGGGTATCCGCGTTGGCGCGCACCTTGAGTGTCCGCGTCCCGTCCGCCCAGCCGAGCAGCGTCGCGAACGCCTTGTAGGACGGCGCGTCCTCGGCCTTCAGCGTGCCGTGGCTCACTTGCACCACCTCGGAGGGCGTGGTCGGGAGGTCGCCCAGGAACACTCGGCCCGTGGCGCCGTCGAGCGTCACCCATTCGCCCTCCTTCACGACGTGATCGCCCACACGCAGCAGCCGTGCGTCGAGATCGACCTCCATGTCCTTGCAGCCGACCACCGCGCACTTGCCCATGCCGCGAGCCACGACCGCGGCGTGGCTCGTCATGCCGCCGCGTGCTGTAAGGACGGCTCGCGCCGCCACGATGCCGTGGAAGTCATCCGGCGTGGTCTCGTCGCGCACCAATACCACGCTCTGTCCCTTGGCGCCGCGCTGTTCAGCGACTTCGGGGTCGAACACCACCATCCCGCTGGCTGCGCCCGGGCTGGCCGGCAGGCCGACGCACAGCGGCTGGGCCTTGGTGCGCCCATCGATCACCGGATGCATCAGCTGGTTCAGCTGTTCCGGCTGCACGCGCAGCAACGCCGCGTTCTGCTTGAGCAGCCCCTCGGCCACCATGTCCGTGGCAATGCGCACCGCGGCGGCCGCCGTGCGCTTGCCCGTGCGCGTTTGGAGCATGTACAGGCGCCCACGCTCCACCGTGAACTCCACGTCCTGCATCTCCGTGAAGTGATGCTCCAGGCGCTCCTGAGTCCTGATCAACTCGCGGTACGCCTGCGGAAAGCACTTCTCCATCTCGGCCACGCCGAGTGGCGTACGTGTTCCGGCCACTACGTCCTCACCCTGCGCGTTGACGAGAAACTCACCGTAGAACTTGTGCTCGCCCGTGGATGGATTTCGGGTGAAGGCCACGCCGGAGCCGGAGTCGTCGCCGAGGTTGCCGAACACCATCGTCTGCACGTTCACCGCCGTGCCGATATCGTCGGCGATCTTGTTCACGCGCCGGTAGTCGATGGCCTTCTTGCCGTTCCACGAGCGCCACACCGCGCGGATGGCACCCCACAACTGATCGCGCGGATCGCGCGGCAGGTCCGTGCCGGCCGATTTCCGCACCAGCGACTTGTACTCCTCGGCGAGGTTGCGCAGCGACTCTTCATTCAGTTCGGCGTCGGACTGCACGCCTTGCGTCAGGCGCTTGGATCGCAACAGCTGCTCAAAGCTCGCCGGCGGCACACCCAGGACGACATCGCCGTACATCTGGATGAAGCGGCGATAGGCGTCATAGGCGAAACGCGCGTTGCCGGTGGATCGCGCCAGGCCCTGCACGGTGACGTCGTTGAGGCCCAAGTTGAGGATCGTCTCCATCATGCCCGGCATGGATACCTTCGCGCCGGATCGCACGGACACGAGCAGAGGATTCGCGGCATCCCCGAACTTCCGCCCGGCGACCCGCTCGACCCGCGCCAGGTGCTCGTCCACCTCGCGCTCCAAGCCGTCCACTTGGCTGCCGTCGCGCAGAAACGCGGAACAGCACGCGCAGGCAACGGTGAAACCCGGCGGCACCGGGACGCCAAGGCTGGTCATCTCGGCCAGGTCGGCGCCCTTGCCGCCAAGGATCGCCTTCATTGCGTGGTCACCCTCGGCTTTGCCTTCGCCGAAGAAGTAGACCGACTTTGTGGTCGAGCCTTTAGCGCCCTGTGCGCGCATCGGACGGCGGCGGCGTAGGGTACTTGCCTGAGAAACAGGCGTGGCAGAATCCGTCCGGGCCGTCCGGAACCGACTTGAGCATGCCCTCCAGACTCAGATAGCCGAGGCTATCCACGCCAATGTGCTTGCGAATGCCTTCGAGGTCGTTGTTCGCGGCGATCAGCTCCGCCTTGGTGGGTGTGTCGATGCCGTAGTAACACGACCCGGTGATGGGCGGTGAACTGACCCGCATGTGCACTTCGCGCGCGCCCGCGCCGCGGACGAGTGCGACCAGACCGCGCGTGGTCGTGCCTCTCACGATCGAGTCATCTACCATCACGACGCTCTTGCCGGCCACCACTTCGCGCACCACGTTGTATTTCACCTTCACCTTGGCGTCCCGGTCCGCCTGCGTCGGCTGAATGAACGTGCGACCCACGTAGTGGTTCCGGATCAGCGCCAGCTCATACGGCAGTCCGCTGATCTCGCTGAACCCGAGCGCGGCCGAGTTGGACGAGTCCGGCACCGCGAAGACGAGGTCGGCCTTCGGGGCAGGGTGCTCGCGGGCCAGTTGTCGGCCCAGCTCGCGGCGCGCGCGATCCACCGTGCCGGCGAACACGCGGCTGTCCGGGCGCGCGAAATAGACGTACTCGAATACGCAGCGCGTCTGTTCCTTCTTCGCCATCGGAAATGTCGAATTGACGCCCTTGGCATCCACGGAGATCACTTCACCCGGCTGCACTTCGCGCTCGAACTTGGCGCCAACGATGTCCAGCGCGCACGTCTCCGACGCAAACACCACCGAGCCGTTGAGCCGGCCCATCATCAAGGGCCGCCAGCCGCGCGGGTCGCGCACCGCCACCAGCGTGTCCCCAAAGCTGATGATCAGGCTGTACGCACCCTCCACGCCCTTCAGCGCCTCGGCCACACGGCCGGCAGGCGTCGGCGCGGTGGATTTGGCCAGCAGGTGGACGATGACTTCGGAGTCCATCGTCGACGAGAAGATCGACCCGGTGGCCTCGAGCCCCGCGCGGATTTCCGTGGCGTTGATGAGGTTGCCGTTGTGTGCCAGTGCGATGTGCCCGCCACGCGAACTCACGAACACGGGGCCAGCGTTCTCGAGTGTGGACGACCCCGCCGTGCTGTAGCGCGTGTGCCCAATGGCGGTGGTGCCTCGCATTTCATTCAGCTGACTGCCGATCTCCGGCGTGATGGTCCCCATCGCGCGCACCACACGGGCGCCGCCGTCGGCGTCGAACGCCGCGAGGCCCACCGACTCCTGCCCGCGGTGCTGAAGGGAATACAGCCCGAGCTGTGCCAGTTGCACCGCGTCCTTGTGACCGTGCACGCCGAAGATGCCGCACATCAGGCTCGCGCTCCCGCCAGTTCGGGCTGCGTGTTCGCGGCGGCGGTGCGCGACATGATGCGCGGAATCGCCTCGTGGTAGGCCTCGGCCAGTTCCGCAAGCGGCGCCTCGAACTTCCGGGCTCCGACGGCGACCTGGAGCTGCGAGGTGCCGAGAACGGTGCCGATGCGCATTGCAGCCACGCCATGCTTCTTGGCAACGACCAGCACGGCAGCCGGAAGTGAAGACGTGACGATCACGCGACCCTGCGCCTCGCCGAACAACAGTGCGCGGAGCGGCAAGTGTGCCCAAGCCGAGAGATCGAGATCGGCACCGCGCATGCGGTGACGGTTCATCATCGTGCACTCGGCCAGCGCCACGGCCAGGCCGCCGTCGCTGCAATCGTGCGCCGATCGAACGTCGCCCGCGGTGATGCACTCGAGCAGAGTCTCGACGAGTGCTTTCTCCGCCTCGAGGTCGCAGCGCGGCGGCGCGCCGGCAACCACGCCGTGAATCGTATGCAGGTATTCGCTGCCGCCGAGTTCGTCCGTCGGATCGCCAAGCAGAATGATGGCGTCACCATCGCTCTGAAACGCCGAGGGCCTGGCGTGGTCCAGCGATTCGAGCACGCCCACCATCCCGATCACGGGCGTGGGGTACACGGCGCCGCCGGGATGCTCGTTGTACAAGGACACGTTGCCGCCGGTGACCGGCGTGCCGAGCGCCTCGCACGCTTCTTTCATTCCGGCGACTGCTTCCGTGAGTTGATGATAGACCTCGGGCCGCTTGGGATTGCCGAAGTTGAGATTGTTGGTGATGGCGCGCGGCCGTCCACCGACGCACGCCACGTTGCGCGCCGACTCCGCCACGGCGATGCGGGCACCCATTCGCGGATCCAGGTAGCAGTACCTGCCGTTGCAGTCTGTCTTGAGCGCCAGGCCCTTCGAGGAGCCACGAACGCGGATCACCGCGGCGTCGCCGCCCGGACCGACCACCGTGCCGGCGCGTACCGTGGAGTCATATTGCCGGTATACCCACGTCTTGCTGGCGATCGTGGGCGACGCGAGGAGTTGCCTGAGCGTCCACATCGGGTCGGACTCTTCGGGCCGCTCCTTGATCTTGCTCACGTCGCGCGAGCGCAACGCGGCGATGGCCGGGTCTTCCTTCGCCAATGGCTTGTACGTGGGGCAGTCGGTGACGAGGCGCGTGCCGGGGAACTCGGCGACCACGCGATCGCCCTCGGTCACGCGATAGACTGGCTCCGCGATCACTTCGCCGCAGACGGACGCGGTGAGATCCCACTTCTCCAGAATCGCGCGTACTTCGTGTTCACGGCCCTTCCTGGCGACCACAAGCATTCGTTCCTGCGATTCGCTCAGCAGGATTTCGTAGGGTGTCATGCCTTGTTCGCGGGTGGGGACCTTGGTGACGTCGATCGTGACACCGACGTCGCCACGAGCCGCCATCTCCGCCGATGACGACGTGAGGCCGGCTGCGCCCATGTCCTGAATGGCGACGATCGCGCCGCTCTTGATCAGTTCGAGGCTGGCCTCGAGCAGGAGCTTCTCGGTGAACGGATCGCCGACCTGCACTTGGGGACGCTTGGCCTCGCTTTCCTCGGAGAGGTCCGCGGACGCGAACGACGCGCCATGAATGCCATCACGTCCCGTGCGCGCGCCAACGGCGATGACCGGGTTCCCGACGCCGCTCGCGACCGCGCGCATCAACTCGTCCTCGCGCATGACGCCCACGCACATGGCGTTCACGAGCGGATTGCCCTCGTACGATTCGTCGAATACCACTTCGCCGCCAACGGTCGGCACGCCGACGCAGTTACCGTAGTCGCCGATGCCTTTCACCGCGCCACCAAACAGGTACCGTGCGCGCGTGGATGTGAGTGACCCGAAACGCAGTGAGTTGAGCAGCGCAATCGGCCGCGCGCCCATCGTGAATACGTCGCGCAGAATGCCACCTACGCCCGTCGCAGCCCCTTGGTACGGCTCTACCGCGGACGGATGGTTGTGCGACTCGATCTTGAACGCCACGGCCATGCCATCGCCGAGCGCGATAACGCCCGCGTTCTCGCCGGGTCCCTGGAGCACCCAAGGGGCTTTGGTAGGCAGCGTCTTGAGCAGCGGACGTGAGTGCTTGTAGGCGCAGTGCTCGTTCCACAGGGCGCTCACGATGCCGAGTTCAGTAAATGTCGGCTCGCGGCCCAGCATGTCTCGTATGCGCCCGTGCTCACCTTCAGTTAAACCGTGCTCCGCGACGAGGGCCGGCGTGATGGCCGGGTCGCCGAGGCGGGGAACAACGGTCATTTCTTGCCCGCCCGGGCGAGCAGGTCCATGAAGCTCCCCATGATTCCGGCGGCGCCTTTCTGTCCGTGCTTCATCAGCTCCACCTCGCCGGCGTCGAACCACATGCCGTGGCAATCGGGGCAGACGTCAATCTTCACGTGCCCATGCGTCTCTTCCTTGAGATCGGCGCCGCACTTGGGGCACTTCATGTAATGCGCCTTCCGCTCCTGCGCTTCGCGCTCCTGATCCAGCTTGGCGCGCATCTGCTTCATGAGCTCGGCATCCTGCTTGGCGAAGTACTCATCCTCGTTGCGGCTCGGCGTTTCCTGCGACGGTCTGTGCGGCATAGGGTGTGTTCCGTTAGGTCGTTGGTCTCAGGCTGCCACGCGGGCCAGCATCGATTCGAACATGCCAAGTCCATCCGTGGATCCCAGCGCTGCATCGAGCGCGCGCTCCGGATGCGGCATGAGGCCCATCACATTGCCTTCGGCACTGATGATGCCGGCGATACTGCGCATGGCACCATTCGGGCTCGTTCCTGCCGGCTCACCCGGATTGCCGGCGTACTTCAGGACAACCTGCCCATTGCCCTCGAGGCGATCGAGCGTGGCGTCATCCGCGGTGTAGCGGCCGTCGCCGTGTGCCACCGGCATCGTAATGACCTGGCCGGCCTCGTAGCGGTTTGTGAACATCGTGTCCGCGTTGATGACGGTGAGTCGCACGGGCGCGCTGACGAACTTGAGCGTGTCATTGCGGAGCAGTGCGCCCGGCAGCAAGCCGGCCTCGCATGCGATCTGGAATCCGTTGCAGATGCCCAGCACCGGGCCGCCACGCCTGGCGTGCGCCACCACTTCCGTCATGATGGGACTGAAGCGCGCAATGGCGCCTGGGCGCAAATAGTCGCCGTACGAGAAGCCGCCCGGGAGGATGATCACGTCTGCGCCGGCGAGATCGTGGTCCTTGTGCCAGAGGTACACGGCGGATTCGCCCAGCACATCAACGACCGCGTGATACGCGTCGTGATCACAGTTGGAACCCGGAAACGTGACGATGCCGAACTTCATGCGGCCGTCACCCCGGCAATCTCGAAGTCTTCCGTCACGGGATTCGCCAGCAGTCGCTGGCACATGGCGCGCACGTCCTTTTCCGCGTCCGACGCCGACTTGGCGTCCACGTCCAGCACCAGGTGGCGCCCGACGTGCACGTCGCCAACCGACTTGAAACCGAGCGTGTGCAGCGCGTCGGCGACAGCCTTGCCCTGCGGGTCCAGCAGACCGCGCCTCGGCACAATGTGCAGCGCGACTCGAAAGCGACTCATGGGTAATCAGGTTGGGTTCGATGGACCGGTACCGCCGCGGTCGCCACGGTCTCCGCGACCACCGCGCCGACGCCGACGCCGAAAACTGGGCTCCCCGGCTTCGCCATCGGTGAAGCCGTCACCAACACTGTCCAGCGCGGGACGTTCGTCGTCCGCCGCATCACGATCACCGCCCGGGAACCACCCAGCGGGCATGGCGACATGACTGCGGTCCAACAATCCCAGGATCACGCCGCGCAACAAGCCGAACGCGACGTACCCAACGGCGAGCGGAAAGAAGTACTCCAGCCGCCCGAAGATCAGCATCGCCGTGCCACAGACAAGCACGCCAAGTCCGATGAGTTGCCTTGGAGAACGGAATCCCACCGGCGGCATGACCGGATACGGCACGTTACTGATCATCAAGAAGCCCAATGTGGCCATGACGAGCCGCAACATCTGGTGCCATGACCAATTGGCGATGGCTGTCTCGTTGTAGAGCGATGACTGGCTGAACCAGTAGTACGTGGCGAGCGTGATGCCGGCGGCCGGGCTTGGAAGCCCGTGGAAATACGCCTTGCTCGTGCCGGCTTGCTCGACGTTGAACCGCGCCAGGCGCAGCACGGCGCAGGCCGTGAACGAAAAGCACCACAACCAATCCCAGCCATCGCGGTTCATCACGGCGAAGTACATGATCATCGCGGGCGCCAGGCCGAATGTGATGGCGTCCACGAGCGAATCCAGCTCTTCGCCGAAGCGTCCTTCCGAGTTGGTCGCGCGGGCCACGCGACCGTCGAAGGCATCCGCAATGCCGCCGAGGATCACGAACCACCCGGCTTGCATGAAGTTCTCGCGCGACGCCGCCACAATGGCGAACACCCCGAAGAACAGGTTCGCGAGCGTGAGCCCGCTGGGAAAGAGGACCACGACTCGGCGCCGCATATTCGTCGGCGGGAGCGGCGCTCTCATCTGGGCAGTTCTCCGATCACCGTGACGCCGGCGGTGGTCAGCTGACCGAGCGTGACCCGCACCGTCGAGCCCACGGGCATGAAGACGTCCACGCGCGAGCCGAACCGGATGATCCCAAACCGGTCACCCTGCCGCGCAGGGTCACCCACCTTGCTGTAGGTGACGATGCGGCGGGCGATCAGCCCGGCGATCTGCCGCACGAGGATCTTGTGGCGGCCGGTCTCGATGCCGACCGTCGACTGTTCGTTGTCGAGACTGGCCTTGTCTTCCGCGGCGTTGAGGAACTTGCCCGGATTGTAGTTCGTCGCGAACACCGTGCCGCTGACCGGATACCGATTCACGTGCACGTTGAACACGTTCATGAAGATCGAGACGCGCACGGCCTTGCCTTTGAGCATCGTCGCCTCATCCACCTCGGCAATCTGGACGATCTTGCCGTCGGCCGGCGCGATCACGAGTTGCTCGCCGCGCTCACCGGCGCGCTCGGGATCGCGGAAGAAATAGGCGACCCACAGCGCGAGCAACGTGAGCACGAACGCCAACAGCCACAGCGGCCACGAGCGGCGGTTCAGGGCGAGTGCATACCCGCCGGCCGCCAACAGCGCCGCAATGGCGATGAACGCAAGTCCTTCGCGTGCGAAGCTCAAAGCTGGGTGATCTCCCCTGGGTCGCTGCCCGTAATGCGCCGGAACGCGTCCAGGTACCGGTCGCTGGTGGCCCGCACCACCTCATATGGTAGCGTCGGCGGGGGATACTCGCCGTTCCATCGCCCGGCTCGGCGTTCACCGTCGAGCCAGTCTCGCAACGGCTGCTTGTCGAAACTCGGCTGCGTGCGACCCGGCTGGTACGTGTCCGCGGGCCAGAAGCGGGAACTGTCGGGCGTCAGAACTTCGTCGATGAGCGTGATGTCGCCGTGCCCGTCGCGGCCGAACTCGAACTTTGTGTCCGCGACAATGATGCCGCGTTCCCGCGCCAGGTCGCTGCCGCGCGCATACACGTGCATGGCCAGCCGCTCCAGCTCCGGCGCGACGTCCGCACCGATGGCATCGGCCATCTGGCCGCGCGTGATGTTCTGGTCGTGGCCCGACTCGGCCTTTGTTGCCGGGCTGAAGATCGGCCGCTCGAAGCGGCTTGCCTCCAACATGCCCTTGGGCAGGGCCTCGCCCGCGAGTGTTCCCGACGCCTGGTATTCCTTCCAGGCCGAGCCCGAGATGTAGCCGCGAACCACGCACTCCACCGGAAACACGTCGGTGCGACGGCAGAGCATGGCGCGACCGGAGAGTTCGTCCCGGTGGGGCGCGAGCGCCGGCACGAGGCGCACGATGTCGGCGATGCTGCTGGCCAGCATGTGATGGTGCACGTCACCTTCGAAGTGCCGTAGCCACCAGGCCGTGAGCTGCGTGAGCACAGCGCCCTTGTGCGGAACCGCTTCGTTCATCACGACGTCGAACGCGCTGACGCGATCGGTGGCCACGATGAGCAAGCGCGCCGCATCTACTTCATACACCTCGCGCACCTTGCCGCGGCGGACGTGGCGCAGTGGCAGGGCGGCGAGCGCCGAAACGGCGGTTGCGGTCATACGCGCACCTCTTCGGCCGCTTCGGTTTTTTCGCTCCCGGCCAACAGTGGAGCGACAACCTCGGCCAGGAACTCGTCCACTTGCTGCGGGGCTCGGCCAACGAACGCCGATGGGTCGAGTGCGGCTTGCATGTCGCGCAACGGCACCTTCCACGTCTTGTCGCCGGCCAGGCGATCCAGCAGGTCGTTCCGCGGCGCGCCTTCCTTCACGGCGCGCGCGGCTTCGAGGCTGTGCTTCCGAATCTTCTCGTGCGCCTCCTGGCGGCCGTCGCCCAACTTCACAGCGCGCATCAGCAACTGCTCGGTGGCCATGAACGGCAGCTCGTCCTCAAGGCGGCGACGAATGCGCGCCGGATGCACCTCGAGTCCGGAAACGACGTTCTCCATGAGCACGAGGATCGCGTCCGTTGCCAGGAATGCCTCGGGAATCGTGAGGCGCCGGTTGGCGCTATCGTCCAGCGTCCGCTCCAGGAACTGCACTGCGTGCGTCTCGTTGGCGTTGGCGTTGAGGTTGAGGACGAATCGGGCCAGCGACGCCATCCGCTCGCACCGCATCGGATTGCGCTTGTAGGCCATCGCCGACGAACCCACCTGCTCGCTCTCGAACGGCTCCTCGATCTCGCCGAACGCCTGGAGAATCCGGAGATCGCCGCTGAATTTCGAAGCGCTGGCCGCCAGTCCGGCCACGATGTCCAGGACCATCGCATCGAGTTTGCGCGAATACGTCTGACCCGAAACGGGAATCGACGTCTTGAACCCGATCGCCGCCGCGACCCTCCGGTCCAGTTCGCGCACCTTCGCGTGATCGCCGTCGAACAGCTCCAGGAAGCTCGCCTGCGTTCCGGTGGTGCCTTTCACGCCGCGACAGGGAAGCGTTGCGACACGATGATCCAGCTCCGCGAGGTCCAGCACCAAGTCCTGCATCCACAAGGTGGCGCGTTTGCCCACGGTCGTCGGCTGGGCCGGCTGCAGGTGCGTCGACCCGAGCGTCGGCTCGTCGCGCCATTGCCTGGCGAACCGCGCCAATACGCGGAGCGTGCGCAGCGCCTTGGCCCGCAACAGCCCGAGCCCGCGCCGCATGAGAATCAGGTCGGCGTTGTCGGTGACGTACGCGCTCGTGGCGCCGAGGTGAATGATGCCCTTGGCCGCCAACGCCACGTCGCCGTACGCATGGATGTGCGCCATGACGTCGTGCCGGAACTTCTTCTCGTACTTCGCGACCGCGTCGAAGTCGATATCGTCGAGATGCTCGCGCATCTGGGCGATGGCCTTTTCGGGGATATCGAGGCCCAGGTCGCGCTCCGCCTGCGCCAGCGCCAGCCAGAGCTGCCGCCACAGTCCGTACCGGGTACGCGGCGACCACAACTCCAGCATCGCCTTGGATGCGTAGCGCTCGGACAGCGGCGAGGAGTATTGGTCGTGGCTCATCGGATCACGAAGTCGGTGGGGTAGATGGCGCCGTTCCGTTCAACGTACATCCGGA
>JBBTFS010000042.1:12305-26609 GCA_038060705.1 Gemmatimonadota bacterium
CGCCGGAGTTGCCGAGTGCGGCCACGGGAAGGCCGGTCTTCCTGATGCGGAGGACCGCGATGTCGTTCGTCTCGTCGGTGCCGAGCACCACCGCGGGCGAGACGGACCCATCGCGTTGCATCACGCTCACGCTGTCCGCGTTGGCCACGACGTGCGCGTTGGTGACGACGATGCCGTCGGCGGCGACGATGAAACCGGTGCCAAGCCCGGGAACCACGCGCTGTTGATTCCCGCCGCCAAAAAACCAATCGAAGAACGGATCCGTGCGCACCCGCTCACGGGCCTGGGTCTGGACCGTAACAACCGCCGGCGCCACCCGGTCCACGGCCTTGGTGATCGCGGTGCGTCGCCCCTCACTGAGAGTGGCCTGCGCGGCTCGGCGCGCGTCAGTACGTTGTGCCAAGGATACGGCCGGAGCCGCCATGCACCCGGTCATGGCGATCAAGCCGAGGACGCGACCACGGCGCCTGTTCACGCGTACAACTCCCGCGGATATGTCACCGCTTCGAGGAACAGACCCTGGGCCGGTGCCGGCGACGACGTCTCGAGATTGTCCGAGGCACCCAGCAGCCGCGCGATGTCAGACAGCGGCCGTCGACCCGACGCGACATCGAGCATCGTGCCGACCAGGAAACGGACCATGTGATGCAGGAAGCGATTGGCCTCGACGACGAAGACCAGACCGCCGGGCCGGTCGTCCCATCGGGCCACCGACACGCTGCACCGGTGCCCATCCGATTCGGGCGCCGTGTCCTTCACTGCGAACGCGCGAAACGAGTGCTCACCCAACAACGATGTCGCGGCGCTCTCCAGCGACGCACGATCCACGGGGAAGGCGAACGCGTATTCGGTACGACGACGGAAAGGCGAGCGGGCGTCGTCATCCGTGCCGACGTAGTAGCGATACTGGCGGGCGATGGCGCTGTATCGAGCATGGAACTCGGGACGCATCTCGAAGGCCGAGCACACCCACACGTCTTCCGGGAGCACGGCATTCAGGGCGCGGCGCAGCGATTTAGCGGTCCATTTGTCCGCCACGCGAACGCCAACCGACTGTCCCCGGGCATGAACGCCGGCGTCGGTGCGTCCGGAGCCCAACGCAGCCACGGGTTGGCCGCACAATCGCTCCAGGGACTGCTCGACCACGCCTTGTACGGTGCGCTGCCCGGGTTGACGCTGCCAGCCACTGAAACCCGAGCCGTCATAGTGCAGAACGAGCTGCACGGTGCGCTCCGCCATTGTTTGAAAACTACCGGCGCTGAGAGTGAAGTCAAGAAATGTGACCCACTCAACCGATTGACACGCTTCGACGTACGCAATCACATTCCTTTCGCGTCCACTTGGACGCAGCTCCGTTTTCGCCGCACATGCCGCCGCGCACGCTCGCATCGCTCGCCCAGTCGCTCAGCGTCGCCACGGATGTACAAGGCGCGCTGAAGGCGCTTGCCGATGCACTGGCGGAACTGGACCGGTTCGCGCAGCTGGCGTGGGTCCGCTTCGACGCCCGGCGCACGCTGATGCGTGAGCGCCTCATGGCAACGCCGCAGCGCGTAGAACAGGTCGTGCTGGACACGACGCTGGATCATCTGCCGGGCCGCGAGCGCGGCGCGATCACGGCCGGCGGGCAGTTCGTCGACTTCGGGAGCGCCTCGGACGAGAACGCCCGGCTGTTCGCCCTGAGCGCGCCGGCCGAGGGCGGCATCCTGGCCGTGCGCGGCCTGCGTTTCGACGGAGCGCTCACGTCGCTGCTCGTCCTGTATGAGCCCAGGAAGATCTTCGGAACCCGCACCGCGGAGCGGTTTGCCCCAGCCGCCGCGCTGTTCGAATTGGCGCATTCGCGCTTCCTCGAACGCGAAGCGCGCGAGGAAGCCGTGCAGGCCCTGGAGGGCTTCACGCAGCGACTGCACGGAGAATACGAGAAGCGGCTCACGGCCCTTGAGGGAAAGTTGTTGGCCGTCTCCGGCGAGCATCGCGTCGGGGCGGACCCAGCGCGCGTCGTCGCGCTGGAGCGCGAGCTGGCGGCCGCGCTCGAAGAGGCGCGGCGTCACCGGAAGAAGACCGATGCGGTGGAGGCCACCGTCGGAGCCGCCGTCGAGCAGCTCGAGATCGCGCACGTGGAACTGCATCGCCGCGGCGAACAACTGCGCGAACGAACGCGCACACTCTATCTCATCGATCGCGTCCTCACGCTCGACAATACCGCCGACGATCCCCGCCAGCTGGCGGACGGGCTACTGGCGCTCGTCGGCGACGACATGCAATCACACCGCTGTTCGTTGCTGCTGCGCGCGCCCGAAGACGGCTACCTGTACATCGCGGCGGCCAAGGGCATCGCGCCCAACATCACCGAGGGCGCCCGGGTCAAGATCGGGCATGGTGTATCCGGCAAGGTGGCCGCCACGCGCGAGCCGATCCTCGTGCAGGATGTCGCGGAAGCCGGTGGTCATCCGTTGCTTCGCGATGAGTATTTTACGAGCGGTTCGTTCATCAGTTTTCCACTGGTGTATCACGACGAGCTCGTGGGCGTCGTGAACCTGACGAATCGCACGAGGCAGGGCGTGTTCGTCGACGAAGACGTGGAGCGCGTGCGCCTGCTGAGTCTCGTCATTGCGCTCGTCGCTTCACGCGCTCGGCTCGCCGAGCGTCTCGTCGGAACCCTGAGTGCCGCCTAATCCCGCCAACGCCATCCAGTCTGCCATCCGGAAGATTGCCGGGGGCGACAGTCTGTCCGCCGACGAAACGCGCGTCGCGTTCGAACTGGTGATGAGCGGTGAGGGCACTGCCGCGCAGATTGCCGCGCTGCTGGTAGGACTCCGGGTGAAGGGTGAAACGGAGGCCGAGGTGGCCGGAGTGGTGCAGGCCATGCGCGGCGCGATGGTCCGCCTCAAGGCGGATCGCCCCGAAGACCTTGTCGATACGTGTGGCACCGGCGGCGGGACCGTACACACGTTCAATATCTCGACCGCCGCCGCTCTGCTCGCTGCCGGCATGGGAGTCCGGATCGCCAAGCACGGGAACCGATCGTTCACGACTCAATGCGGCAGCGCGGACGTGCTCGAGGCGCTCGGCATCAAGATCGAGGTCGGCGTCGAGACCATGGAACGCGCGTTGGCGGACGCCGGCATCGTGTTCATGTTCGCGCCGCTGATGCACCCGGCGATGAAGCACGTCGGCCCGGTGCGCCGTGAACTCATGATCCCGACGGTCATGAACGTCGTCGGCCCGCTGGCGAATCCCGCGATGGCCGGCCGCCAGGTGATCGGAGTGGCTGAAGACCGTCGCGTCCCGCTGCTCGCCGGCGCGTTACGAGCGCTTGGAACCAGGCACGCCATGGTCGTGCATGGCACCGGCATGGACGAGATCTCGCCGCTGGCGCCCACGCACGTCGTCGAGATTCGCGAAGGGCGGGTGGACGAATGGACGATCGACCCGGCGGCCTTTGGCTATACCGGCCTCAATGCGGCTGACTTGGCCGGTGGCACACCGGATGCCAACGCGGCGACGATTCTCGCGGCACTTCGCGGCGAGTCCAATCGCGCGGTGCGTGGTGCGCTGGTCTTGAACGCTGGAGCCGCCCTGTATGTCGGCGGACACGCGCCCACGTTCCGCGACGGCGTGGAAGCGGCGGAGAAGGGCGTGGAGTCCCGCGCCGGCCTGGCCGGCCTGGGGCGGCTGCGAACGGCCTTTAGTACGAGCTAGTAGCGGCGCAGGACGCCGACCACCACGCCCTTGATGCTGATGTCGTTCTCGTGGACGTACATCGGCGCCATGTTCTCGTTGGCCGGCTGCAGGCGGATCCGGCCATCACGCTCACGATAGAGCTTCTTGACGGTAGCGGAGTCGCCGTGGAGCATCGCGATCACCATCTCGCCGTTCTCAGCACTCTTCCGTTCATTGACGATGACGAAGTCGCCGTCGCGGATCTGTTCGTCGATCATCGAACTGCCACGGACCCGCAGCACATAGTGGTTGCCGCCGCGCTGAATCAGCGACTCCGGCACGGCGACCGTCTCTTCGTGCGCGATGGCTTCGATGGGGACACCCGCCGCCACAGCGCCAAGCAGGGGAAGCTCCACCGCCCGCGGCATGACGTCGTTGGGCAGGATCTCGATGGCACGGCTCTCGTTGTAGGAACGCTTGATGTATCGCTTGCGCTCCAGGTTGCTGAGGTGCTCGTGGACCGTGGCCAGAGAGTTATAGTTGAAGTGCTCGGCGATCTCTTCGAAGCTGGGCGCGTAGCCGTTTTGCTCCGAATAGCTGTCGAGATAGGTCAGGATCTCCCGCTGGCGCTTGGTCAATGGCATGGTTCAGCCCTCCGGCCGACGTCGAATCGGTATCTGTTTGGGTGCGGATACCGAATAACTGCCGAACCACACTCTATCCGAAGAAGGACCGAAGTGCAAGCCTCGAGTACATGGCTGCCCCCGGGCGGCACTCTGGGCCGGATCCTCGAGGAGACCCGCCGACGGGTCGCTTCCATAGAAGGGGGTCCGGCCGGCCTGGAAGCCGGATCGCCCGCGACCCGGCCCACTTTGAGCGCTTCCCTGCGGGGCGCGAACGTGGGCGTGATCGGGGAGATCAAACGGCAGTCGCCGTCCAAAGGGGTGCTCAAGGGGAATCTGGACGCCGCCAAGCACTCGGCCGCCATGGAGCGCGGCGGGGCGGTGGCGATTTCTGTGCTGACCGAGCCGGCCTTCTTCGCCGGGTCGCTGGACGACCTGGCGACCGTACGCGATGCGGTACGGCTTCCGATCCTGCGCAAAGACTTTCACATCGATCCGCTGCAGCTTGTGGAGGCGCGACAAAGGGCGGCGTCAGCGGTGTTGCTCATCGCGCGCGCGCTGCCTCAGCCGCAACTTCTCAAGCTCATGGAGTTCGCCAAGCGTCTTGGTCTGGAGACGATTGTCGAAGTGCGAACCGCGGAGGAGTTGGAGCGAGCCGTGGCCGCCGGATCGGCGATCATTGGCGTGAACAGTCGCAACCTCGAAACCCTCGAAGTCGATGAACAGGTGCCGGAACGATTGATGCCACTCATCCCTCACGAGATCATTGGCGTCTGGGAAAGCGGCGTGCACGACGTGGATGCCGTGCGGCGTGCTGCGAACTGCGGAGCGGACGCAGTGCTCGTCGGGTCTGCGCTTTCGCGCGCCGATGATCCCGAGGCGCTCGTTCGAGAACTGGCCTCCGTCAAGCGTCAAGCGCGTCGTGGTTGAGATCAAGTTCTGCGGAATGACGCGCGAGGAAGACGCGCGCCAAGCGGCCGTCCTGGGCGCCGGCTATGTCGGAGCCATCATGACTGAGAGTCCGCGACAGATCGCGCCGACCGCAGCTGTCCGGGTCCTCGGAGCCGCCCACGGGGGAGTGCGGCGCGTCGGCGTGTTCGGTGCTGACCCCGCGGAGGCGATTGCGCGCAACGCCAAAGAGGGTGCATTTGATGTTGTGCAGCTGCACGGCGATCCATCGCCTGCCGACGTGGAAGACCTTCGCAAGCATTGGAGCGGGCCGGTGTGGGCTGCGATCCGCGTTGGGCCCTTTGGACTGCCGCGCAACGCGGCCGCACTCTTTGACACCGCGAATGCCGTCATCCTTGACGCGCGCGTCGAGGGCAAGCTCGGCGGCG
The DNA here is from genome assembly GCA_038060705.1 of Gemmatimonadota bacterium. GTDB lineage: Bacteria > Gemmatimonadota > Gemmatimonadetes > Gemmatimonadales > Gemmatimonadaceae > DASPMP01. The sequence goes on from JBBTFS010000042.1 coordinate 17,926, forward strand.
CTGGAATTCCGTTCGTATGGGACGAACTGCAGCTGGACCGGATCATGATGGGGCAACGTCGCGCGCGCTTTGTGCTCGCCGGCGGCTTGACGCCGGCGAACGTCGCGCAGGCCATTGATGAACTCGAGCCCGATATCGTGGACGTTTCCAGCGGCGTTGAGTCGAGTCCCGGCGTGAAGGACCACGGCAAAATGCGCGCGTTCCGCGACGCCGTCCGCGGGGGATCGCGATGAAAAAGCGTGTCGCGAAGAGAGCCGCGCCAAAGCCGAAGGCGATGAATGATCGCTTCGGCGACTTCGGTGGACGCTACGTACCCGAGACGCTCGTGCCCGCGTTGGACGAACTCGACGCTGCGATCGCGAAGGCATTCAAGGACCCGAAATTCAACGCGGAAATCGAGGAATTGCATCGCACGTATGTCGGCCGCCCGTCAGCGTTGAGCGAAGCGCCGCGGCTCTCCGAACTCGTTGGCGCGCGTGTCATGCTCAAACGCGAGGACCTGAATCACACGGGCGCACACAAGATCAACAACACCATCGGCCAGGTGCTGCTGGCGCGCCGGATGGGGAAGAAGCGCATCATCGCCGAGACGGGCGCCGGCCAGCACGGCGTCGCCACAGCAACCGTGTGTGCGCGCTACGGGCTCGAGTGCGTGGTGTACATGGGCGAGGAGGACATGCGTCGCCAGGCACTCAACGTGTACCGCATGCGCCTCATGGGTGCGACGGTCGTCCCCGTCACCTCCGGCACCCGGACGCTCAAGGACGCGACGACCGAGGCCATCCGCGATTGGGTCGCCACGGTCGATACGAGCCACTACATCATCGGATCGGTGGTGGGTCCGGCGCCGTATCCCAGACTCGTTCGCGATCTCCAGGCCGTGATTGGCCGCGAGGCGCGCGAACAAGTGCGCGAGCGGGTGGGCAAGCTGCCGCGCAGCGTGGTGGCGTGCGTCGGCGGCGGTTCCAACGCGATGGGAATCTTCCATGCGTTCATCGACGACAAAAGTGTCGAGCTCATCGGCGTTGAAGCCGCTGGCGACGGACTCGAGACCGCACGGCACTCTGCGTCGCTCGCCAAGGGAAGTCCGGGCGTGTTGCACGGTTCGCTGAGCTACTTGCTGCAGGACGCTCACGGGCAGGTGCATCCCGCGCACTCGATTTCCGCCGGCCTCGACTACCCCGGCGTCGGACCGGAGCACTCGCACCTCAAGAACACGGGACGCGGCACGTACGTCGCTGTCACAGACGCCGATGCGATGCGCGGGTTTGCGCTGCTGGCGCGACTCGAGGGGATCATCCCCGCGCTCGAGTCGGCGCACGCCGTCGCCTGGGTAGCCGACAACGCAGGGCGGTGGAAGAAGGACGACACCGTGTTGATCTGCGTATCTGGTCGCGGTGACAAGGACGTCGCGCAGATCATGGAAATGAACGCGTTGGCGCCGTGAGCCGACCCACCGGGCAGGTTCCCGCCGTCACGCGTCCGACCGGACAGCTCACCGCGATCACGGCCGAGCAGTTGGAGGAGCTGCCGTTCGCACCGGCGCCGCTCCAGGACCTGCTTCGCTTGTTCGTGAAAGCGGTGCGCGCGCACCAGATGTACCTGCCCAACAATCCGGTGTATCGCGGCGCCATTGATGCAGCGCGGGCAGCGTTCGCGCCCGTCTGGGCGCACACCGATGACTTTGCGCTGACCTTCAGCGAAACAGAGATCCGCTGGTTCGGCGTGCCGGTCATGGCAGAAGCAACCAAGTCCGCCGACAGTCTGCCGTGGACGTTCTTCAAGGACGGCATTCGCGAGGTCAGCTTCCGGCGCGGGTTCGAACAGGAGGAACTCGCCAAGATGTTCGACATCCTCCAGCGCGCCCGGAATGCGCCGCCGGAGGAAGACGACCTGCTGACGATGCTCTGGGAGGCGGACTTCACGCACCTCCGCTACCGCTACGTGGATTTGGGCGCAGAGCTGGTGGCGCCGCTCGAAGGTGAGCCCCGCGGTGCAGGGGGGTCCGATGGCGCGGAAGCGCCGACGCCCGACGCCGTGCGCGCCGCGATTCGGGCCGAGGCCACACGCCCCAGCGTGGTGAACATGCAGGATTTCGACGCCACGCTGCACTTTCTGGATGAACACGAGTTGGACTATCTCCGCCGCGAAATCGGTCGCGAGTACGCGGGCGACTTGCGCCAGAATGTCGTGTCGGTCCTGCTCGACATCTGGGAGGCACAGCCGGCGCCGCCGATCCGCGAAGAGATCAGCGGTATCATCGAGACGATGCTGTTGTTGATGCTGGCGTCAGGTGAGCTTCGCAGCGTCGCATATTTACTGGCGGAGTCCAGGGTCGCCGCCGACCGCGGCGTGTCGGTCACTCCGGAGCAGCGGCAACGGGTGGGCCAGATTCCGGATCACCTCAGCAACGAAGGGCCGCTGGGACAACTGTTGCAGGCGCTCGACGAAACCGCCGATCAGCCACCGGCGGAGGAACTCGCAACGCTGTTCGGTGAGCTGCGACCCGTCGCGTTGGGAACTGCGCTGGCATGGATCCCGAGGCTCCGGAACGCGGTAGTGCGCACGATGGTGGAAAGCGCGGCCGAGCGACTGGCCGCCGCGCACAGCGGCGAGTTGGTGACGCTCATCCAGTCGGCCCATCCGGTCGTGTCCGCCGAAGCAGTCCGGCGGTCGGCGGCGATGAAGCTCACGGCGGCGGTGCCGGCACTGAGCCGCGTCCTTGGCGATGGACCGCCGGCGGCACGATCGAGCGCGGTGGCCGCGCTGACCGCCATCGACACAGCGGGGGCCATGCAGGCGCTCGAGCGCGCCGTGGACGACACCGACCGCGAGGTGCGCCTCGCCGCTGTGAAGGCCCTCCTGGCCAGAAAACACCGCGGCGCCTTCGCACGCCTCGAGCAGAAGGTGAAGGATCGGGAGATCCGGTCGTTGGACCTCACCGAGCGCATGGCGTTCTTCGAAGCCTACGGCGCGCTGTGCGGCGAAGGCGGCGTCGCATTCCTGGACGGCCTGCTCAACGGCAAGGGGATGTTCGGCAAGCGTGAAGATTCGGAGATGCGCGCCTGCGCCGCCATCGCCTTGGGCCGCGTGGGGAGCAAGAAAGCCACGGAGTCGCTGCACAAGAGCGCTGATGAACGCGACGTCGTGGTGCGCAATGCCGTGCAGCGCGCCCTGCGAGGAGGCGCCACATGAGCGACGCAAAGCCGCGGCGCGTCACCCAGACGATCACCGCGCCGGAAGGCGAGGGCAGCGGCGACTCGTTCGTCCGTTCGCGAGGGCGGGCGCTGTTGTTGGCGCTGTACAGCGCGTTGCGCGCCGTGAAACTGTATCCGGTGGGCAACGCCCTGGTGCAACGCGCCGTGGACGACCTCGTCGCTGTAACGAAGGAACTCGTGGCCAGCGAACACGAACTCGAGTTACGCGTGTCCGGCGAGTTCATCTTCGTGAACGGCACGCGACTGCGGCTCGATCTCGACAACTTCGCGGCCTTCAGCCACGTCCTCTCGGTGTTCCGCGTCAGCGGCATCGGCGCGCTGACAGTGTCGGAGACCACGGAACCGCGCGACTGGGTCCTGCTGTTGTCCGCGGTGCAGGACCTGGGGGACGCCGCGCCGGACGAACGCTACCACGACGTGGTCGCGAAGCTCGAGGCCGCCAAGGTCGTCACGATCGCGCTGGCGGAACCGGGCGAGGAAAGCGGCGAAGACCGCGAGGCATCCAAGGAACGCGCCAAGCGCACCTACGCACGCTCGGTCGCGGTCACCAAGGAACTCATGACGTCGGTGCGACTGGGCAAGAGCCCCAACGTCAAGCGCATCAAGCGCGTGGTGCAGGGCATCGTGGACCAGATCCTCAACGAGGAAACGTCGCTCGTCGGGCTCAGCACCATCCGTGACTACGACGAGTACACGTTCACGCACAGCGTCAACGTCTGCATCTTTTCGGTCGCGCTGGGCAAGCGCCTTGGCCTGAGCAAGCTGCAGCTCTACGACCTTGGCATGGCCGCGCTCTTCCACGACATCGGGAAGTCGCGCGTGCCGCTCGACGTGCTCAACAAGTCCGGCGGCCTCACGGACCAGGAGTGGCGCATGATCGCCGACCATCCGTGGCTCGGCGTACTGGCGCTGTTTCAGCTGCGCGGCGGTCAGGAGTACCCATATCGCAGCATGGTGGTGGCCATGGAGCACCACATGAAATCGGACCTCACCGGCTACCCCAAGCCCCTGCGACCCCGGCAACAGAGCGTGTACAGCAAGATCGTCGCCGTGGCGGACGGATTCGACGCGGCCACCAGTCGGCGCGCGTACCAGACCGTGCCGTACACGCCCGCGGACGTCATGAAAGAGCTGCGCGACAATCCGCGCCGCGGCATGGATCCCGTCGTGGTAAAGGCGTTCATCAACCTCACCGGCATTTACCCCACGGGCACCGTCGTCGTCATGGACACGTTCGAGCTCGGCATCGTCCACGCGGTGAACCCGCTGCCGGACATGCTGGCGCGACCGGTGGTGCGGGTGATCAGCGACGCCATGGGGAACATGCTGCAACCCGGCGACCTTGTTGACCTCGCCGACCGCGGGCCCGACGGGACGTTCGAGCGCACCATCATCAAGACGGAACACCCGGAGCGATTCGGCATTCGTGTCAGCGACTACTTCGTCTAAAGCGTCCGCGATCGACGCCCGCTTCAGCCAACTGGCTCAGCGGCAACGGCGCGCCCTTGTCGCGTACGTCACGGCCGGCCATCCCGACGCGACCCGCTCGCTGGAACTGCTGCGCGCGCTCGAGAATGCGGGTGTCGACATCATTGAAGTCGGCGTGCCGTTCTCCGACCCGATGGCGGACGGACCCGTCATTCAGTCAAGCTCGCAACAGGCGCTGGCTGGTGGCATGACATACGACGGCGCGCTGGAACTCGTCGCTCGCGCGCATCTGTCGATCCCGGTGGTGTTGTTCAGCTACCTGAATCCCGTGATGGCCGCAGGGCCAACGGCGCTGGACCGCGCCGCACGCGCTGGCGCGAGCGGGATACTGATCACGGACCTGCCGGTGGGAGCGGATGCGATGCTGGAGCAGCGTTTCGCCAATGGGCCGCTGGATTTCGTTCGCCTCGTGGCGCCAACGACACCGGCCGAACGCATGGCGCACATCGCCCAACACGGCAGCGGCTTCGTGTACCTCATCAGCCGGCTCGGCGTCACGGGCGCGCGGGCGCAACTACCACCGGACCTTAACGACACCGTGGCTCGGCTGCGTCGCGCCACGTCGCTGCCGATCTGCGTCGGCTTCGGCGTCTCGACGCCGGAGCAGGCCAAAGCCGTGGCGCGGCTGGCCGACGGCGTCGTTGTCGGAAGCGCCATCGTGAAGGCAGCGGAGCAGGGTGTGGATCGCGCCGCGACTCTGGTCAAGGAACTGCGCCGGGCTATCGATGAAGCATAAGAAGAAGCACGCCCGCGAGCTCGGGTTCCCGGCGTGGACGCGCGCATCCGACAAGCGTCGCGAGCACGTGGCGCGCGTCGTTGAGTTGCTCGAGCGCTGGGCGTCCGCAATGCGAATTCCCAAGGCCGAAGCCGAGCGGTGGCGTGTCGCGGGGCTATTGCACGACGCCCTGCGCGACGCACCAGACGCAGTACTGCGCAAATGGAGCGGCGACAAGAAAAGCGCTGCGGAACTGCTGCACGGTCCCGCTGCCGCCGTCCGCGCTGGAGTAGACGGCGAGCGTCGCAAGGATGTGCTCGACGCGGTTCGGTTTCACACCGTAGGATGCGCAACGTGGGCCCGCACCGGACGCGCGTTGTTCATGGCCGACTTCCTGGAGCCCGGCCGCAAGTTCCTCGTGTCGGAGCGCGCGTTTCTCGCGCAGCAGGCGCCCCGCGACTTTGACGGGACGTTCCGCGAAGTGGTGCGCCTGCGCCTCACGTGGTCGCTGGGGCAGGGCGGCGAGTTGTTCCCCGAAACCGTGGCACTGTGGCACGCCGTCCGCTGAGGATCGCCGTGATGGCTGCGACGGCCGTCGTTGTCGGCGGCGGCACGGTGGCGCTCGGCGTTTGGATTGCCCGGTCGCGGACGCCGCCCGCGATCGCGGTCGCGCCAGAATCCATGGCGCCCGAAGGCGTGCGCGTCCGCGTGCAGGTTGTGAACGCGTCCACCGTGCGCGGTTTGGCGCGCCGGGCGACCACTCTGCTGCGCGACCGCGGCTTTGACGTGGTGGAGGCCGGTACCGGCACCGGCGCCGAACAAATCGACAGCACCCTGGTGCTGGATCGCTCTGGCCACCCGGACTGGGCGAAGCGCGTCGCAGCGGCAATGGGCGGGGCGCGCATGGTCGCGCGCCCCGATTCGTCACGCTATGTGGACGTCACCGTGTTCGTGGGGCGCACGTGGCGGCCGCCGCCCCAGCCGTTCTACCCGTAGCTGACCGCACGCGGCGGCAATGTCCACGCCGCGACTGCGCCGAACGGCAACCTCGACGTCCGCGTTGCGAAGTTCCTTCTTGAACCGCGATGCATTCTTCGAAGGCGAGAATCCCCGCGCGCCACCCGGGTGCAGCGGGATCAGGTTCACGAACGCCTTGCACTCCTTCGCCAGTTGTGCCAGTTGCAGGGCGTGAACTTCCTGGTCGTTGACGCCGCCCAGCAGCACATACTCGAACGTCACGCGACGGTCGAACTTCTTGGCCTCCGCAATCACATCGCGGAGCGGATACTTCACGTTGATCGGCATCAGGTCCCGCCGCAGATCGTCCGTGGGCGCGTGAATCGAGATGGCCAGACGGAACTGCTCCGGTCGCTTGGCGAGCGCCACGATGCCAGGCAGCACGCCCACAGTAGAAATCGTGATGTGGCGCGCGCCGATCCCAAGGCCGTTGGGGTCGTTGAGAATCGTCAGGGCAGGGTCCACCGCCTTCCAGTTCATCATCGGCTCGCCCATGCCCATGAAGACGACATTGGTCACCGGAATCGGCGGGTCCATCAGCCGCATCTCGCGCACCTGACCGGCGATCTCCCACGCGTCGAGATTCCGGGAGAATCCCATCGCGCCGGTCGCGCAGAAGGCACACTGCAGCGCGCATCCGGCCTGCGAAGAGATGCACAGGGTCATGCGCCGGCCTTCGGGAATCGCCACCGTTTCGATGGCTTCGCCGTCGGGAAGCCGGAACAGAAACTTCTCGGTACCGTCCGACGATTTCTGGCGCGCGGCAATCGTCAGGCGCGGCAGGACAAAGGCCTGGGCCAGTTTTTCGCGGAGTGCTTTGGGCAGCGTGGTGATGCCATCGAAGCCGGACACCGGCTTTGCCCAAAGGTGCGCCAAGACCTGTTTGGCGCGGTACGCTGGCTCGCCATTTGAGGCGAAAAAGGCCGACAACCGTGCGAGCGCATCGTCGGGCGTCAGATTCAGAAGATTCTCGGCGCCGGCGACCGGCCCTGCGTGCTCACTCACACGGTTAAGGTATCGGTTTCAGTGACGATATTCAACTAATTGGTGCGATTAGAGTTGTGATACGGATCCACGCCACGCGGGCGCTTCGGAATCCTACCAGACATGCCCTACGGGGATTAGAATTGGGTCTCGTCATGCCGGAGCACATTTGAAGGTTCGACACTGGCTACCCCCGCTCGCATGGGCGGGGGTGATCGTTTTCGCGACCTCTGTGCCGACGACGATGGTCCCGCGTCAACTCGGACCGTTCGACAAGGTGGCGCACTTCACTATGTACGCCGTGCTTGCGGGCTTGCTCGTTACCGCCGTACGGGAGCAACGGGCGCTGACAAAAGCATTGATCGTGACGGTGCTGGGCGTGGCCGTCTTTGGCGCGGTGGATGAGTGGCATCAACGTTTCATCCCTGGCCGCAGCACCGAGTTCGCCGACTGGGTGGCGGACGCGTTCGGCGGCTCGACCGGCGCGCTCACCGCCTCACTGCTCATTCCTCGCTGGTTCAAGCGGACGCACCCGTGACCACTCGATACAGCACGTCTCTCCGGACCTCTCTGTGCGGTTCACTGCGCGCCGGCGACGTGGGTAGCCACGTGCGGCTCGGCGGCTGGGTTCACCGCACACGCAACCTGGGCGGGCTCGTCTTCGTGGACCTGCGGGATCGCGCCGGCATCGTGCAGGTGTCGTTCGATCCCAACCGGACAGCACCGGAAGTGTGCGCGGCAGCGGCAGCACTCGGCAATGAAACGGTCGTCCTTATCGAGGGCGACGTGGCGCGCCGTCCCGACACGATGCGCAATCCGGACATGGAGACCGGCGACATCGAGGTCATCGCGACGTCCGTGCGCGTGGTTGGACCGGCCGAGACGCCAGCCATTCCCGTCGCGCGCGGCAAGGGCGAGAAGCTCGCGGCAGAAGAACTCCGATTACGGCATCGCCATCTCGATCTGCGGCGCCCGGCTTTGCAGGACAACTTGGTGCTTCGCCACCGGCTGCTACAGGAGACACGGCGACACCTGAGCGACGCCGGCTACCTGGAGATCGAAACGCCGATCCTCACCAAGCCGACACCGGAAGGAGCGCGCGACTATCTGGTGCCCAGTCGCGTGCATCATGGCGAGTTCTACGCGCTGCCACAGTCGCCGCAGATCTACAAGCAACTGCTGATGGTGAGCGGGTTTGACCGCTACTTCCAGGTGGCGCGCTGCTTTCGCGACGAAGACCTGCGCGCCGACCGCCAACCTGA
>JBBTFS010000043.1:0-11883 GCA_038060705.1 Gemmatimonadota bacterium
GGCCACTCGGCTTTGATGCGACGCACCAGTCCGTCGATGGCATCGGCCGCGCCGTACATGACGCCAGCGCGGATGCACTCCTCCGTGCGCCGGCCAATCACCTGCTTGGGCAAGACCAGCTCCGTGGCGGGCAGCTTGGACGTCTTGCGAGACAGCGACTCGGCCATCATCAGCACGCCGGGCTGAATCACGCCGCCGAGGAACACGCCCTCCGCGGTGATGCAGTCGTAGGTGGTGGCCGTGCCAAGATCCACCACGATCGCGTCCTGCTTGAAGAGCCGGCTGGCCGCCAGCGTGTTGACGATGCGGTCCGCGCCCACGGTGAGCGGCTCCTCGACGTCGAGCGTGATGGGCAGCCTGGACGTCGCGTCAATCACGACCACTGGCTTCGTCTTGAGCCACGCCCGGCACGCGCCCACCAGCGGCGCGGTGACGCGCGGGACCACCGAGGCGATCGCGGCGCCCACGATGTCCGTGGGCTTGATGCCGTCGTCCACGAGAATCTGGCGCAGCAGCAAGCCGTGCTCGTCCGCCGTGCGCGGCACTTCGGTCATGAGGCGCCAATGGCCACGCAGCGTGTCGCCGTCGTACACGCCGACGGTGGTCTCCGTGTTGCCAACGTCACAAACGAGAATCACGAGTCCTCCGCCAATCGAATGGTGCCGGAGCGCACGCGCGCGATGCGGTTCGGCTGCGTGACCAACAGCTCTCCGGTGGGCGCGATTCCGGCCACGGTTCCCGCGGCCGGCTCGGCGATCTGCTTTCCGCGCAACGCGTCCCGCGCTGCGTATCGCGCCTCTTCGTCCGGTGAAAGATGGCCGATCCTGGCCGCGGCCGCCCGCACCGCGCCGACGATGGCGGCGAGGACGGCGACGCGTGACCCGGGCGCGGCGATCAGGCCGGCCGCGCCTGGGACGTTGGCTGGGGCGACGACGTTCACGCCGACGCCAACCGCCACCCAGTTGATGGCCTCGCCGCTCCAGCGTGTCTCGATGAGGATGCCGCCGAGCTTGCCGGCCGCGACGATCAAGTCATTGGGCCACTTGAGTCCCACGCGTTCGCCAGCGATCGCGTCCAACGCCTCGGCGATCCCGAGTCCGACACGGATGGACAAGACGTCGAGCGCCGCGGTGTCGCTTGGCCGTTCGATGACGGTGCACCACACGCCCGCGCCGGGCGCCGAGGACCACGTGCGACCCATGCGTCCACGACCGGCAGTCTGTCGGTCGGCGACGACCAGCGTGCCGCTCTCCGCACCGCGCGTTGCCATCGCGTGTGCAACATCCAGGGTGGACTCCGTCTCGTGGAACACTTCGACGCGCGGCACGCCGCATCGCCGGGCGAGCGCGTGAGCTGAGAGCCCGTCCCACATTCGGCTTTCGGCCACGGCTGGCATCCCTACGCTCGGAACGCCGCGATGGCGAGGACGATGGCGCCGAACACGAAGCGGTACGCCGCAAACACGCCGTAGCTGTGACGCGCCACGAACTTGAGCAGCACGGAGATGGCCAGCCATCCGCTCACCGCGCTGGCGATCACGCCGACGATGAGCGGCGCCGAGAATCCGTGCTGTTGAATGGCCTTGGGCGTCTCCACGATCACGGCGGCCAGCGTGATGGGCAGGCTCATGAGAAAGCTGAAGACCGCCGCGCCCTCGCGAGTGAGACGCAGCGCGCGTCCCGCGGTGATGGTGGCGCCTGATCGCGAAACGCCGGGGACCAGCGCGAACATCTGCGCGAGCCCAATGAGCACGGCATCGGTCCAGGTGAGGTCCTTGAGGGCCCGCGACTGGGTTGCGGCGCGATCCACCATCCACAGCACCGCGCCCATGACGATCAGCGCAATGCCGATGATCACCGGATTCCGCAGTGTCGTCTCGGCGTAGGACTTCAACAGATACCCAGCCGCCGCTCCTGGCACGGTGGCCACGGCGACGAACATCAGGCGCTTCTCCAGGTCCGTCTCGATGCGGCGCTTTTTCAGAATCAAGAACCCGGCCTTGGCCAGCATCATCCATTCCTGCCAGAAGAACCACACGAGCGCCACGAGGGTGCCCAGGTGCAGTGCGACGTCCACGTCCAGCCCGGGGTCGGGCCAGCCGAACAGCCACGGGGCGAGCGTCAGGTGCGCGGAGCTGCTGATGGGCAGGAACTCGGACAGTCCCTGGAGGACGCCGAGCACCAGGGCTTGAAACACCGTCATCGCGTCTTGGTGGCGGTCTGCTTGTAGATCTGCTCGTAGCGCCCGACGATGTCGTCCATCGCGAATCGGGCGCGCGTATCCGCGGCCGCGGCCCGGCCCATCTTGAGCCAGCGCGCGTCGTCCTTGAGCAGCGCGATCCCCGCATCGGCCATGGCGTCGACGTCGCCGACCGGGAACAACATGCCCGTCTCGCCGTTGCGGACGACTTCCGGCAGCCCACCAACGTTCGTGCCGATGACCGGAGTGCCCGAGGCCAACGCTTCCAGCGCGCTGAGGCCGAACGACTCTTTGTCCGTGGGGATGAGAAACAGGTCGGCCATGGCCAGCAGCGGCGCCACCTGCTCGATCTTGCCCGGGAAGTGGACGCTGGCGTCCACGCCGAGGCGGCGCGCCTCTTGCTCGGCGTCCTGGCGGTCAGGACCGTCACCGACCATGACGAGGACGCTGGGCACGACTTTGTTCACCTTGGCGTAGACCTGCACCACGTCCTTCACGCGCTTTACCGGGCGGAAGTTGGAAATGTGCATCAGCACTTTGCGGTCGCCGTCGAATTGCTTCTTCAGGTCGGGGTCATGCGCGGTTCGATTGTAGACAGCCGGATCGATGAAGTTGGGGACGACGTCGATACGGCTGGCGGTGCACCCGAAGGCCTGCTGCGTTTCTTTCTGGAGGAACTCGGAGACCGCGGTGAGGGCGTCGGACTTTTCGATGGAGAACTTGGTGATGGTGTGGTACGACGGATCCTGTCCGACGATGGTGATGTCGGTGCCGTGCAACGTGGTGACCACGCCGATGTCGTGGCCATCCGCCTTGAGCATTTCCTTGGTGATCCAGGCGCTGGTGGCGTGCGGAATGGCATAGTGGCAATGCAGCACGTCCAGCTTGTGCTCACGCACCACCTCGTGCATGCGCACGGCCAGCGCCAGGTCGTACGGCGGAAACTCGAAGAGCGGATAGCGGCCCACGTCCACTTCGTGGAAATGGACGCGCGGGAGGAACCCCTGGAGGCGGAACGGCAGTTTGTACGTGATGAAGTGGACTTCGTGCCCACGATGGGCGAGCGCCATGCCGAGTTCGGTGGCGACGGCGCCGGAGCCGCCGTAGGTCGGGTAACAGGTGATGCCGATTTTCATCGCGACACTGACCAGGGACTGGTAACTGGTGACTGGGGATTGGTAACTGGTGACTGGGAACTGCAACTGCGGATCCACTTCTCGACTACGTCTTGCCAACCTGTCGCGTTCGGAGCGAGCTGCGTGACCTGTGTTGCATCCAGCTGATGACGAAACCAGGTGCGTTGGCGTTTGGCGAACTGTCTGGTCTCGATGATGATTCTTTCGATTGCGGCCGAGCGGTGAACCGTTCCTTCGACGTGCTCTCGTACCGTGCGGTAGCCGCTGGCGTTCCAGGCGGGAGCGTCCGCGGGCACTGACTGCATCAAGCCCGTCACTTCCTGCGTCCACCCAGCTTCGAACATCGCCGACGTCCGGGCGGCAATGCTCACGGCGAGTTCCGGACCGGGATCTACGAGAAGATAGCAACCACGGAAGTCGGCTTGGCTCGCGCCGGCCTTGTGAAGGTCGGAGAGCCGATGGCCGGTGAGAAGGGCAATCTCCACGGCGCGCAACAACTGGGCACGTCCGAGGTGAGCGCGGGCGGGGTCCAGGGTGGTACACCAGCGCCGCAATTCGTCGGTCGTGATAGCCGCGAGCGCCGCTTGCACCGCCGTTCGCGCGGCGGGGTCGAGTTCGGGCTCGTGCCATAGCGGCTGAAACAGAGTACTGATGTAGAACCCCGTACCGCCGACGATCACCGGTTGGCGCCGGGACTCCCGCGCTTCGGCAATCGCCGATCGCGCCATGGCATTCCATTTCGCCGCCGAGTATCGCTCGCGCGGGTCCGCGACATCCACGCCGCGGTGCGGAACCGCCTGCTGCTCACTGGCGCTCGGCTTGCCAGTGCCGATGTCGAAGCCGCGGTACACCTGACGCGAGTCGGCGCTGATGATCAGGATATTGTGGCGCTGTGCCAGCCACTGCGCGATCGCGGATTTGCCGGCGGCCGTGGGACCGCACACTACAGGGAGGAGGGAGGAGGGAGGAGGGAGGAGGCCCTCGCCTGCTCCACTAGCGCCGCCCAAACCGCCGGTCGAGCTCATCCCAGGAGAGTTGCACGATGGTCTGGCGGCCGTGGACGTCGTGGGCGGGCAGTTCGCAGGCACGCAGCGCCACGAACAGTGCGCGCATTTCCGGCGTGGACATCGCGTCCCCCGCCTTGATCGCCGCCTTGCAGGCGACGGTGGCGGCGAGATGCTGATGCCGCGCTGACGCGGCCGCGGGCCGATCACCGGCCAGGGCGGACAGCGTGTCTCGCAGGCAACGTTCGGCGTCGAAGCGGGGATGCGGCGCAGGCACCGCGTGGACGATCACCGCTTGCCCGCCGAAGGCACCCAGTTCATAGCCGAGCAGTTCGAGCGCTTTTCTGTTCTGCTCAAGCGCTTCTGCTTCGCCGGCGGAGAGTGTGAGCGTGAGCGGGAACAACAGCTTCTGCGAAGGACTCGCGCCACGTTCGAACGCCTGCATGAACTGTTCGAAGAGGATGCGTTCGTGCGCCGAGTGCTGGTCGATGAGGACGACGCCGGAGTCGACTTCAAACATCAGATAGGTCCGCTTCAACTGGGTCAATGCCGGCACTGCTTCCGGAGGCGCTTCTGACGTCGGCAACGGTAGTGGACCGGACTCGGTTTGCGGACGAGACGTCCAGATCATTGGCGTCATTGGCGTCATTGGCGCACCAACAACGGCGGCGCTTTCCATGGTGCCAAGGGCGCGGCGCACGGCGGCCTCGACGGCGCGCTCGGTGACCCAGCGGTCGCGGAAGCGCACCTCGGCCTTGGTGGGGTGCACGTTGATGTCCACCGCGTCTGCCGGGACCACGATCTCGAGGAACAACGCTGGCCGCACACCGGACGGTATCGTCGAGCGGTACGCTGCCTCGGCCGCGCGGACCATGCCGTTGTCACGAATGGGGCGCCCGTTCACGGCGATGTGCACGCGGCGCGACGACGTTCCCACATCCGCCGGCCGCTCCACCAAGCCGCTGACATGGATGGCGCCGCTGACGTCGTCCACGGCGACGAAACGGCCGGCGTAGTCGGCACTCCACAGGGCCGCGATGCGCTCGCGCAGCGAATGCGCCGATGCCAGCGACATGACCTCGCGGCTGTCGTGCGACAGCGTGAGCCGCACGTCGCGACGCATCAGCGACATGGTGCTCACGATGTCCAGGATGCTACGCCACTCGCTGCGCGCGCTGCGCAGGAATTTCTGGCGGGCCGGCGCATTGTAGAACAACCGGCCCACCGTGATGGTCGTGCCGCGCCGACGCGCCGCGGCCTCAACGGCCTGCACCGCCCCGCCGGCAGCCGAGATGCGGGTGCCGTCGCCGTCGGTCTCCGCGGTCTCGATCTCGAACTGCGACACCGAGCACATCGCGGGAATCGCCTCGCCGCGAAATCCGAAGGTCGGCACGCCGACCAAGTCGGCCGCGGAACGGATCTTGGACGTGGCGTGGCGTTCGAGCGCGAGGAGCGCGTCGTCGCGCGACATGCCGGAACCGTCGTCGCTGACGCGGATGCGTTGGCGACCGCCGTCCTCGGCCTGAACATCGATCACGGTGGCGCCGGCATCGAGGGCGTTCTCGATCAGCTCCTTCACCACGGACGCGGGACGCTCGACCACTTCGCCCGCGGCGATCTGGTCAGCCACCGCTGGCGACAACACGGCGATGCGGCTGGAACCCGCGGCGGCGGCCGTGCGCGGCAGAGTGGACGTCATGACGGCAAGCTAGCGAGCGTCAGTCGCGCGGGATGCGTCGGTCGGCGATGAGGACCACCTGCGCGTCCGACACCCAACCCGAGCGACCGTCGGCGGCCTCCACGCGCACCCACGATCCGCGGCGGCCCGCCACGCGCACCATTTCGCCGACGGACACCGTGGGCCCGCGGTCCATGCCCATCGCCGGATCGGTGGAGAGCGAGAGCCGTTGGCGAATCACGGCGGTGTCCGCGCCGGAGACTTTGTCGTCGATCTTGATGGCGATGAGGCCGACCAACACGGCGAGCACCGCGAGCGGCGCGGTCTGCCGCGTCAGCGTGTCCAGTGAGCGTCGGCCAATCCAGGCCAGGGTCCACGCGGCAAGCCACAGCGCCGCGAACAGCCAGACCATGAGATGCGCCGGCATCGCGGGCACCCACCCCGGCGACGACGCGTCCACCGGACGCAGGGCGCCGATGCGCGCCTGCAGGTCGCGTGCGCCGGGATCCAGTGACAATGCCTGACGCCAGCCGAGGACCGCGGACGCGGTGTCCGCGGCGGCCCACGACGCGGTGCCAAAGTTGGCCCACGACTCGGCCGATCGCGGATCGAGCGAAGCGGCTTGCGTGAACGCCAATCGGGCGGCCGGGTAGTCCTGGCGCAAATAGCTGGAAACGCCGCTGGCAAACGAGACGCTGGCTGAATCGGACGCGATGGCCACGGTGGCTGTGGCCAGTATTGCGCCGATGAGCACGACCGGAATCCAGAACGGCAGTTCCGCACGCGACAAGGCTTCCGCGTTGACCGCGTGCGCCAGCTGGTTGGCGTTCCTGGCAGCGCCAAGCGGGAGCACACCGCCTTGGGCATACGCCGCGGCATCCAGTTCGCGCAGCTGAGCTTCAGCACGGGTCGCCGTGCTTTCGGACACACCGGCGCGGCGCAACGCACGCTCGAGCGCGCCTGGATGCGTGAAGTCGGATGGACGGCAGCCCAGTCGTTGTGCGAGTGCGCGGACGTAGTGGCGCCGGAGCGCGACGGCATCGTTGGACGCAGCAGCGTCCGACGCAGCAGCGTCCGTGAGGGCCTGCATCGGGTCGCGCGCGACGACGGCGGCGGGCGACTTCACGCGCCGACGCACACGTGAGAGCAGCGCGGGCAGCGGCGCCAGCGCCAGCGCCAGCCAGAACATCGGGCTGGACTGCGGCGACGCCGATGTTGGTCCCAAGTACGCGGTGCGGATGGAGAGCGGGCCCTCGGCCTGACCGGTGTCGGCGTTGGCCAACGCGCCGGTCGCGACGCGAAGGCGGTCTCCCGGCGCCACGGCCACCGCGTAGCGCCGGCGACTGGGATCGAAATAGCCGTACCGCACCGGAGGCACGTCGAACTCGCCGGCGATGCGCGGCGTGAGCACCCAGTCGAACTCCTTCACGCCGCCGATGCGCGCGCTTGTGGAATCCACGCTGACGCGCTCGTCGGCCGCGACCAGGCCGGCCCACGGAATGCGCACGGTGGGTCGCGGGAAGAGTTTCACGTTCCCGGTGCCAGCGACGCGAACCGTGAAGAGCATGGGATCGCCCACACGCGACGCGACGCTATCCACGCGCGACTCGAGGCGCACGCTGCCCACCGCTCCAGAGTACTCGGCAGGCCGGCCCTCGCGCGGCGGATCCACGGCGACGATCGAGACACTGTCCGTCTGGAGTTCGTGGCTTTCTTCGCGGCTGAAGAGACTGGTGGTCGACAACGCGGTGCTGTACACGAGTTGCGCCGGTGGAATGACGATGCGGCCCGGCACCAACGGGAACACGGCACGACGATAGACCAGCGCGTCGAAACACTGGGAGCCCGATCGCTGCCGGAATCCCTGCGCTGACGGCGGCAGGTCGTACGCGAGCATCGCCTGCATCTCCGGCGGATAGAACGTGGGATTGCGGCGCAGTCGATCGCGTGTGACCTGGTTGAGGAACACGGCGACTTCGTAGGTTGCCTGCTGCCCGACGTACACGGTCTCGGCGGCCTGGGTCGCGAGGCCGAGTTCGGTGCCGGTGTCGATACGCGCGCGCGCAACCACGGCTGGCCCGCGCAACAGCATCAACCGCATGGGGAGCACCGTCACCGTGTGCGGCTTGCCGGCAATGCTGCCGCCGCGTGACCGTGCCTCGAACGCCGGAATCGTGAAGCGCCCGGTGCGGTCGGTCGTGATGACGAACTGGTACTCGACGATCACTGACGCGCGGCCGCCGCGATCATAGACCACCCGGGGAGCGCCGGCGCGAAGAACGTCGAACGGACGGAACGACGGCGGCATCAGCCGCGGCTGGTCGTTCGCCGGCCCGCTGACCGCGACGGACACTTCGACGGCGTCGCACGCCCGTACGGTGTCAGGCGCGTGCGTGACGATCGCCATCTGCGCCAACACGGCGGCGACGAGCACTACCAGTCCTTGCCGCCCCGCGGCGGTTCGACCCGCGTCTTCTGCTGGCGTTTCTGCTGCACGTCGCGCTCCTCCCGAGCCGCACTGCCCAAGAGCTGCTCCGCCTGTTTCTCACCCAACCCGCCGCTGGGCCGCTCCGACTGCTGCTCCGGCGAGGGCTGCGGGTTGTTCGCGTCAGAGCCGCCTCCGCCACCACCGCCGCCCTTGTGTCGTTCTCGCAGGGCGAGCTCGTAGTTCCACTTGGCGTCCGGATCGCCCGAACGCAGGAGGAGCACCTTCTTATATGTAGCGAGGGCCGCGTCCAGCGGCTCGTTCGCCTGCTGGGGCGGCAACTCCAGTCCGCGGCGGAGGTGCGAGAGACCGAGGTTGAACAGCGAGCGATACCTGATCTCGTCCACCTGCGTGTCGGCAGCACGCTCCAGCACTTCAGCCGCCAGGCGCAACGAGTCCGCGGCCAGCAACGACGTGCCGTAGTTGTACATGGTATGAATGGTCCGGTCGCCCGCGTCGATCGCGCCCCGGTACAGCGCCGCGGCCTGCGCAGGCTGACGGCCATGAAATGCCCGGGCGGCGGCCGCGGTGCGATGCTGACCAGCACACCCGCCGACGATGAGCAGCGTCAGCACCACCGTGGCCGTGGCGCCAAGCGGCGTCGCGACCGGCGCCGGCCGACGACGACGGCCGCGTTCTCCGCGTACTGTCTCGAACGCCAGGAGCAGGAGCGCCGGCAGAACGAACCATTGATAGCGCGGCGTGCGGGTTTCGCCGGCGGACGCGAGCCGTTGCTGGCGCCGCAGCGACGCCAACGCGGCGCGCACGCGCGTGGGCTTGTCGGTGCGGGCGGCGTCAATGAACGTGCCATTGGCGGCCTCGGCGGCCGACCGCAGGAATTCCGGCTGGTACTTGGTGATCACGATTTGGCCATTCTCGTCTTTCTTGAAATCCGGAACGCCAGCGCAGGGCTTGCGCGGATCCGGACAGCTCGCGGCCGGAATCGGGATGCGCGCGCCCGTCTGCGTGCCGAACCCGACGGTGACGATGCTGATGCCCTGCTGCGCGGCCCGCCGCGCCTCCGCGGTGACGTCCTCCACGGGTTCGAACGCCTCGCCGTCGCTCATGATGACAAGCGCCTTGTCCGCGCCGCCCTTGGAGAGCGACAACAGGTCGGTGCCCTGACGGATCGCGCGCGCCAGTGAACTCCCCGCCTGACCCACGACGGACGGGTCGAGGTTGTCGAGAAAGAGATCCAGGGCGCCGGCATCAATGGTGAGCGGCGACAGCACGTAGCTGCGGCCCGCAAACGCGATGAGTCCGACACGATCGCCGCCGGACATGGCGCGCAGGCGACGCACTTCCTGCTTCATGCGTTCCAGGCGACTGGGCTTGTCGTCGGCGGCGAGCATGGAAAGCGATGCGTCGAGCGCGAACACCATGTCCAGCCCACGCACACGCACCACGGTCTGTTCCACGCCCCATCGCGGGCCGGACAAACCGATGCCCGCCAACGCGCCGACGGCCGCAAGCCGCCACGCGCGGCCGCGCGCGGTGGCCGGCGCGCCGGACGGCAGCAACCGCTGGACGACCGCGTCGTCACCGAGCCGAGCCATGCGCGCGCGCCGGTCCCGCTCGCCGCGGCCGTGCAGCCAGACGATCGCGATCGGAAGGACCACGGCCAGCGGCAAAAGCCACCAATAGTCGAAACTCATCGGCGTAACTGGTGACTGGTGACTGGTGACTGGATGCTCATGTTCATGCTGGCAAGGGGCCGCGACGCGCGCCAAGCAACATCTCACCCGTCAGCGCCACGAGCGCGAGCACCAACGGCCAGCGAAACAGTTCCGTGAAGCGCATGTAACTGCGCGTCTGGAGCGGAACGCGTTCCAGGCGATTGATCTCGTTGGTGATGCGATCCAGCGCCGCCGCGTCACGGGCGCGGTAGTAGCGTCCACCGGTCACGCGGGCGACTTCCGTGAGGAGCGCGTCGTCGATCTCCACCGGGCGCATCTCGTAGCGCAGGCCAAAGAGGCCGCGCCCTACCGGCACGGGCGCCATACCTTCGGTGCCGACGCCGATGGTGTAGATGCGCACGCCGACGGCGGCCGCGGCGCGCGCCGCCGTGCGCGGGTCGATGGCGCCGCGGTTGTTCACGCCGTCGGTGAGCAGCACCATCACGCGCGACGCGCCGGGCGCATCCTTGAGGCGATTGGCCGCCGTGGCGATGGCGGTGCCGATCGCCGTGCCGTCTTCCAGTTGGCCCGGTTGCAGGTTGGCAATCGCGGTCATCACGACGGGATAGTCCGTGGTGAGCGGCACCTGCGTCAGCGCTTCGCCGGAGAACGCCACGACACCGATGCGATCGCTCTGACGCATGGAGACGAACTGACGGACCTTCTCGCGCGCGACCTCCAGCCGGTTCTGCGGCTGGAAGTCCTGCGCCAGCATCGAGCTGGAGATGTCGAACGCGATGACGATGTTGATGCCTTCTGTACTGACGTCCTCGGCCCGCGCGCCCGAGCGCGGCCGCGCCAGCGCGAACACACAGCCGATGAGGACGGCGTTCCGGAGTACAAAGAGCAACCGCGGAATGACGCGGCCCGCGCGCGGGCCGGCGGCCAGCACGCTGACGCGCGAGAACGTGATGGCCGGCGTCGGGCGGCGGCGTCGCCACAGCCACCATGCGGGGAACGCGGCCAGGAGCAGCAGCGCCCACGGAGTGGCGAACTGGATGCCGACGAGGTCCATCATGCGGCCGCCTGCGCCACGGGCCGCGGCTGCGACGCCGCGTGTTCCCGGTCGACGATCGCCCGGGCGTCGCGCGCCACGGCACGGGCGCGATCCTCGGCCAGGGCAAGGCCGGCGAACTTGGCCAAGTCCGCGTCGTGCAGGACGCGCGCGAGCGCATCCGGCGTCACGGCCGGGCGGCGTCGCAGCGACGAGAGCAGCTCACGGCTGGTGAGCGCCAGACGCGCGTCGGGGTAGCGGGCCGCGAGGTAGTCGCGCAACACCTCGATCACGAGCGACACGAAGCGCGTCCGCTCGCCGGCATCCACGAGCCCCATGGCCTCGATGCGCGCGAAGTCGGCGGCGGCGCGATCGTACGGGTCGATTGCGGGCGCGATCGCGACAACCGGCCGTTTGCGACGGCGCAGCCACCACCACAGCGCCAGTCCAAGCGCCACCGCCGCGAGCGCCAGGAGCCACCACGGGAATGCGCGTGTCTCCCAGAGCGGACGGGCCGGTTTGGGCACCCGCAGCGCGCTGTCCGCCGGCAGGACGCCGCGGACGAACACGCCGACGTTGGCCAGCGGCACGCGCCGCTCGCCGCGAGACGCCGGCGTGTTCCACATGACGACCACATCGGCGAACACAGCCAATTGCCGGCCGACGTTCCAAGCGGCCACGTGATACGACGCCGTCTGGTCCAACCACTGC
>JBBTFS010000043.1:11983-14146 GCA_038060705.1 Gemmatimonadota bacterium
AAGAAGCGCAACAGTGGTTCAATGATGCTGCCGTTCGTCCGCACCAGCACTTCGTCGATGGCCAGGCGGCGCAGCATTTTCTTGCGCGCCTCGCCGTCCTCGTGCGTCCGCTTGGCGTAGGCCAGCCGCACCTTGGGATCGCTCGTGTCGATATCGATGACCTGTCCCGACTCGGGGTCGGTCAGGCGCGCCAGGCCCACGTCCGGCAATTCCAGCTCGCTGGGATCCTCCACGGTGACGGCGACGAGGTCGTGGCGCTGTGCCAGCAGCTTGAGCGGACGCTCGATACCCGGCGACAGGAAATCCGACACGAGGAACACGATGGCCTTGCTGGGAAGCATCTTGTTGAGGTACTCGGTCGCCCCCCCGATATCCGTGCCCAGGCCCCTGGGACGGAACACGAGCATGTCGCGAATCAGCCGCAGCGCGTGGCGACGGCCCTTGCGTGGCGGGACGACGTGCTCCACGGAATCGGTGAACAGCATCGTGCCGACGCGATCGTTGTTGCGGATCGCCGACATGGCCAGCACCGCCGACAACTCCGACGCCAGTTCGCACTTGAACCGGCCGCGCGTGCCGAACTGACCTGAGCCCGAGAGATCCACGGCGATCATCACGGTGAGTTCACGCTCTTCGACGTAGCGCTTCACGTACGGGCGGCGCATCCGGGCCGTGACGTTCCAATCGATGCTGCGCACCTCGTCGCCCGGCTGGTACTCGCGCACCTCGGAGAACTCCATGCCCTGCCCCTTGAACACGGAGCGGTATTCGCCGGCGAAGACAGCGTGGACCAAACCCCGCGTTCTCAGCTCCAGGAGCCTGACTTGCCTGAGAAGGTCCGGCGCTATTCCCGGAGAGGAGAGAGGAGCTCGGAGCTGTGAGGCTCGACCCGATGCGTGTCCACGCCAAGACGCAGTGCGCATGACACTCGAATGCCGCGCCATCAAGGCTCCTCTCTCCTCTCTCCTCTCTCCTCCCTCCTCTCTCATCAGGGACTCTCGATGCTCCCAAGAATCTTGGTCACCACGTCGTCGCTCGAGACTTCCTCCGCCTCGGCCTCGTAGGTCGTGAGCACGCGGTGCCGCAACACGTCCGGCCCGATGGCCTTCACGTCGTCTGGCGTGACAAACGACCGGCCGCGCAGGAACGCATGTGCGCGTGATGCCTGGGCGAGCGCAATCGTCGCCCGCGGGCTGGCGCCGAACTCGATGAGCGGCGTCAGCTCGTCCATACCGAACTGTTTGGGATCGCGCGTGGCATGGACGATGTCCACGATGTAGTCCACGATGCGGTCATCCATATACAGCTCGGAGATGCGTTTGCGCGCCTCCATGATCGCCACCGGCGACGCCATCTTCTCGACCGCGATGGGCTCGCCCCCGGCCATGCGACGCATGATCTCCTTTTCTTCCTCGCGGGTCGGGTAGCCGACGCGGAGCTTGAGCATGAAGCGGTCCACCTGGGCTTCGGGCAGCGGGTACGTGCCCTCCTGCTCGATCGGATTCTGCGTGGCGAGAACGAGGAACGGCTCGTCCAGCTTGTACGTGGTGCCGCCGATGGTGACCTGCTTCTCCTGCATCGCTTCCAGCAGCGCGGCCTGAACTTTCGCCGGCGCGCGATTGATCTCGTCGGCGAGAATGATGTTGGCGAAGATCGGGCCCTTCTTGACGAGGAACTTGCCCGACGATTGGTCGTACACCTGCGTGCCGACGACGTCCGCGGGCAGCAGGTCGGGCGTGAACTGAATGCGCTGGAACGTGGTGTCGATCGCTTCCGCCAGCGTCCGGACGGTGAGCGTCTTGGCCAGGCCAGGCACGCCTTCCAGCAGCACGTGGCCCCCGGTGAGGATGCTGATGAGCAGGCGCTCGACCATATAGTCCTGACCCACCACGCGCCGGGCCACTTGGCGCGTGACGTCCTGCACCAGGCGCGAATCCGCGGTGGACTGCGGGGTCTGGCCCGGCGGGGCCATTACGGGCTGCGACTTGGTTGCCACGAACGCTCCGGAAATGGGTCTTGGAAGTAGAACCGCGGCGGCCCTCAGTAGTTCCCTCTCGCGCCGCCAATGAGTTTAGTCAACTCCGCCTGCTCTCCCTCGGTGAGCGACCGACTCTTGCCAACGGGCAGCTTGCCAAGTTCCACCGGGCCGTAGCGCGTGCGAAT
>JBBTFS010000043.1:14246-28537 GCA_038060705.1 Gemmatimonadota bacterium
GACTCTTGCCAACGGGCAGCTTGCCAAGTTCCACCGGGCCGTAGCGCGTGCGAATGAGGCGCTCCACGTCGAGGCCAAGTGCCGTGCACAGCCGGCGCACTTCGCGCTTGCGGCCTTCGGTGATGGTGACGTGAAACTCGTGGAGGCCACCCTTGATGGGCACGGAGTGAACGTCGCTCGCCTGCACCGGCCCGTCCGGCAGATCCACGCCGCGGCGCGCCTGCTTCACGGCCGCATCCACGTCGCCGGACACGATCGCCACGTACGTGCGCTCGACACCACCGCTGGGGTGCGTCAACGCGTGCGCCGCCTTGCCGTCCGTAGTCAGCAGCAGCACACCCTCCGTCATGTAGTCGAGCCGGCCCACGTAGGTGAGTCCGCGCACGGGGCGCACGAGATCGAACACCGTCTTGCGATGCCGCGGATCGGAGCGCGTGGTCATGATACCAGCTGGCTTGTTCAGCACTATCCACTCCGCGTCGACCGGCGGCTGCACCGGCTTGCCGTCCACGCGAATGACGTCAGTGCCCGGCACGACGCTCTGGCCGATCTCGGCCACTGTGCCGTTCACAGTAACGCGGCCCGCGGCGATCAACTCCTCGGAGTGACGACGCGACGCCACCCCAGCGCGCGCCAGGGCGCGCTGGATGCGCATTGACTCGGCTGTTGGCGGTCGGCGGTCGGCTTTCGGGTCTTCGCCCTCAGGGGGACGCATTGGCCGCGGCCTCATCGGCGGACGGAGGCGCGTCGGTCGCGGGTGTCCCAGTCGCTTCGCACGCCGTTCACGTCGAACTGCCGCGCCACCAAGCCGTCCGCACTGAACTCACGCCGCTCCCGCCGTCCTGCTGGCTCCCCGTTCGCGCTCGACTTCATGTGCCACCTCCGCCCCGAAGTTAGGGGCGAGTAAGGCGTCCACGAAATCGGGTCAATCCCAGACCGCATCATTGGGACTACAGGGTTGAACGCCAGCATCAACTACAACTGCGACAATGGATGCTTCATATCCGGTGGCTTCTATGATTGCCCCGGATCGGGCGGCGGCGGCGTCGTTAGCGCTGGTGGCGAACCGGGCGGCCAAGGCGGCGGCGGAAGTGGCGGGTCCGGCTACGGAATCGAGGACGTCGCCCTGGGGGCTGAGCCTGGAACGTCGTGTGGGGACGATGGTACGGGGCAGTACAGCTATATTCCGCCTCCCACCTTTAGAGCCGACTTCAGCGTGCGCGAGGACGGCAGGTCCCACCTTTCCGGGCCGTACGCCGCTCTCGATGTGGACTCTAGCGTCGAGGCGGGACGAGAGCCAGAGGAGCCATGCGCACAGGGAAACTGCACGGCAATCTCAGTTGAGCAGAGCAATGCGATCCTGCACTGGGCGATGTCGGGGCCAGACTGGACCTACACTCAAGGCGGGGTTCGCGGTGGCCAGGAACCAGCCCGCAATCTGTCGAACAACACAGGTGACTGCACGGACTTCACGTGGAAAGGCACTAGTGATGTTCTCGGCAGCTCTTGGCCGCATGACTACAACACAGAAAAGCTCAACACACTCATGTTCCACACGCTCAACGACGCCGAACTGAGGACTCGCGGTTACGAGCGTGTCTCCATCACGGAAGCTCGGGCTGGCGACGTCGTTGTCAGAGGTGGCCACGCAGGCCTCTACATTGGGCCGGACGCCTCTGGGAAAGTCCAGGGCATTGCGAACAATGGCCTGCCGGCCACTCCGACCCTGCCAAACCAGGATAAGACCACGGGACTGTACGACTTCAGCCGAGCAGGCGACTTCTATCCGGAATTCTTCAGACCTGTTGTCTGTCCGCCGTGAGAATCGCCAGCCCTCAATCCGCTCAGCGACTTGCCGCCGTGAGAGCAGTGGCCCCTGCACTCGGGCTTGCGGTGCTCGGCGGTGCCCTCTACACCGTGTTGGCGTCAGCACGCTGGCACAGTGATGCCGCCAGTTTGCCTCAGTCTGCGGAGCAGGCAGAGACGGTGTTCGCTCGTTTTCTCGATCTGTCTGTCGCCACGCGTGCGCCCCGCATCGGCATGTTCGATTCTGTGTACACGTGCGAGGATCTTGTGTGGATGAGTGACGTGCGCTGGGTCGCAGACTATCGAATCGTCAATGTCGCGACCAGCGGCGACACCGCGCGTGCGACGGCGATCCTCACGACCGTCGCTCGGCAGATCGATCTCGGGGATAACCAAGGCACTTACGCCGCGACGTTCCGAGTCAGCGCAGACACCGGTCATTGGCTCATGGTCCGCTCCGCCGAAACCCGGAACCTGTGGAAGGTGTGCGGTGATGCGCGCGAGCGCGTCGGCGGTATCCCGCGCGAGCATTTCGGCGTCTTCATGCTCGGACGCACGATTCGGTGGCAGCCACCGGGGGCGTCCTCGCAGGGGGCCCGAGCGGCCATCGATTCTATCAGGCGCAGTCGCGGACTGCCGATCGTGCGTTAGCCCCGGGGCGCATTTTGGGCGCCCAACGCCCACACCGGCGCGCGCCAGGGCGCGCTGGATGCGCCTTGACTCGGCTGTCGGCTGTCGGCTTTCGGGTCTTCGCCCTCAGGGGGACGCATCGGCCGCTGTCTCATCGGCAGACGGAGGCGCGTCGGCGAGACGCGGACGCATCGCGATGGCCAATTCGTCAGCGCGCGGCAGTTCCTCCAGGTGCCGCAGCGCGAAGTGCTCGAGAAACAGCGGCGTCGTCCCGTACAACAGCGGCCGTCCCAACCCCTCCGCCCGCCCCACGACGTCAATGAGCCCACGCTCGTTCAACGACTTGAGGATGCTGCCGACGTTGACGCCGCGAATGTCTTCGATCTCGGAGCGTCCGATCGGCTGCCGGTACGCGACGATGGCCAGCGTCTCGAGCGCCGCCGCCGAAAGCCGCTGCGGGCGCGCCGCCAGCTGCGCGCGCTCGATGGCTTCGGTGTACTCGCTGCGCGTGAGCACCTGCCACCCACCAGCGATTTCGGTGAGTTCTACTCCGTGGCCTTCCGAGTCATAGTGGACGCGGATTTCGTCGAGGGCCGCCCGCAGCGCCGCCGGGGACACCTCGGCGTCGAGCGCCGCGAGTTCATCCAGCGGCACCGGGCGCGCGCTCGCGAAGAGCGCGGCCTCAAGCAGCTTCGCTAGTGGGGTCACGGGAGATCTCCACGTTCGCGAACGGACGCGGCTGCGCGACGCGCAGCTCACCCAGGCGCGCCAGTTCGAGCAAGCCAAGCAACGCGGACAGCACCTGCCACGGCGCGGCGTCGGCGCGGACGACATCGGTCCAGCGCAGTCGCGCCTTGAGCGCCAGCAACGAACGGATCAGGTCGATCGCCGCCGGCACGTCCAGCGGTCGCGCCACCACCTCGTGCATGTTGGGCTCGCGCACGAACCGCAGCACGCGGTCAACGGCAGAGAGGAGCTCGGAGAGTGAGAGCGCCAAGGGCGCCTGCGGGGGCGCGGCCTCCGTCGGCAGATACGCGCGCGCAAACTGGCGGCGGCGTTCGTCCGCCCTGTGCTCGAGGACGTCCACGATTTCGCGCATTTGCTGGTATTCCAGCAAGCGGCGCACGAGCTCGGCCCGCGGATCCTCCCAGTCGTCGCCCTCGCCGCGCGGCAGGAGCATCTGCGCCTTGATACGCAGCAAGCGCGCCGCCATCTCGAGGTAATCGGCCGCGTCGTTCAGCCCCAGCGTGCGAATGCGCAGCAAGAACTGCTCGGCCACGCGCGCAATCGGGATGTCGTAGATGTCCACTTTCTCGTCGCGGATGAGCGCGAGGAGGAGATCCAGCGGGCCCGAAAATGCCGAGAGCTCGACGACGAACGCAGAGTCGTGACTCGTGACTCGCGACTCGCGACTGGGCACATACGCGGAGCCGCCGCTGACGACGATTTCCGGATTGATCGATGTCATCGCAACCACTGCTCCGCCGAAGGATCGATGAAGCGCGACACTGACGTGAGCATCGCCATCCGCGCCCACATCGCCGGCCGCATCCACATCTCCAGCAGACCGCTGCCGAAGCTGAGCAGCAGCACGAGAATCACCAGGCCATAGCGCGTCATGGCCTGGTACCGCAGCGACCACGCCGGCGGCAACAGGTACTTCATGACGTGCGAGCCGTCGAGCGGCGGAATCGGAATCAGGTTGAACGCGATGAGCATCAGATTGATCCCGACGCCGTAGATCATCATCACCTGGATGACACCCACGGTCTTGCCGGTGACCGGCGCAATCGCTGCGAGACCACCGAAGAGCGCGATGCCCAGCGTGCACGCGATGGCGATGAGGAGATTCACAAACACGCCCGCGAGCGAGACGATGATGTCGCCGCGCTTGAGGTTGCGGTAGTTGCTCGGATTCACGGGTACCGGCTTGGCGCCGCCGAGCATGATCCGCCAACCGGTCGCGAACCCCATGATCAGCGGCATGAGGATCGTGAGAAACGGATCAATGTGGCGAATGGGATTCCACGAGAGGCGACCCAGCAAGAGCGCTGTTTGGTCACCTTGTTTCAGCGCGGCGTAACCGTGCGCAATCTCGTGCGCGATCACCGAGAACAGCAGGACGGGGGCGACGAAGAGGATTGTCTGAAACGTGTCCAATCGCCTCTTGGGTAGACGGAAGCCCGCGCGATACCGACGCTGATTTTCGTGCCGAAATAGTAGTGACGAGCACGTCCGAAGTCAAAGCGCTGCCTTGACATCCGCCCTGTCGAGGCCTAGGATTCCGCCCTCGCGCCAGAGCGCGATTTCGTCGCGCCCTTGGCGCATTTCATCAGAAATTCGGGAGAGTTTTTAGTGCCAAATCTCGCTGGCGCCAAAAAGGCGATGCGCAAGTCCCGTTCGGCCGCGATTCGAAATCGCGCCCAACGCGCTGAGCTTCGTACGGCGCTCAAGAAGGCCAAGACCACGGGCTCGTCGGCTGATGCACGCCTCGAGGCCACTGTTCTGCTGGACCGCGCCGCGCGCAAAGGCCTGATTCACAAGAACGCCGCCGCGCGCCACAAGAGCAGACTGGCTCGCGCCAAGTAAGTCGCGCGGCACCAGGACGCAGGCGAACCAGCCCTTTTGGGGGCTGGTTTTTTTTGCTAGATCGCCAACTCCGCGCCGCAGTGCACGCAGTACCAGTCCGACGGGATGTTCAGGCCGCTGCACTTGGGGCACTTGGCCTTCTTGGTGGCCGGGATCCCCTTGAAGGTGAGGTCCGCGGCGGGCTTCTCGATCAAGGCCTCGGTTTTTGGCGTGGGCACCGTGGCGCGCTTCGACTCGGACACGGGTGCTGAGGGCACCGACATCGGGTCCGGCTCGATGAGCGGCTCGGCGGGCGTCGTCGACGCGTGCGGCGCCGGACTTTTGGTGGACTGCCGCGGCGGCGGGCCAATGGGCTTGATGCGCGGCGGCACCGGGAGCGGCACGGTGGTGGGTCCCACCACGGCCTTGAGAAAGGCAAGTTCGTCGACGGCTGGCGTGGCAACGGGCGTGGGAGTGCCGGCCCCGGAGGAGACCGACAGGCTGTCGATCACGTCTCGAATTCGCTTGATATCGCCAGCGGTAACCTCTTGCTGTGCCTTAATTTTCGATGCGTCGGCCCTGACGCGTTCAACGGCAGTCGACCACTCCGATTCGGGGAGTTCGCCGACCTGCTTCCTGAGGTCCAGCTCGGCGGCCTCGTCCAGGAAGCGTTGTTCCGCCTCTTGAAGTTTCTGGAGCTGCGTCGTGAGCGAGGCGGCGTGCCGAGCCAGTAGATCCTGACTGGCCTTGAGCTGTTCCATGATGCTGGCAAGCCGGGCCGCGTAGTCGGCCCGAACGCGTGCCACGACATTGGCCGGTTTGGAGCCGCTGTCCCTGTCCAGCTCGCGCAGAAAGGTCTCGTACTTGGCGCGCTCCGCCACAATTCGCATGACGACATCCATCCGCGACGACTGGGCTGTCGTCGAGGAGGGACTCGACTTCGACTGGGGAACCGGCGTTCGCGATTTCTTGGGAGGCGTCACGACTTCGTCCGCTGGGGTCCTGAAGGAAAGCTAGTGCGCCAAACGGTATACGACGCGGCCGTCCACGACGGTGACGTGGGTCCGTCCGGTGAGTGTCATCCCTTGATACGGCGTATTGCGGCCTTTGGTCCGGAACTGGGACGCCTCCACCTTCCAGTCTGCCGCGGGGTCGAAGACCGTGACGTCCGCGGGGGCGCCCTTCTTGAGCGTACCGCCCGGGAGGTGAAAGATGCGCGCCGGCGTGCAGGACATCCGCTCGACCAGCATTGGCAGCGTGATCACCCTGGACTTCACCAGCCACGTGACGTTCACCGCGAGCGCGGTTTCGAGGCCCACGATGCCGTTGGGCGCGTCGGCGAACTCGCGTTCCTTCTCGTCGTAGTGGTGCGGCGCGTGGTCCGTCGCGATCACGTCGATGGTGCCGTCTTTCACCGCGCCGCGCAGTGCTTCCACGTCGGCCGCCGTCCGGAGCGGCGGGTTCATCTTGGCGTGGGTGTCGTAGTCGCCAACGGCGTCCTCCGTGAGCGACAAGTGGTGCGGGCAGACCTCGGACGTCACGTTGATGCCCTGTTCCTTGCCCCACCGGATCAGCGCCACCGAGCCCTTGGTGCTCATGTGGCAGAGATGGATGTGGCCACCGGTGAGGCGCGCGAGGAGCATGTCGCGGATAGCCATGATCTCCTCGGCTTCAGCGGGGATGCCCTTGAGACCGAGGCGCATGCTCACGATGCCCTCATTCATGGCGCCGCCGAAGGCGAGCGTCGGCTCCTCGCAGTGGTCGGCGACGGGAATGTTGAACGTGCGCGCATATTCGAGCGCGGTGCGCATGAGTTGTGCGCTCACCACCGGCTTGCCGTCGTCGCTGACGGCCACCGCCCCGGCCCCGACCATCTCGCCGAATTCCGCGAGCGCAACGCCGTTCTGGCCCAGCGAGATGGCGCCGATCGGATAGACGCGGGCCATCGCAGCGCGCTGCGCCTGACGTGCGACGAAGCCGACGGCGGCCTGGTTGTCGGTGACCGGGTCGGTGTTGGGCATGGCGCAGACGGCGGTGAAGCCGCCGGCAGCCGCCGCCGCGGCGCCGGTGGCGATGGTCTCGACTTCTTCCCGGCCCGGCTCGCGCAAGTGACAGTGCACGTCGATGAAGCCTGGCGAGACAACCAACCCACCGCAGTCAATCACCTCGTACTCGGCGGCACCTTCGGCCAAGCCGCGAGCAATTGCATCAATCTTGCCGTCGATGATGGCGACATCCGCGACTTCGTCCTTGTTCTGTGACGGGTCCACAACGCGCCCGCCTTTGAGAATCAGGGCTCGCTTGCCGACGTCAGACATGCGACGCTCGTGGCCGCTCATGGCTGGCCCCCCTTGGCCTGCTCCGCCAGTTCAGGCTTGGCGCCCGAGAGCAGATACAGGACGGCCATTCGAATGGCCACGCCGTTGGTCACTTGATCGAGAATCACGCTGAAGGGTCCGTCGGCGACGTCAGAATCGATTTCGACGCCGCGGTTCATGGGGCCGGGATGCAGGACGAGGATGTCTTTCCTGGCGCGCTCGAGCCGCTCGCGCGAAATGCCGAAGACGCGGTTGTACTCGCGCAGCGACGGGATGTAGCCCGCCTGCATCCGCTCGAGCTGGAGGCGCAGCACGTTGAGCGCGTCGGCCCACTGGATGGCCTCGTCCACCCGATCGAAGACGGTGACGCCGAAGTCCTTGATGGAACTGGGTAGCAGCGAGCGCGGTCCACACACCGCCACTTCCGCGCCCATTTTCTGGAGTCCCCAGATGTTGGAGCGCGCCACGCGTGAGTGCAGCACGTCGCCGACGATGCAGACTTTCAGGCCCTTGAGGCGCTTGAAGTGATCCCGCAGCGTCAGCAGGTCCAGCAGGCCTTGCGTGGGATGCTCGTGCGTGCCGTCGCCGGCATTGATGACGTTGGACTCGATGCGGTGCGCCAGAAAGTGCGCCGCGCCCGACGCGCCGTGGCGGATGACCACCATGTCGATGCGCATGGCTTCGAGATTGCGCGCCGTGTCCACGAGGGTCTCGCCCTTGGACACGCTGGACCCTGATGCCGCGACGTTGACCGTGTCCGCCGACAGGCGCTTCTCGGCGAACTCGAACGACACGCGTGTCCGGGTGGAGGCCTCGAAGAAGAGATTCACGATCGTCGCGCCGCGGAGCGTGGGCACCTTCTTGATGGCGCGCTCGCTGATCTCCTTGAACGGTTCCGCGGTGTCGAGGATCAGCTGGATTTGATCCGGCGACAGTGGCTCGATGCCAAGGAGATCCTTCCCGAGTGGGGCGGTCATCCCGTGGGGCTCATTCGGGAGTCCTTGGGGCGAGGATCACCGCGTCCTTGCCGTCGAGTTCGTTGACATGGACGTCCACGCGCTGGTCGGGCCGCACATCCATCTTCTTGCCGACGACGTCGGGCGCGATGGGCAGTTCGCGTCCGCCACGATCGATCACGACGGCGAGCGCAATGCGCCGCGGCCGGCCGAAGTCCGCCAGTTCATCGAGCGCGGCGCGGATGGTGCGGCCCGTGTACAGCACGTCGTCCACAATGACGACATGCTGGCCGTCGATGTCCACCGGAATGATCGTTGGCCCAACGACGGGCCGAGGCCCCACCGTCTGGAGATCGTCGCGATACAACGTGATGTCGAGCGCGCCTTGCGGCACCGTCACCTTTTCGCGTTCGGCGATGAGCGAGACAATGCGCTGGGCCAACTGGACGCCGCGCCGTTGAATGCCGACGATGATGAGGCCGTCCGTGCCGTCGTTGAGCTCGACAATCTCATCCGCCATGCGCCGCAGCGTGCGATTGAGGGCGCGGGTATCGAAAACGACGCTGGCCGGAGGCGTCGTGCCTGACTGGGGCGGCGGGGGTGGTGCCATCGGCAGAGGTAAATATGGAAGGCTTGCCCCTTGAATAGAAGTCGCCGAGCTTGGCTCACTGGCCATGGCTACCCGCGAAATCACCCTCACCGGAATCACCGCCCTGGGCGGCAAAGCGCGCGGCACCGGCAACGACGCGCTGGAGGCCGTCCGGTTTGTGGGGTCCTGCGTCCGCGCCATGCTGAGCCTGCCCCGCAACGCGCGCAATCTCAGTTGGCGCAGCCTGTTCATGCAGGTGCGGTTCACGGCGGTAGACGCCATGCCGATCATCGCCGGCCTGGCGCTACTCATCGGCGCTCTGGTCATCGCCCAGGCGCATGCGCAAGCGGTGCGGTTCGGCGTATCGGAGGCGTTGGGGCAGATCCTGGCGACGGTGATCGTGCGCGAGTTGGGCCCGCTGTTCGCCGCCATCATCGTGGTGGCCCGCTCGGGTACCGCGATTGCGTCGGAGTTGGCGACGGCGCGGGTGATGGGCGAGGTGACGGCGCTGGAGGCGCTGGGCGTGGACCCCGTGCAACTCATGGTGTTGCCGCGCCTGATCGGCTCCGCAATCTCGGTGGCGTTGTTGGCGATGTACTTCGACGCGATCGCCATTACGGGCGGGCTGGTCGCGACGTGGTTGCTGGCGCACCTGCCTCCCGGCGACTATCTGGAGTCGCTGCGACTGGGTTTGTCCCCCGGCGACGTGTTCCTGGTACTCACCAAGGGTGCGGCATTCGGACTGGGCACGGCGATCATCTGCTGCTGGGCGGGTCTGCGCGCCGCGCGCACGCCGGCGGCGATTCCACAGAGCGTCACGAAGGGCGTGGTGATCGCGATGGTCTACGTGTTCGCGGTGTCCGCCATCTTCACGATCACGTTGGCGCTATGGACGTCGTAATCGACTTCGCCGAGGTCCAGGGCGAACGCTCGGCCCCGCGCTGGGAGCGGCCGGTGAGCTTTCAGGTGCCGCGCGGCACCCTGCACCTCATCAAGACGCGTTCGGCGTGGTCGGCGCCGCTGCTGCGGCTGTGCCTCGGATTTTCGGAGCCGGTGTCCGGCCGCGTCACGGTGCAGGGCGTGGAGCCGTGGGTGCTGGGCCGGTCCGAGGCGCGCGCCCTGCGGCGGACCATCGGCAGCGCGCTGGAACCGGACGGACTCGTGGCGAACATGACGTTGCGCATGAACATCATCGTGCCGCTGGTGTTCGCCACCGGACTCTCGACCGCGGAAGCCATCGCGCGAACGGAGAAGACGCTGGACATCATGCACCTCTCCATGTGGGAGCATACGCGTCCGGCGTCGTTGCCGGCGGAGGTGCGTCAGACCGCGACGTTGGCTCGGGCGCTGGCGGCGCAGCAGCCGTTGATGCTGCTGGAAAACCCGCTGGCGTCGGTGGATACGCGCGAGACGCGACGGCTGCTGTCCCTGTGCCGGGCCCAGTGCGAGACTCTCCTGATTGCCACCCACCGGAAGGATAGTATTCTGCATGAGTTCGCGGACGCGGTTTGGGATTGGGACGACGACGGTTTCCGGGTGGCGGCGTAGGGCCGTGAGGACGATGACGTCTTGGACGCGGCGGGATAGATGAAGTGGGACACCACCGACCTGCGGGTCGGGCTGCTGGTGTTTGGCGGCCTGCTGCTGGGCATCGCCAGCTTCCTGTGGATCGGCCGGCTGTGGGGCCGCGACGTGGCCCCGCTGTATACGGATGTGGCGGCCGTCCAGGGCATTGGGGCGGAGAGCCCGATCTTCCTGAACGGGTTCAATGTGGGACGCGTGCGGAACGTTCAGCCGCGGGTGGACAGCACCGGTCAGTTGTTGTTCCGCGTGCAAATGGATGTCGTGTGGCGCCTGCAGGACGGCTCGGCCATGCCACTCAAGGAAGGCCTGCAGGCGAAGATCGTTCCGCCGGCGCTGGACATCGGCCGCGGCTCCATCGAGTTGGTGGCCGGCCCGAGCGAGGCAAAGGCGCTCACGCCGGGCGCCGTGATTCCCAGCGTGCAACAGGGCGGTACGACCAACCGGATGCAGTTGGTGGTGGACAGCGTGGGGAGCGACATGCGTGTTGCGATCGCGCAGATCGACAAGCTGGTGGCGTCGCTGCAGGTGACCGTGGCTGCCGCGACCGCGGCGATGAAGACCACGAGCAACATGATGGCCACGGTGAACCAGGACGTGCCGCTCATCATGTCGAGCGTGAAGTCGAACCTGGCGTCGGCCGACTCGCTGATGAAGAGCCTGCACACGGTGACGCCGGCGACGGTGGCGACACTGGATTCCGTGCGGGCGCTGCTGGGTGATTCGCGCATCGCGATCGCCAGAGCGACGAGCTTCCTGGACGAGAACGAGCCGCAGTTGTCGAGCACGATCGCGAACCTGGATCAGGCGAGCGCGGTGCTGAACAACTTGTTGAAGGAAGTGTCGCGCCGTCCGATCAAGGCGCTGACGGGCGTGAAGCCGCCGGAGTTGCCAGCGATAACGGCGACCGGGGCCAACGGGCAGGCCGCGGCGACCAAGACCGGCCGGCCGAAGTAAGGGCCGTACCGTCCCGCGCACGAGCGGCAAGAAAACGGTACGCCGCGGGACAGAAGGATGCCGCAAAAATCCCGATCGCTGGTAGACTCGTTGCCCGACCCATCGTGTGTCGGCGACGCTTTCGGGTTGGAGATTTCGGGAGCTGATCGAGCCCAGTATCTCCCTAGAGGTTGCAACATGCACAGCATCAACAATAGGCGCGGCGCCGCGTGCGCCGCGCTCGTGCTCGCGAGCGTCGCCTTGGCAACCACCCAAGGCTGTTTTTCCGACGAAACCCCGCACCCGACCAGTACGGTCAGCGTCAACCGACCCGGCGAACTTCGCGCACTGAGCGCCGAACAGCAGGTGCGCGTTGAACGAGCCAGGGCGCAAGCGGGATGGGTAGGCGACGCGCATCACGCGGCCATGCGTGTCGTTATCGCCGATATGAGAACCCGCCGGGCGACGAAGCGCGCTCGGCCCCGAGTTGGCAATGCGGAGTATTGCTCGGTTATGGACGCGGTGGGGACCAAGGCACTCGAAGTCCTGGACGCGCACAGTCGGATCACGCGCAACGGTCGCGAACGGTCTGCTGTTGTTCGGCAAGACCCTGCGCTTCGCGCGTGCTCGAGAGGGCTCGCCATCTTTGGATTGGCCTCGACGCCAGCGCGCGGCGTCAGTGCGTCCGCGCAATCGGATGAGCCTCAAGTGACAGGCGAGTACGAGCAGTATTTGGATCAGCTGGAGGCCGTGGTGGCCGGCAGTGACGGGAGCCTGGAAGGCATCCAGCTCGGCCTGTATGGCGTCCTTTCTCAGGCGGCCTCGACCGGTATTCCTGAGGGGGACTTGCTGGCGCTGGCATCATTTACGAGTCTCATCGAAAGCTCAGCGTCTGAGTGGAATGCCTTCGATTGGAGCAGCGTCGGCGGTGGCGGCGGCTGCATCACGTCTGATGGTTGTTACTTGATGTCGCTCTTCCCGCTCCAAGGCGGCGACAAAGTCAAGAAAGTCATTGCCGCCGACGTGGGCGGCTGTTTGTCCGGCGTAAGGAGTTGGGGTGCCCTGCGACTTCTCATCTTCACTCCGGCGTGGCAGGCACTGGCCGGCTACTGCGGGGTGCGCGGCGCCATCGCTTCGGCCGTCGCGGTATACGTGATGTAATCGGGCGCCGTTGGTGCGTCAGGGTGCGGCCTCTCGTGCGCACCCTGGCGCACCGTGGCGCGCTTTCCAAACCACAGACCCTAACCATCCCCATGTCACAGTCATTGCTGTCACCGCGTAATCTGCTGGCTGTTGCAGTCACCGCCGTCGCCGGCTTCCTCCTCTTCAGTCTCGGCTTGGCGGCAGCCGCGGCAGCCGCTGGGCAACCGCGGTCGCTGGACGTGGCCACAATCACGATTCGATTCGTTGTTGCTGTCGTCATGGCAACGGTCATGCTCGTGGCGGAGCGGCGGCGCCAGAACCCGAGCGTGCGTGAAGCAATCGAGAGCGGCACCGAGATGGCCGTGCTGTGCGTTGCCATGCTTGTCATTCCTGGCACCGCACACTTTGGCATCGAAATGGCTTTGCGAGCGGCCACCATTCTGATCGGTCTGCCGCTGCTCGAAGTGGGTATGCACCTGATGACGCGGCGCTCCGACGGGACGCCAGAATGACCGCTGATGATGCGCTCACTCGCCGTCGTGGCGCGCGCGTTGTGGCCGCTCTGCTGCGTCCTCGTCGCGATCGGTGCCGTATCGGCGGCCACGACGGACGTGGACAGGATTGCGGCGTTGCCGGATGCCGTCAGGCTGGCCATTCGAGCGATGGCGTTCGGCTTGATCGCCTTTGCCCTTCTATCGCATGGCGGCCACGCCCGGACACGGCGGTTTCGCGACGGCACTTTCCGTCAACTCGTTGTCGCAAGCGGAGTGATCGCGGCAACGATGGTTGTTGCAGGATCCTCCTTCAGTTCTGTGCCCCGACTGGCTTGGCTGGCAACGATCTCGGCCGCCGCGGCAGTTGAGGAGATTGTCTTTCGCCAACTGTTGCCGCGGCAGATCGCCCGTGACCTCGCACCCAGGACCTCCCCGGTAATCACGAATGCGGTGGCCGTTGGTCTCTCGCAAATCGCGTTCGCTGTGGGACATTTCCTGCCTGTTTCGCCACTCGCGTGGGACGTAGGGCGATTCTGTTATCTGGTCGTCGCAGGCATCGCCCTTTGGGTGGTTGTGCAAGGCGCGGGACTTTGGCTGGCCGTGTCCCTGCACGCACTCACCAACATCTGGGTGGCGGCGCCGCCAGAGGGCTACGTCGCGTCAAGCAATTTCGGACCTGTGACCCTGGCGGCCGCTGGCATCGGGTCACTCTCCGTCCTCTGGTATCGTCGGATATGGCGGCGACAATTGACCGATGACGAGTGGACGTGTGGCCCCTAGATTAGTGCCATATGGCCCAGCAATGACGGGTCGCCGATCGCCGCAAAAGCGCCGAGGCGCTCGCAGCGACTCTGACGTCTTGGTCGACGGCTTGTTCGGCGGCCACGACTGGACGCGCCTGCATAGTGTGGTGCGCGAGGGCGTTGAGCGGGGTGCCTTTGGCGCGCCAACAGTCACCCGCTTTTTGGCGCGCGCAACAGAGGACGAGTCTATCCGCCGCCAGCTGCGCGACGCCGTCGTCGCTGGGCGCTCGTGGAAGCGCCGGGTTGCTGACAAGAGCCCTTTATCGAGTGCGGAACTGCAACGACTGACCCAAGTGGCCGAAGTGGTTCGTGAGGCGCGACGGGTCTACGGAGGGAACGACGCCGCGGCTGAACGATTCCTGACTGCGCCTCACCGCCGCCTCGGTGACCGACCCCCCATCATCGTCGCCGCGTCAGAGGCAGGCGCACAAGCCGTGCGCGAACTGCTGTCGCGGTTGGAGGAGGGC
>JBBTFS010000044.1:0-7119 GCA_038060705.1 Gemmatimonadota bacterium
GCGCGGGGCGTCACCTCGGCTGAGGGCGCGACAGGACGATGCGGCAGTCGACGGCCACCACCCGGTCCGCGAAGGCCATCACGGGGTTGAGATCCAACTCGGCGATGGCCGGGAAATCCGACATCAGCTGCGACACGCGCCGGAGCACCTCCTCGAGCAAGGCGCGGTTCACCGCCGGCTGCCCGCGCACCCCGTCGAGTATCGCGGCGCCGCGCACACCGGCCAGCATGGCGCGCGCGTCGCGCGTGGTGAGCGGCGCGATGCGAAAGACCACGTCGTGCAGCGCCTCCACGTACACGCCGCCCAGGCCAAACATCACCAGCGGCCCGAATGACGCGTCGCGCGTGGCGCCGACGATGGTCTCGATGCCGCCTTTCACCTGCTGCTGCACCAGTACGCCGTCGATCGTAGCGTCTGGCGCGCGCTGGGCGACGTCCGCGACGAGTCGCATGTGCGCCTCCGCGGCGTCGTGTTCGTTGCGGATGTCGAGTGCCACGCCGCCGACGTCCGTTTTGTGGACGATCTGCGTCGACACGACCTTCATCACCACCGGGAACCCGATCTCGCACGCCGCTGTGACCGCCGCCTCATGCGTGGCCGCGAAACGAATGCCGGTGGACGGAATGCCGTAGGCCCTGAGTACCGCGAAGGCATCTTCCGCGCCAAGACGCGGCTGTCCCGCGTAGCCGGCGCGGGTGATGATGTCCGCGGCGGCGGCGTGCTGCACCGGTAGCGGGTCGGGGGTTTCGCGCTCGACCGCGGCCATTTCGCGATGCCGGTTCAGTGCCGCGATGGCGCGCGCGGCGGATTCGGGGAAGATGAACGTCGGAATCCCCGACGCGTGCATCTCCGCGCGCCACTCACTCAATCCCTTGCGACCCATCAACACCGCCAGCACCGGCTTGTCCGCCTGCGCCCGCGTGGCCTCGGTGATCGCCTCGGCCACGGCCTCCTGGTCCACGCCAAGTGGCGGAATGAAGATCGGGACCACGCAGTCCACGGCCGGATCCTTGAGCAGGGCAGCCATCGCCGCGCGATAGCCGGCCGGTGTCGCCGACGCGATCAGGTCCAGCGGATTGCCGACCTTGGCCTCGCCCGGGAGCATCGGGCCAATCGTCGCGACTGTCTCGGGCGAGAGGGCCACGAGGTCCAGCCCCGCCGCCTCCATGGCGTCCGCCGCCAGGATGCCGGGCCCGCCGGCATTCGTCACCACGGCCGTGCGGCGCGAGCGCGGCAGCGTCGGCACGCTGAACGCCATGGCGATGTCGAACAACTCCTCGATCGTGCCAGCCCGCAGCACCCCGGCCTGTGTGAGCAGGGCGTCGACCGCCGTGTCGCTGGCGGCGAGTGCTCCTGTGTGCGAGATCGCGGCGCGCGCGCCGCTCTTGGTGCGCCCGGCTTTCACCACGATGATCGGCTTCGTCCGCGTGATGCGTGACGCGATCGTCAGGAACTTCGCCGGATTGCCGAAGTTCTCCACGTACATCAGGATCACCTTGACGTCGGGGTCGTGCTCCCAGGCTTCCAGCAAGTCGTTGCCACTCACGTCGGGCTTGTTGCCCACGGACACAAACTGCGAGATGCCGATGCCGTACTCGCGCGCGTAGTCCAGCACGCTCACGCCCAGCGCGCCGGACTGCGACACGAACGCGGCATGCCCGAAAGGCGGCATATAGGGGGCGAACGTGGCGTTCATCGACACGCCCGGCGCGGCATTGATGATGCCCATGCAATTGGGTCCCACCATTCGCATGTTGTGCTTGCGCACGATCTCTACCAAGCGAGTCTCGCGCTCGGCGCCCGCTGATCCCACTTCGCGGAATCCGGCGCTGATGACGATCAGGCCCTTCACGCCTTTGAGTCCGCATTCGGCCACCACGCCAGGCACCAGTTCCTTGGGCACGACGATCACCGCCATGTCCACCGGGTCGGGCACCTCGCCGATCGTCTTGTACGCGCGAACCGAGCAGATCCACTGCGCCGACGGGTTCACCGGATAGACCGCGCCCGCGAATCCCTGCTGGATGAGGTTGGTGAGGATCTGGTTGCCCATCGTGCGCGGCGTGCGCGAGGCCCCGATGACCGCGATGGAACGCGGTGCCAACAGGGCGCGAAGCCCCACTCCGGATATCCCGCCTCGGTCGCTCATGGCTGGCAGTGAAGGTGGCCGAGTCAACGTCGTCGTGCGAACGGGGGCGGGGCATCGGCAAAGCGCCCGGTTGGCGTAGGCGAACACCCGACGGCCTGAGGTACGCGCCCGGCTGGCGCGGCGCGCTCGTCGGTCGTTCCTTCCCAGCATGACCGGCCTGCGCGTGGACGGCGGAGCCACCGTATATCGCTTGTACGACGTCGGCTACACGATTGCGCTCGAGCGAGCCGGTGAGTTGCTCCGCGACGCCAGCCAGGGCCGCGTGCGGCCCGGACGCGGGGAAGCGCGAGCCCTCGAGATCCGCAACCCGCCGCTCTTCGTGTCGCTCGGCAGCTGGGACGTCACCATCCGCGGTGAGTCGTGTCGCGCGGCGTTGTCAGCGAACCTGTTCGACTTTGGCGTGTGCTCGATGCAGCTCCGGGTGCCGGCGCGTCCGGCGCTCGACTGGACGGCCTTCGCGGAATTCGGCGGCGCGGTGGGAGCGTCACCCGGGATCGCCGGCATCGTCGACCGTGAACTGCGCCTGCTTCTCGATCGCGTCAGGGCCGCCATCGACCGCCCCGGGATCGCCCCGCTGTCCGAGGAGTACATCGTCTTCCGCGTCGATCGCATGGCAGGGGCGGAGGCGGGGAAGTCCGCGTCCGATCTCCTGAGTGACGACCAACTGGCCGCGCTGCTGCTGGGAGAGCGGCGTCCACTGTCACCGTCGGCGCGACACGAACTCTTGCCGCACCGGTTCTCCTATTATCCGGACGACCTCACCGTGCTCACGTGGGACAACGCGTTGGTCGTCGAGCCGCGCGTGGACGATCGTGACATCGAGTACATCCTGGAATTCGCCAACGCGCAGCTGCTGGAGCTGCGCATGTTCGACGGCCAGCTCGACGCGCGGCTGCCGGCGTTGCACGAGCGGGTAGCCGCGGCACGCAAGCGGGGGCCGCCGCGGCTCTCCAGCCGTTTCGCCGCGGTGCTGGCGGATCTCCAGACGCACGTTGCGGACATCACGGAGACCGTGGAGCGTGTCGAGAACGCGCTCAAGGTGACCAACGACGTGTATCTCGCCCGGGTGTACGCCGCGGCGCTGGAGCAGTTTCGTGAGCAGGCGTGGCGGCGGGGCATCGATCGCAAGCTGGGCATTCTGCGCGAGACCTATGCCATGCTGAACGGCGAGGCCCAGGCGGCACGGGGTGAGTTGCTCGAGATCGCGATCGTGGTGTTGATCGTCGCTGAGCTGTTTCTCGGCTTGATGCGCGGCGCGTAGCGTCGCCGGCGCCTTCGCCGCGCGTTCTTTTGTGGCGCCAAAGGGCCGACTAGCTTTCCAGCCGCTGGACAGGTGGCCGAGTGGCTGAAGGCACCGGTCTCGAAAACCGGCATACCCGAAAGGGTATCGTGAGTTCGAATCTCACCCTGTCCGTCCTGATGGCTCTCGGCTTCCAGCTCTCGGCTCTCGCTGACCACTGGTCACTGAAGCCGAGAGCCGAGAACCGAGAACCGAGAACCGAGAACCGAGAACCGAGAACCGTAGTAAGGATGGGTGGCCGAGTGGCTTAAGGCGCACGCCTGGAAAGCGTGTGGACGGTTCACACCGTCTCGAGAGTTCGAATCTCTCCCCATCCGCTCCAAGTACTTGCCCCGTTTGCAGCTACGGCTGCGAGCGGGGTTTGTGCTTCGAGCGCCAAGGGTGGTGACGCAGGCCCTACTGTCGATTGGTACTGTCGATTCGCTATTTCGACGCCGCCACCCGACGTTGCTCCCGATTCGCTAG
Source organism: Gemmatimonadota bacterium (assembly GCA_038060705.1). Classification (GTDB taxonomy): domain Bacteria; phylum Gemmatimonadota; class Gemmatimonadetes; order Gemmatimonadales; family Gemmatimonadaceae; genus DASPMP01. The sequence continues at coordinate 3,915 of JBBTFS010000044.1, forward strand.
GGCTGTCCGCATTGTCGCCGCGTCCGGCTGCTGGTAGACCGTTATCACCGTCAGTGCGCTCTTCCAGCCGCCCAAGTAGCACAGGTCGGCCATCGGAGTGTCGGGCTTGAGATCGTTCACGAACTTCCGCCGCAAACTGTGCCAACCCATCCTCGGCGTCGTGATGCCGTAGCGGCTCGCGCACCATTCCCTCACACGGCATCTTTCACGCCGTGCCCGCCCGGACGCAGACGCTGGAGGTCCGGTCGTCATCGCGTGGCGATCAGCCGATGGTCCTGCCATTTTAACCGCGTTGTCCGCATCGCTACCTTGACCGAACCCTGGTGCACGTGGCGCGGAACCCGGAGTGAACTGCGTGACCGACCCGATCGACCGTCTCAAAGCTGCCCTCGCCGACCGCTACCCCATCGACCGCGAGCTGGGCCGAGGAGGTATGGCCACGGTCTACTTGGCGCACGACTCCAAGCACGGCCGTCGCGTGGCGATCAAGGTGCTTCTCCCGGAGCTGGCAGCGGCGCTGGGGGCCGAGCGGTTCCTGCGTGAGATCGAGATCGCCGCCAAGCTCAGCCATCCCCACATCCTCCCGCTCTTCGACTCAGGCCAAGTGGACGGCCTGCTCTTCTACGTGATGCCGCACATCGAGGGAGAGTCGCTCCGGCAGCGGCTCGATCGCGAGAAACACCTCCCGACCGAAGAGGCGGTGCGGTTGGCGCAGCAGATCGCGGCGGCGCTCGACTATGCCCACCGGCGCGACATCGTCCATCGCGACATCAAGCCGGAGAACGTCCTCCTCCACGAAGGCCATGCGCTGGTCGCGGACTTCGGCATCGCGCTCGCGGTGCGCGCGGCGGGCGGTGAGCGTCTCACCGGAACCGGCCTCTCCCTCGGGACGCCGTACTACATGAGCCCGGAGCAGGCGATCGGCGACCGGCAGATCGACGCCCGCAGCGACATCTACTCCTTGGGCTGCGTGCTCTACGAGATGCTGGCCGGCGAGCCGCCCTTCAGCGGTCCCACCGCGCAGGCGGTCATAGCGCGAATCCTCACCGAGCAACCGCGCGAGCTCAGGTCGGTGCGCGAGAACGTGTCGGTGGCGCTGGAGCGCGTCGTCGCAAAGGCGCTCGCGAGGCTGCCGGCCGACCGCTATGTGACGGCGGCCAAGTTCAGTGACGCGCTGGACCGCGCCGACACAGAGCCGTCGGGCACTGCGGCCGCGGTGCAAGCGACCGGCTCCGGCGCAATCGCAGCGCAGGCGCCGCCGCAAAGCCGGCCGATGCGCGCGCGGGTCCCACGGGCGCTCGCGCGGAGTGCGCCGTGGATCGTGGCCGCACTCGCCCTGGGCTTGGCGGGGGCGGCCTGGCTACGCCCACGCATCACCCAGGTCGACCTGCATACCGGTGAGGTTTCTACTGAAGAGTTCCGGCGGATACTCGACGAGGACCAAGCCGTTGTACTCGACACTCGACCGCACCTCGAGTATGCGATCAGCCATATCCCTGGCGCGCGCAACGTGGCCGCCCGCCCCGGCGTGCCGATGTCCATCTACGTCTCCGATGTCGCCGAAGTGGGCCGCCTCGTCGGTGGCGATATGAACCGAGCAGTCGTGCTCTACTGCAATGGCCCGTTCTGTCCGAAGAGCAAGCGCCTCGGCGACGAGCTCGCGACTGAGGGGCACAAGAACATCCGTCGCTATCAGCTTGGCATTCCCGTGTGGCGGGCGTTTGGTGGCGTCACCGTCATCGAAGCCGACGGCCTCCGTCACGTGCTCGCCCTCGACCGCACCGCGGTCGTGATCGACGTGCGCGACGCTGACGAGTTCCGCCGCGGCTCGCTCCCTGGTGCCCGGAACGTTCCCCGCTCGGGCCTCCTCGAAGGCCGGGATGTCGGGGAGATTCGAAACGCCAAGGACGATGGGCGGCTGCCAATGCAGGACCACAACACGCGCATCATCGTCATCGGTCGCAGTCCCGGTGACGCCCGCTTCGTCGCTCAGGCCCTTGCGCACGAAGGGTTTTATAACGTTTCCTATTTTCCGGGCACGTTCGAAGAGGCGAAGGCGGCGCTTTCGCGGTGACGCGCTGTGCAACCGAATAGCATGGTCGTGGTGATCGACCGCGACTCGTACCACCTCTTCCAGCCTTCGTTGCTGTGGCTTGCCGTGGGCTCGCGCCAGCTGCATCAAATCCGACGACCACTCGATCGCCTCCGGCGAAAGGGCATCGACGTGGTGACGGCCGAGGTGACCGGCATCGATCCAGTGACGCGGACCGTGACGGCCGGCGGGCAGACGCTCACGGGCGACGCCGTGATCGTGGCGCTCGGGGTCGAGCTTGCCCCCGACGCCATTCCGGGTCTGGCGGCTGCGGGTCACAACCTCTATTCGGTCGACGGAGCGAGCGCAATCAAAGCATCGCTCGACTCGTTTCGCTCTGGTCGCATCGTCGTGCTGACGGCAACCGCGGCGTACAAGTGTCCCGCGGCTCCATACGAAGCGGCGATGCTCATCGCGGACGCGTTGCGGCGGCGCGGCGTTCGGCAGGCCGTGCAGATTGATCTCTATGCGGCTGAGCCCGGTCCGATGGGCGTCACCGGTCCTCAGGTGTCAGCCGCGGTGCGACAGGTCGTCGAATCCAAAGGCATCACGTATCACCCGGAGCATCAGGTCGTCTCAGTCGACCCGTCCGCGCGACGCCTCGTCTTCGCCAACGGAACGAACGCAGACTTCGACCTGCTCGTGTATGTCCCCCAACGTCGAGCGCCGGCCGCTGTTCGCAACGCGGGGCTGGGGAACGAGACCGGCTGGATTCCGGTGGATCGCACCACGTTCGAGACGAAGTTCCCCGGCGTGTTCGCCATCGGCGATGTCACGACGGTGCCGCTGACGATGGGAAAGCCACTCCCCAAGGCGGGTGTGTTCGCCCATGCACAAGCGGAAGTCGTGTCGGCCAATATCACGAACGCGTGGACCGGCCAAGGAAGGCGTCGCCTGTTTGACGGCAACGGCCAGTGTTTTCTCGAAACGGGTGACGGCAGCGCCGGGCTTGGTGAAGGCAATTTCTATGGCGAGCCGACGCCACAGGTGAGGCTGCGCAGACCAAGCCGCTGGTGGCATTGGGCAAAGGTTCTGTTCGAGAAGCGGTGGCTGTACCAGTGGTTGTGACGTTCGCCAAGCGCGTGGGTGCCCGCGGCACCCGCCTTGAGGCTC
>JBBTFS010000045.1:0-8420 GCA_038060705.1 Gemmatimonadota bacterium
CCCGAGAAGGTGTCACCGCCTTTCGCTTATTTCCACACTTTTCGAAATTAGCTCTTGTGAGGGCCGTCAGGTCACAGCAGTACTACCGGACGAGCGCGGGCCGTGTCAGTACGGTGGTCAGCACTTGACTCTCGGCTCTTTGCGACCAGCGGAGACGCGAGAACTTGGCGCCAGTGCAGGCCGCCTTCACCTCCCGCGCAGAAGATCACGAGTCCGATGGAGTCGACACTGCCGAAGTTGTAGGTGTGCGTTGCTGTGAGCCCCAGTGGTGAGACAGATTGGGCGAATGATTTATGCTTGAGAACCCACGGGACGGTGTCCGATCGCAACGTGACGCGCTGGAGCGTATCCAGCGCGGCTTCCAGATACGCACGCGCTTCTTGGCTGATCAGAGCGTGCACCGGAGATCCGACTGCTTCGGGGCGGGTGAGGGAACACACCCGCTAAGTCCAAGCGCCGAAAGGGCGACCCACGCCGTACGCAACCTGGTCCCAATCATGTTCAAGTTCCGCGATAGGAGCGGATCACCCATCGGCTCCCATGCCGTGCCACGACGAGTGTAGTCAACCCATCATATACGTGGGCGCCGTTCCGATCGACCCAGTCGACGTGTTCGGTCGCCGTGAGCAGCGCATGTCGTGCGTCGAGAAAGTACGCCGAACGATTCCAGAATCGTTGTTTCATTGATTCGACCGGTATGTGCAAGGCGAGGACCCGACGGAAGAGTGAATCCCCCGTCAGCCGCTCAACCGTCGATCCCTCTACATGCAGAATCGTGTCGCCAGCGGGATGCAGTCGCCGGAGTAGTCCGGTGTCCGGATGATCACGATGAATCGCGGAGAGGCTGTCGAACAGCGTCACCACCGAGTCGGCGAGAATCGCGGACAGGTTCGACGCAGGAGGGGCACTCTGGGGTTTCTCGCAGGCGAGAACCAAGAGCAGAAGGATGGCGGGGCGCATGAACCCTGGATGAAACTTTTACAGATAACACTTGCCGGAACTCATGGCCATGCCAAGCTCGGCCCGACGGCGACACGGCGTTCGCGCTGCGCCTCGCGCGCTTCTGCGCGCGGAACCTGGTGGCGCTCGATCGCCTCAACCACCTGGGTGGACGAGGACGACGTCGCCTCGGGGCCTCCGGCTGCACCCGGCCGGTAGCGCGCGGGGAGGTCGGCTGCCGCGGTATTCGCGATGACGCCGGCCCAACGCGCGGAGAACATCCACTCGTCGAAGAGTCGATCGAGCGGCACGGGGCTCAGCTTCGACGCCAGGCTCGCGAAGTCCCGCGTCGTCGCGCCCGACGCGCCGTACTGCCGGTAGTACTCCGCGATGAGGCGCGTGAATGCGTCGTGCCCCATGAGCCGGTACATGACGTAGAACATCACCGATGGCACGGTGTAGGCGCTGCCCGTCATCCTCTCGCGGCCGTAATCCACCGGCGCGACGGTCCCAAGCGTCGGTCTGGCGCGCACCTCGTCGCGTAACCGCAGCACCGTTTGATCGGCCGCCTTGTCGGTCGTCATTCTGCCCTCCAGCGAGTCGATGGTGATGTCCTCGAGAAAGGTGGCGAGACCCTCATTCCATCGGGGCGATGGAACGTCCGCAAACGGCACGTTCCACAGGTGCGACAGCTCGTGATACAGCTCGTACTGCCGCCGCGGATCGCGGAACACGGCGGCCGTCTGCAACACGCTGCTCACATCTGCCTGCGAGCCCCAGCCGTCGGGAATCTCGATCAGCGCAAAGTCCGCCGACCCGCGCAGCGGACCGAACCAGCGTGTGTACAGCGCCAGCGTTCGACTCATCGCGTCCAGCACGCGCACCGCGCCGGCCGAATCCTCAGGAAGGCTGTATACCCTGAGGCCGCCCTGCGCGCGCACGTTGAAGCGCGCGACGGCGAAGTCCATGCGCCAGGCGGGCTTCACGTTCGTGAACTCGAAGGTCGTCCAGCCGTCCGCCGTGGACGCGCTCACCAGGCGGCCGCCGTTCGCGACGGTGTACCCCGTCGGCACGCGGATGCGCGCGTGATAGTCGTACGCGGGCAGGCCGGACCGGCCATTCACCGCGTGCGAGGGGACGCGAACGGTGGGGTACGCGTTGGCGTCCTCGCGGACGATGCTGAACGCGGTATCAACGCGATCGCGGATGTAGAGCATCCCCGTCTCCGTGTAGCCTGCGAGCGGGCCCGCATAGTCGAGCCGAACCGTGGCCGAGCCGCCGGGAGCGAGCGGCGAGCGCAGCCGGACGACCACATGGCGCACGTGAAGCGTGGCGTGGTCCTCGAATTCGACGATGGACGCGCGAAAGGCGAGTGGCGTCCCCGCCGAATCCGCGACCGCTGACACGCGCATCAAACGGTAAAGGAGAAACGACGCATCCCGAACCGGAGCGGTCGAAACGTTGCGCACCACAATCGTGGCCGATCCGCGCAGCTCGCGCTTCGCGTGATCCACGGTGAGATCCAGCATGTAGCTCGTCGGGCGGAGCGCAAGCGCGGAATCGGCCTGCATCGACGTCGCCGAAACGGCCGCCACAAGCGCGGCTGCGAGGTGAATGATCATTGGGCCTCCGTGACTATCATCGTCCAGCCGCTTGAGGACTGATGTCGGGAAAAAGGTGTGGGAGCTTGTCAGAGTTTCCCTGAAAGATTGCTGATTCGCACGCGAGGGTTCAGGTAGCCATAGCGCCCGGTTCGCGCAGCGCCGTTCAGCTCGCCGGACGGATCCGAATCACCATCCCGTCGTCCACGCCCAGGTACAGGTTTCCGTCCGGACCTTGCACCACGCAACGCACCCTCCAGTTCCGGTCGAGCAAGAGGCGCTCTTCTTTCACCACTCGGCCGTTGTCGAACACGAGTCGGTTGAGGTGGCGGCGCGACATGGCGCCGCTGAAGAGATTGCCGCGCCACGCAGGCAAACGGTCGCCGCTGTAGAAGGCGAGGCCGCTCGGTGCGATGCCGGGCACCCAGTAATGCGCGGGCTGCTCGAGCCCTTCCATTCGCGTCAGGCCTTTGCCGACAAGAGCGCCGTAGTACTCGCGTCCCCAAGTAATAAGCGGCCAGCCGTAATTCGCCCCTGCCCTGATGATGTTCACTTCATCGCCGGCAAGCGGCCCGTGTTCGTTGGCCCACAACTGGCCGCTGCCCGGCTGGGCGGCCAGGCCCTGCGGATTGCGGTGACCGATGCTCCATATCTCGGGCATAGCGTCGTCGCGACCAACGAACGGATTGTCGGCGGGCACGCTGCCGTCGTCGCGGAAACGAAGGATTTTGCCGTGATGGTCGCCGAGGTACTGGGCCATGTCGCGAGTATTCCGATCGCCGAGCGTGAGGTAGAGAAAGCCATTGGCGAAGAGGAGGCGTCCGCCATAGTGCTCGCTACCCGAAACGACGGGCTTGGCCTCGAACACGCGCTCGATTGACGTCAATCGATTTCCCGCAGCCAGCCGAGCGCGATCAATTACAGTCGTGGTGCCACCGCTGCGGTCCAACGAGTACGCGATGTAGATCCACCCGTTGGTGCGGTAGTCAGACCGATGGTGCAGACCCATCAGCGCTCTCAATGCGGCGCGATTGCTGCTTCGGTTGGCACCGTGCGATCAATGGTCCACGCTCACTCGAAGCGCGCAGCGAACTGCTCTTGCCATCGCTGCGCGTTCACGCCCCGGACCAAGAGCCACAGCGTGAACGCCAACAGGCCCACGGCGGGCATGCTGATCGAGTACGGCATGAGCGCCTCTACGAGCGGCGGATAGAGCCGCGTCAGATACCACGCCCCGCTGAACGCCACCAGCGCCCCGAGGATGCGCGGAATGAACACCGAGCGCAGGATTAGGTAGCCGACGGCGATCCACTGGAAGCCGAAGAAGATCTGTCCCATATCGAGCGCCTGGATGTTCAGCTTGAGGAGCAGAGCCGCCAACGCCTGCAATTGCGGCGTGCTGTATGCGCTCAGGTATGGTGGCCGTTGCAGCACTTCCAGCGCGCCGAGCTGGAACAGCGAGTTGAACACGCCGATTGCGCAGGCCGTGAGATTGAAGAAGACCACGGTACGGGCCGCGGCCCTGCTGACCGGAGTGAAGACATCATACAGCACAACTGTCGAAGCGATGAAGCACGCTTGCGACAGGAGATTGCCAGCGATCGCGAGCCGGAAGCGCGTTTCGCTCGCGAGAATGTTGGCTGCGGTAGCAGCGGCGTCGCCGCCGACGAGCATCCCCTGGCTGTAGCCGTACGCGAGGCCACCGGTCAGCGCCCAGAGGAAGAGGAACGCGCCGGCGAGCCTGCCAGTCATGGCGGGAGATCGGCTGGCCATGCTTTGCATCGGGTTTGTCACGTTGCTCAGTCGTATGGGTTACCCATAAAACGAAGTGACGCGCGATGGAGTTTCAGGTGGCGCGAGTCGGGCGGTCTTGTATCCGCGTTTCAGCGTGGTGCGGTGCGAGCCACGAAGAGGGCTTGTGGGTCTTCAGATTCCGCCGCCACGAAGCCGCCGCAACTCCACCTCACGAATTCCTCACCTGGTTCCGCCGAGGGAAGGCGTGTCGCGGCCACCGAGCCCACGCAACAGCAGCCACGCCATCAATGGGATACCCGCCAGCGCCATCGGGAGCAGCAGGAGCGGCGAGCTGAGCGACGGCGCAACGAGGTAGGTGATAGAGCGCAGGAAGAAGCCGGCGCCACCGATCACGAGCAGGATGCCGATGATCCGTGGCAGGTATCCCGAGCGTGCGATCAGGTAGCCGCGAATCATCGAGGCAATCCCGTACATGCACATGAAGAGCAAGGCGATCATGGAAGAGATCCGGATAGCCAGGAGTGCCAGCGCCTCCCGCTGCTCTGTGGTAAACGCCGTCATGCCGCCTGTCTCCCGGAGAATCAGGGACGCCGCAAAGAAGCTCGACTGAGCGATGGCAAATGTCACCATCGAGACGACTCCGAAGAAGGCGCTGAGCAGAGCCAGTTGTCGGTTAACGGGTTTAAGGAGGATGTAGAAAAAGACCAGGAGCGCGACGTCGCAGATGCCTTCAACCAAGTAGCTGGCGAAGGTGAGTCGGAAGAGAGTCGGATTGTCGCGGATGTTGGCCGCCGTCGCGCCGGCGTCGCCGCTGACGATGATCCTGCCGGGCAGATACATCTCGCCAAGGAAGCCGAAGACGATCGAGAGCAGCATTGCCACTCCGGCGGCGCGCGCGTAACGCCGGAGGGTGGCAACGTGGGCTGCGTCGGCGGGCAGGAAAGAGGTCATCTGGGCTCCTCAGGGCGGAATGGACGTGTCACGGACCGCAGGCTGGCCCCCACGGCTAAGCCTGTCAATACGTCGTACGCCTCCGATCGGTTCCAGTGCCCACTCGCAAGAGAAGAAAACCAGAAAGCCCGAGTGCGCCTGGAACGGTCCTCAGAGTTGCGTAAGTGCAACGGGTTGTCGTCGGGAGCTGGAGCAAGCGCTCTCCTCCGCATCCGCCTGACTCGGACAGGCGGTCGAAACCTTGAGGCGGCGGCCGCCGTATGGGTAACCAATAGGTCATGTTGCTTCCTGGGGTCTTCCCTCTCCCTTCGCCGGCAGGTATCTCATGCGGAACATTCCGGGGGCTGTCCGGCTCCTGCTCACCGCGACCGTTCTCGCCGCTTCGTCGGCGCACGGCCAGACCATCGACCGTGCCCGGCAGCTGTTCGACGCCGGCGAGCACGCGGCCGCGAAGCGAGAGCTGATCGCGATCCACCAGGCGCGGCGCGACGACGCGGAGTCGGCGTACCTGCTGGGCCGCATCGCCCTGATCGAGAACGACGGCGACGAGGCCGTTCGCCGGCTCGAGCGGGCGGTGGAGCTGGACGGCAGCAAGGCGGCGTATCACGCCTGGCTGGGCAACGCGATCCGTGAGGTGACGCCGCGCGCGGGGAAGATCAGGATGGCCCTGAACGCACGGCGGATGCGGAGGGAGTGGGAGCGCGCTTTGCAGCTGGATCCCGACCAGATCGACGCGCGGGCGGGGCTGATCCAGTTCTACGCGATGGCACCGGGCGTCATGGGCGGTAGCATGGACAAGGCGCGTGCGCAGGCCGCGGAGATCGCACGCCGCAACGCGATGCGCGGCGCGCTGGCGCGGGGATTGATCGCAGAAGTGGAAGGGAATGTCGCCGCCGAGGAAGCCACGTACCGGCAGGCGGTCATCGCGGCGCCGGACAGCTCGGCGGGGTACTTCGCGCTCGCGAACATGCTCGCGCGAACCGGGCGTGGCGACGACGCGTTCGCGGTGCTGGTGCGCTACGCCGAGCGCCGCCCCGACGACCGCTGGGTGCTGTACTACACCGGGCGCGTCGCCGGCGTCTCCGGCCTGCAGCCGGACCGGGGCGAGCGGGCGCTGAACCAGTTCCTCGCCAGCCCCTCGGTTGACGCGAACGTGGTATTCCTGGCGGGCGCGCATTACTGGCTCGGTCAGATCGCGAGCAAGCGGGAGATGAAGGACGTCGCTCGCGAGCATTATCGCACGGCGCTGACGATCAATCCGTATTCCCCGGCGAAGCGGGCACTCGAGGAAATGAAGTAGCCCGGCTCACCCTTTCATCCGGAGCCGTTCATGACAGCCACGGTATACCCGAACAAAGCCGATGTGTCCGCGATGAGCTCGCCGCCGCGACGGTCGATGAAGTCCCTCGGACGGCGCGCCGGCCTGCTGTACCTCCTGCAGTGCCTCCCCGCGCCCTTCGCCCTTCTCTTCGTGCCCGGTCGCATCTTCGTGTCCGGCGACGCCGCCGCCACCGCCAACCGCGTGCGTGAGAACGCGATGCTGCTGCGGGCATCGATTATCACCGAGATCGTGATCTGTCTACTCACCATCTTCACCGCCATCGCGATCTACCGGTTGTTGCGCGAGGTGGACCAGTACCTGGCGGTCGTCACGGCGGCACTCATGTGGATCGCGGTACCGATTCAGCTCCTGAATCTCGTGAATCACCTGGCGCCCCTTCTCCTGACGAGCGGAGACACCTACCTGACCGCCTTCACCAGGGAGCAGGTGGATGGCCTCACCTACCTCTTCGTTCGGCTGCACGCGAGGGGGCTCGACATCGCGCAGGTCTTCTGGGGGCTGTGGCTCATCCCGTGGGGGCTGGCCGCCGTCCGCTCCGCCTTCATGCCGCGCTGGATGGGCGTTGCCATCATGGTGGCGGGCGTGGGCTACATGCTTAACTCAGCGGTGTCGATCATGGTGCCGCACCTCGCGCCCGCGTTGTCGACCTACCTGCTGGCGCTCGGCGCGGGCGAGATCCCCAACTTGATCTGGCTGCTGGTGTGGGGAGCGCGCGAGCCGCATCCGTCCGCGATCCGCCCGGCAAACCTGTGACGCGCGCATTCCATCGCCGCCGGCGTATGAAACGTGTTCTCTTGTCGTGGAGCAGTGGCAAGGACAGCGCATGGGCGTTGCACGCCTTGCGCGGCGACGCCACCGTTACGGTGGTCGGTCTGCTGACGACACTCAATGGTCCGGCCGATCGCGTTGCCATGCATGCGGTTCGTCGGGAGCTGCTCGAGATCCAGGCGGCGGCCGCCGGACTGCCGCTCGTAACCGTCGGGCTTCCGAGTCCATGCACGAACGACGAGTACGAGCGCCTGATTGGTGCGACCATCGCTGAGGCCCGAGGGCGGGGCGTTACCCACGTAGCGTTCGGCGATCTGTTTCTGGAGGACGTCCGGGCATATCGGATTCGCACGCTGGCGGGTACCGGGATCGATCCGATGTTCCCCATCTGGTCTTCACCGGCCGGGACACGATCCCTGGCGTTGAGAATGATCCAATCGGGAATACGCGCGCGGATCACGTGCGTGGACGCGGCGCACCTGGATCCGTCATTCCTCGGCCGCGAGTTCAACGAGGAGCTGTTGGCTGACCTGCCGCCCTCGGTGGACCCGTGTGGAGAGCGCGGCGAGTTTCACACGTTCTGCCATTCCGGTCCTGGGTTTGCGGGGTCCATTCCCACCGTAACTGGCGAGACCGAAGTGAGTGGCCAGTTTCACTTCATCGATTTGCGCATTAGTGCCGGTCCGCTGGTCACGTCGGGGCTCGCCTGACGCCGGCGCGCCTGGACGTCGGCGCCGCCCTGCGCAGCCGCGCGCCGTGGCAACGCTGACGGGCGAGTGAAAGTGAAACCGTTCCCGGCCAACAAGCGTAGGGCCGCAGGAGCAACAGAGGAGGGGACGTGACACCTTACATGTTCCTCGGTGGCTTTGCCATGGTCTGCAGCGTGCCAGTGCTCATCGCAGCCATGGTGCTGATCTCGCGTCACATCTCACAGCGTCGTCTGTCGCTCAGTGCCACCGAGCGGGACGAGATTGTGCGGCGGCTCGACCGCATCGAGCTAGGCGTGGACGCCGCCATGGTGGAGATCGAGCGTGTCGCCGAGGCGAACCGATTCGTGGCCAAGG
>JBBTFS010000046.1:0-33318 GCA_038060705.1 Gemmatimonadota bacterium
CTAGCAGTGGCCGGAAACTGGTGATTGGTGACTGGTGACCGGACCAGTCACTGGTCACCAGTCACCAGGTTCAGCAGGCGCCCGCGCACGTAAATCACGCGCGCGGGTTTGCCGGGGACGAACTTCGCGATCGTCTCATCCCGCATCGCCGCCGCCAAGGCGCCGTCCTGCGACACGTCCGGCGCCACCTGAATCGTTCCGCGCGTCTTGCCGTTGACCTGCACGGCAACCGTGATGATGTCGTCGGCCGCGAGTTTGGCGTCGAACGCCGGAAAGTTGGAGTCGAAGACAGTGTTCTTGTGGCCCAGCCGCTCCCAGAGTTCTTCGGCGATGTGCGGCGCGAACGGCGCGACCAGTTGCACGAGTGGCTCCACCTCGGACACCAGCGCCTGACGCGCACCGGTGCGGACGACGTTCAAGTACTCCATCATCGCGGCGATCGCGGTGTTGTAGTTCAGCTTCGGAATGTCCTCCGAGACTTTGCGGATCGTTTTGTGGAGTTTGCGGACGACGGCGGCGTCCGCCTTGCCGTCGCGCTTGGCCTCGACGACCGACGACCACAGGCGGTCAAGGAAGCGCCGCACGCCCGCGATGCTGCGGTCCTGAAAATCCCCGCCCTCTTCGAACGGCCCAAGGAACATCAGGTACGTGCGGAACGAATCGGCACCCCATTGCTCGATATACTGGTCCGGGATGACGACGTTGCCGCGGCTCTTGGACATCTTGGCGCCGTCGCGCACGATGGTGCCGTGGGCGCGGAACTGCTTGAACGGCTCGTCGAACGGCACCAGCCCGACATCGTGCAGCACCATCGTGATGAAGCGCGAGTACAGCATGTGCAGGACCGCGTGCTCGTTGCCGCCGATGTAGGAGTTCACGGGCAGCCACTTCTGCGTGAGCGCAGGGTCGAACGCCACGTTCTGCAACTGCACGCTCGGATACCGCAGGAAATACCACGAACTGTCGAGGAACGTGTCGGAGACGTCGGTCTCGCGACGGGCCTGTCCGCCGCACGTGGGGCACGCCACGCGATACCACGATTCCACGCGCGCCAACGGGGACACGCCGGAGTCATCGGGACGGAAATCGTTCACGCGGGGCAGTTCCACGGGGAGATCCTTCTCGGGTACTGGCACCGTGCCGCACTTGTCGCAGTAGATGACCGGGATCGGCGGACCCCAGTAGCGCTGCCGCGAGATGCACCAGTCGTGCAGCCGGAAGTTGACCACCGGGCGCCCGCGATCGTGCTCTTCCAGCCAGCCAACGATCTCCTGCTTCCCCTTCGACACCGGCATGCCGTTGAAGCGGCCCGAGTTCACGAGCCGGGCGGGATCGTCCGAGTCCTCGAACGGCGCCTTGAGCGGCGTTTTGTCGGAGTCACCAGGCGCGGCCACCACGCGGACGATCGGCAGTGCCATCGCCTTGGCGAACTCGAAGTCGCGTGCGTCGTGCCCGGGCACCGCCATGATCGCTCCCGTGCCGTATTCCATCAGCACGTAGTCCGCGATCCAGATCGGAATCGGTTCGCCGGTTGCCGGGTTTGTGGCATACGAACCGGTGAAGACCCCGGTCTTGTCCTTGGTGACCTTGCGCGCCACCAGGTCGCGGTTGGCCGTGCGGGCGCGATACTCGTTGACGCGTTCCCGCTCGTCGTCGGTCGTGATGCGCTCCACCAACGGATGTTCGGGCGCGAGCACCAGATACGTCGCGCCGAAAATCGTGTCGGCGCGCGTCGTGAACACGGTGATGTCGGTCTCCACCGCGGCCATCTCGGCTGTGCTCGTGCGCATCACCGTCGCCGCGCCCGCTATCTCGAGAAAGTCCACGACGCGAAAACGGATATCGGCGCCCTCGGAACGGCCGATCCAGTTCCGCTGCGCCGTCTTGGTGCTCTCCGACCAGTCCAGCGTGTTGAGATTCTCGAGCAGGCGCGCGGCGTAATCCGTAATCCGGAAGAACCACTGCTCCAGAGAGCGCTGCTCGACCTTGGCGCCACACCGTTCGCACTCGCCCGCGATGACCTGCTCGTTGGCGAGCACTGTCTTGTCGTTGGGGCACCAGTTCACACCGGCCTTCTTCTTGTAGGCCAGCCCACGCTTAAGCAGCTGCAAAAAGAGCCATTGCGTCCACTTGTAGTACTTCGGATCCGTGGTGGACAGCTCGTGACGCCAATCGATCATCAGGCCGGCGCTTTTCAGCTGACGGCGAAAGTTGTCGATGTTCTTCGGGATCAGCTCCATCGGATTCACGCCCACCTTGAGCGCGTAGTTCTCCGAGTGGATGCCGAAGGCGTCGTAACCCATGGGCTCGAACACCGTGTGCCCCTGCATGCGCTGGAAGCGGCCGTGAATGTCGTTTCCGGTGAACGCGAAGAGGTTGCCCACATGCAGCCCTTCGGCCGACGGATACGGGAACATCATCAGGGTGTAGTACGGCCGCGAGCCGAACGCCACGTCACAGTGATTCGTCCCGTTCTTGTCCCAACGCCCCTGCCACTTTTTCTCGAGGGCGGCGGCGTCGTAGGTGTCAGCCGCCTCGGGGGCGGTGGAGCGCTCCATCATGGAGCAAAATGTAGGGCCTCAACGCTTCGGTAACACGCGCTCCAGCACGTGGAGCATCGCAGTCATGCCCGGCACCGTGTGGTCGCCCATATGACCGACCCGAAACGTGTTGCCGGTGAAATCGCCCTGCCCACCGCCAAGCTCGAAGCCTAACTCCCGCATGGCGACAAGTACGTCAGCTGTCTTGCCGGCCGTCCGGATGCAGGTGACGGACGGGGACCGATGTGCCGCCTTCGTCATATGTGACAGGCCGAGCGCAGCGCCTTTCTCGTCCACCCAAGCGGAGCATGCGGCCAGCATGCTGTCGTGGCGTGCGAATCGGGTGGCGAGCGTTTCGCGCTCGACATCCGCCATCTGACGGTCGAGCGCGAAGAGGAGCGAGATGGCCGGCGTCGTCGGACTCTGGTGCTTCGCCGTGAACTCCTCGTAGCGCAACACGTCCAGGTAGGTGCCGCGGTCCGTGAGGCCCTTTGCACGCGCGACGAAACGCGCCGAGACCGCGGCGAACGCCAGGCCGGGCGGCAAGGCCAACGCCTTCTGCGACGCGGACACCACGCCGTCCACGCCCCAATCGTCCATGGCAATTCTCATCGCGCCGGCGCTCGAGACGGCGTCCACCAGCAACAGGCACCCTTCGTGCTCGCGCACAAGGGCGGCGATACCGGCGATATCGGCCCGCACCCCGAGCGCGGTCTCGCTGTGCGTCGCCAGCACCGAGTCGAATCCGCCGATCTTGAGCGCGTCGCGAATCTGGTCGAGCGGGACGACATCCCCGGGCACCGACCTGAGCCGCACCACGTCACGCCCGCACGCTTCGGCGATCTTCGCGAAGCGCTCGCCAAAATCGCCGTGGATGATCGACAACACCCGCTTCGTCGCGCCATTCCGGATCAACATTTCCAGGCCCGACGTCCCCGAGCCGGTGATCACGTGCACCGCGCGCATCGTGCCAAACACGGTTCGCAAGCCGGCATTCGCACGCTGCATCAGCGCTTCCATGTCCGCGTTGCGATGGAAGATCAGCGGACGCCGCATGGCGTCGAGCACCTCCGGCCGCACCTCGGTGGGGCCGGGAACGAAGAACCGCCCGGCGTCGATCACGGCTTTACGTACGCGCCGTCAATCCCGGTCTTGACCGGCTGCCGGCCCTTGAACAGGGAGGCGCAAGGCTCCACGCGCGCACCGCGGGCGTCGCACACGGCGATTCTCGATCCTTCGTAGCACGACGCGCCGGCGTACTCACCCTTCTTGTTCACCGCGTAGAACTGGAGTTCGAAGTACGGCTTCCCGGTCGGGTCCAGCAGGCGTTGCTCCGTCATCGCGATCACGCGCTCGATCGTCTTGAGAAGCGCCTGCTCGGGCGACATGCCCTGCCGCATGAACTCCACGGCGAGAAATGCGCCGCACACCTTGATATTGGCTTCTCCGCGGCCGGTGGAGCCGGCCGCACCCACGAGGTTGTCGCAGTACTGGCCGGCACCGATGATGGGCGAGTCGCCGACGCGCCCCGCGATCTTCCATGACATGCCGCTCGTCGTCGTGACGGAACCGACGTCGCCCTTGGCGTCGACGGCATTCATGTTGATGGTGCCGTATGTGAAGGGCACGCCGTACTCGTCATAGTAGATGTGCAGCAGGTCGTCCTGCGGCGGGCGCGTGGTGGGCGGCGTCGGCGGCGGGACGAAGTCCGGAGGCAGGTCCAGCCAAGCGTCGTTGGGATTGCGCCGGGTCCGCCAACGCAGCCAGGCGGCGTGCGCCTCGGGGTCGACGGACTTGTCTTCCATGAATCCCGTGGCCAAGGCGAACCTTTTGGCGCCCGGCCCCACAAGCAGCAGGTGGTCCGTGCGATCCATGACCATCTTGGCCACCGCGGCCGGCGTCGCGATGTCTTCCAGTGAAGCGACCGCACCCGCTCGCCGCGTGGGACCGTGCATGCAGCTGGCGTCCAGCTGCACGACGCCCTCTTCATTAGGGAAGCCGCTGAGCCCGACGCTGTGGTCCGTGGCATCCAGTTCCACGAGTTGCACGCCCGCCACGGCGGCGTCGAGCGGATCGGCCCCTTTCGCGATCATGTCGTACGCCACCTGGATCGCCGGCCGGCCATCCGCGTGCCTCGTGCGAAAACCATTCGACGACGAAACAACGACGGGCAAGCCGGCAAACTGCCGAGCTGCGGTCCACGTGGCCTCCGGCTTGGTGGCACCGGCACTGCGCGGCACCGACAGTCCTGCGGCTGCTGCCGCCGCGGCGGCGCCGGCCTCGAGAAAATCACGACGGGTGGGTGACACAGGCACTCCACGAAGTGGGAAGCGTCAAATATCTGTTGGTCCTCCCTCGCGCGCGATGCCGCGGATACCTTTTGCCTCGCCAATGTCCAACACGGTTCGCGACCAACTGCGCCAGGCATCGTTCCTTGCCGGCGTCACTGATACCGCGCTGCATCAACTCAGCAAGCTGGTCGAACTGCGCACTTGGGACTCGGACGCCGTCCTGTTCGAGGAAGGCGCCAAGCGGAGGTTCATGGCCATCCTCGCGACGGGTGCCGTCGCCATCGAGAAGCGCGTGAACGCGCGCCCGGTCCGGCTGGTGACGCTTGGCGTGGGCGAGTCCGTGGGCGAAGGGGTCCTCCTGGATGACGCGCCGCACGGCACCAGCGCCCGTGCCATCCAGAAGACCGAGGCACTGGTCCTCACGGTCGAGAATCTCCAGGTCGTGATCAAGGAGCATCCGGCGCTGTACGCGGCGCTGGTGGGCCGGGCGGCTCGAACCATCTCGCACCGGTTGGCCGCGACAGACGCCACGCTCGTGGGGCGCGGCCGCACCATCGGCTTCACGGGCGCTCGCACACGCCGCGAACATGACCTGCTGGGCGATCGCGACGTGCCCCACGACGCGCTGTACGGCGTGCAGACACTCCGCGCGCTGGAAAACTTTCCGATCACCGGCGTGGCGATCCGCGAGTTCCCGTCGCTCGTGGAAGCGCTCGCGGCGGTGAAAGCCGCGGCCGCGCGCGCCAATGCGGATTTGGGGTTGCTGGCGCCGGACGTCGCCGATGCCATCGTCCGTGCCAGCGAGGAAATCCGGACCGGCCGGCACCACGAACACTTCCTTGTGGACGCCATCCAGGGCGGCGCCGGCACGTCCACGAACATGAACGCCAACGAGGTCATCGCGAACCGGGCGCTTGAGCTGCTGGGCAAGACGCGTGGCGACTACGCCGTGGTGCATCCCAATAACCACGTCAACCTCAGCCAGTCCACCAACGATGTGTATCCGACGGCGATCAAGCTCGCGTTGCACGGGAGCATCGAGTCGCTGCGTTCGGCGATGCGCGCTCTGGCCGAGTCGTTCCTGAAGAAAGGCGAGGAATTCGCGCCCCACGTGAAAATGGGCCGCACGCAGCTCCAGGACGCCGTGCCCATGACCCTGGGCCAGGAATTCCGCGCCTTTGGCGTCACCATTCTGGAGGACGTGGATCGCCTTGGCGAAGCCCAGGCGCTGATCCGCGAGATCAACATGGGCGCCACGGCGATCGGCACGGGGATCAACGCGCCCAAGGGCTACACGGAGCTGGTCCGCGCCCACTTGGCGAAGCTCACCGGCCTCGCGCTCATCACGGCGCCGGACCTGGTGGAAGCGACGGCCGACACTGGCGCCTTTGTGCAGCTCTCCGGCGTGCTCAAGCGCTGCGCCGTGAAGCTGTCCAAGATCTGCAACGACCTGCGCCTCCTCAGCTCCGGCCCGCGCGCCGGATTCGGCGAGATCAACCTGCCTGCGATGCAACCGGGCTCGTCAATCATGCCGGGTAAGGTGAATCCGGTGATTCCGGAGGTCGTGAACCAGGTGTGCTTCGACGTCATCGGCGGCGACGTCACGGTCACCATGGCCGCCGAGGCCGGCCAGCTGCAGCTGAACGTGTTCGAACCAGTTATCGGCTATCGCCTGTTGCGCAGCGTCGAGACGCTTAAGAACGCGTGCGACGTCCTCCGGATGCGCTGCGTGGACGGCATCACCGCCAACCCGGAGCGGATGCGCTATTTCGTCGAGCACTCCATCGGCATCGTTACGGCCCTGGTGCCGGTGATCGGCTACGAGACCGCGACGGCGATCGCCAGGGAGGCGCTGGAGAGCGGCCGCGGCGTGTACGAGATCGTGCTGGAGCGAAAGCTCCTCTCGCGAACGGACTTGGACCGTCTCATGAATCCCGAGTCAATGGTTGGCACGGACAAAGCGTAGGTTTAGAGCGGTTCCCCCAAACGCTGCACCCTGCACCCCGCACCCTGAGTAGCCATGGCTGGACTGGTTCTTGATGGCGCCGGACAGGTCAAAATGGAAACGCTCGACGCGTGCATCGCGCTGCATCAGCGCATCCACGGGCTCGTCGAGACGTATGCCCTCGGCGTGAAGAACAACAAGCCCGAGCCATCGATCCTCAACAACGTCAGGCGCAACCTGCCGATTCTTGCCGCCAAGCTCAAAGCCCAGTTTGGCATGATCTCCGACTTGGCCACGGCCGTGTACATGAGTTCCAGCCGGGGGGCCAGCGAACAGATGCGGGTCCGCGCCATGCGCGAGGGCGTCGCATCCCTCAAGATGCAGCTCGATATCGCCGTGACGCAGGTGATCGCCAAGCACGCAAAGAAGGACTGAGTGTCGGGGAAAGTCCCCGCTTCCGGCATTCCAAGTCAGGCTTTACCTTGCCCGAGCTTCATCGGGTCTCAACCCGAGCGACCGCGCCCTCACCGGCGGAAGCTCAGAACTGGCAACAGGATACTTCATGCCCGCTGACTCCCGCCTGCGCCGGCTGGCTCAAGCCGCGCTGACGGCCGCACTCATCGGCCTCGCCGGATGCGTGCAGAACCCGAATTCCGTCTTCCATTCCCGGACGGACTTCAATCGTGACGTAACCTCCCTGTTCACGATCATCATCGTGATGGGCACCGCGGTCTTCATTTTCACGGAGATCCTGCTCATCTACGCGATCTGGCGCTTCCGGGCCAAGCCTGGCGCACCACGGCCGGAACAGGTCCACGGCAACACCAAACTCGAAATCCTCTGGACCGTACTCCCGGCGGTCGTGTTGGCAGTCATCGCAGTCCCCACGGTCACCACGATCTTCAAGACGCAAGCGCGGGCCACCAGCGACGCCGTGCAGATCGAGGTCATCGGCCATCAGTGGTGGTGGGAATTCCGATACCCGCAGTCCGGCGTGACGACAGCCAACGAGGTGTACATGCCCCTCGGCAAGACGATCGACTTCAAGCTCAACACGGTCGACGTCATCCATTCCTTCTGGATTCCGGCCCTCGGCGGCAAGCGCGACGCGGTTTACACCCCCAATAGCGGCTGGCTCAAGTACCGGCAGAGCAACCTCTGGTTCACGGCGGATTCCACCACCGAGGACGTATTCAACGGTTTCTGTGCCGAGTACTGTGGCACGTCGCACGCCAACATGCGCTTCCGCGCGATGGTGGTGAGCCAAGCCTCTTTCGACAGCTGGATCGCGCAGCAACAGAAGCCCGCGGTGTACAGCGCGCCGGCACCAACGCCGCCTCCGGCGCCCGGTCGTCGCGCCGCGGCTGCGGCTCCCGCGACAGCTGCACCGGCCACCGCGTCGTTCATCGCGTTCGATCGCGCCAAGATGCCGGCGCACGCGGTCCCGCGGACGCCCATCCCCGCGTCCATTCACTACGACACGACGCTCGTCGGCGATCCTGTCCGCGGCGCAACGTTGACCGCGAGCAGTTCCTGCATCGCGTGCCATACGATTCGCGGAGTGCCCACGATGCAGGCGAAGGTCGGCCCCGACCTCACGCACGTGGGCAGTCGCCTCACGATCGGTGGCGGACTTTTCCCCAACGATGCCAAACACCTTGCGTCGTGGATCAAGAACTCCGGCGCCATGAAACCCGGCAGCTTCATGACCACGCTGGGCGTGGGCCAGTACGACCCGAAGTCGAAGCTGACGTTGTCGTTCGGACTCACGGACCAGCAGATCGCGGATATCGTCGCATACCTCCAGGCGCTGAAATAGCGACGGACACGGAGACCTAGCTCAATGGCAACTGCCGCAACCGCGCCCGCCCACGTCCACTCGGGGTACCACGAACCCACGGGAGTGTGGAGCTGGCTCACGACGGTCGATCACAAGCGCATCGGCGCGCTGTACTTGTACACGGCTCTTGCATGGTTCGCGGTCGGCGGCCTCGAAGCCGTGATGATCCGCATCCAGCTGCAGGGTCCCAACGGCCGCTTCATCTCGGCCGACACGTACAACCAGCTGTTCACGATGCACGGCACGACGATGGTCTTCCTCGTCATCATGCCGATGTCGGCCGCGTTCTTCAACCTGCTCATCCCGCTGCAGATCGGCGCGCGTGACGTCGCCTTCCCGCGCCTAAACGCGTTCAGCTACTGGGTGTACCTGTTTGGCTCGCTGTTCATGAACGCGTCGTGGCTCATCGGCGCCGCGCCGGACGGCGGTTGGTTCGGCTACACGCCGCTCACCACGTACCAGTACTCCAGCGGCCTCAACATCGATTTCTGGCTGCTGGGACTCCAGATCCTCGGCGTCTCGTCACTGGCGGCCGCGTTCAACTTCATCACGACCATCATCAACATGCGGGCGCCCGGCATGAATCTCATGCGGATGCCGGTGTTCACGTGGATGGCGTTCGTGGTGCAGTTCCTGCTCGTGCTGGCCTTCCCGGTCATCACCATCGCGCTGGTCTTCCTCCAGTTCGATCGCTTTTTCGGCACGCAATTCTACCAGGCGGCCGCCGGCGCTGACCCGTTGTTGTGGCAACACCTCTTCTGGATTTTCGGGCACCCAGAGGTCTACATCCTGATCCTTCCGGCCTTCGGTCTGGTGTCCGAGGTCCTGCCAACATTCTCGCGCAAACCGTTGTTCGGTTACGCGGTCATGGTCTACTCGGCCATTCTGATCGCGTTCCTCGGCTTCGGCGTGTGGGCGCACCACATGTTCGCGGTCGGCATGGGTCCGGTGGCCGATACGCTGTTCGCGCTCACCACGATGCTCATCGGCATCCCGACGGGCGTAAAGATCTTCAACTGGATCTTCACCATGTGGGGCGGCGACATCCGCTTCACCACGCCGATGAAGTTCGCCATCGCCCTCGTGGGTCTGTTCACGATCGGCGGCATCTCCGGCGTGATGCACGCGTCGCCGCCGGCCGATCTCCAGCAGACGGACACGTACTTCATCGTCGCCCACTTCCACTACGTGCTGTTCGGCGGTTCCATGATGGGGCTCTGGGCCGGCGTGTACTACTACTACCCGAAGCTCACGGGCAAGATGATGAGCGAGAAGCTCGGTTCATGGCACTTCTGGCTCACGTTCATCGCAATGAACCTCACGTTCATGCCGATGCATTGGTCCGGCCTGCTGGGCATGCCGCGCCGGACGTGGGTATACGACGCGGGTCAGGGTCTCGAGATCTGGAACTTGGTGAGTTCGCTCGGCGCGTACCTCCAGGCAGTCGCCGTGATCCTCGGCTTCTGGAACATGTGGCGCAGCCGCAAGGCGGGCGCCGTGGCCGGTGCGAATCCGTGGGGCGCGGGAACGCTGGAGTGGTCCACCCCGTCGCCGCCGCCGGAATACAACTACGCGGTCATTCCTACGGTGACGTCACGCTATCCCATGTGGGACGGCGGCATGCAAGCCACCGAGAGCTCGCCCAAGAGCGCCAAGGAACTCGGCATTCCAATGCCGAACCCGACCATCAAGCCGCTCTTCGTGGCGCTGTTCATGACGCTCATGTTGGCCAGCATGCTGCTCATGCATAAGGGCATGCCGACGGCGGCCGTCGCGGGAATCATCACGTTCGCGGTTCTGATGACGTTGAGCCTGTACAGCTGGCTCCTGACCCCATTGGAGGACGAGCACTAAATGGCAACCGCCGCCGCCGCCGCTGCCGGAGTCGTGGGTCACGGTCATCCGCCCACGACCACAGGGCTCGAACACCGCAAGATCGCCATCTGGGCCTTCATTGGCTCGGAGTGCATGCTGTTCACGTCGCTGATCTCGACGTACCTCGCGTACAAGGGCCGCAGCGTCACCGGTCCCTTCCCGCACGAGGTTTGCAATCCGCCGCAGTGCGCCACTACGATGCAGCCGATTCTCGACATCCCGGTCACATCGGTGTCGACGTTCGTGCTGCTGATGTCGTCGCTTGCCATGGTCATGGGGCTGGCGGCGGTTCAGAACAAGGACAAGCCCGGCTGGGCAGGCACCGGCTGGTGGGCCCGGATCCAGGAGTCGTCCAGGATCTGGATCATGATGACGGCCATCCTCGGCGCCACGTTCCTCGGGTTCCAGGCGTACGAGTTCACCTCGTTCGTGCATGAGGGCCTGACGATCAGGAAGAACCTCTTTGGCTCGTCGTTCTTCACGCTGACGGGCTTCCACGGCGCGCACGTGACCGTCGGCGTCCTGTGGCTGCTGACGCTCTACGCAATCGACGTCCGGCGCGGATTGGGTCCGAAGGATGCGCTGCTGGTGGACATCGCGGCGTTGTACTGGCACTTCGTTGACGTCGTGTGGATCGCGATCTTCACGCTGGTTTACCTCATCAAGTAATCGACATGGCAGACCATTCTCAGTCGCACGCGGGCCACGCCGAAGGGGAGCACGCCCACCCCACCTGGTCCACGTACTGGAAGGTCGCGACGATCCTGACGCTCATTACGGTCGCCGAGGTGTGGATCTATTACATCCCGGCGTTCGTCGCGACGAAGTTGTTCGTGCCATCACTGCTCATCATGTCGGCGGTGAAGTTCGCGATCGTCGTGATGTTCTACATGCACCTCAAGTATGACCACAAGCTCTTTCGCGTGCTCTTCACCGGCCCACTCATCATCGCGGCAGCAACGATGATGGTCCTGCTCTTCCTCTTCGGGCACCTGTTCGTCTAGCGGTCGCGACCGCCGTGGTGCCTTCGCTCGCCCCCCTCGCGCTGCTGCATGTCGGGGCGAGCATCCGCTGGACCAGTTTCACGGTGCACTGGAGCACCGTCGTGGGCCTTCTGGCCCTCGCCGCCCTGTATGAGTGGCGCGCGTACGCCCGCCGTGCTGCGCCTGCCGAGTCACGAGCCACGAGTCACGAGTCACGACGCGCCTACTTCTACTCCGGGCTTGGAGTCATTTTTTTCAGCCTCAACGGCTGGCTGCACGACCTGAGCGACTGGTATCTCTTCAGCGCGCACATGGTGCAGCACTTGATCCTGACGCTGCTCGTGCCGCCGCTGCTGATTGCGGGCACGCCGGGCTGGATGCTGCGTCCCGCGCTGAAATACGCACCCGTGGCCGCGGTGGCCCGCGTCCTCACGACACCCAAGGTCTGCTTCGTCACGTTCAACCTCGTGCTGGCCGCGTGGCACGTGCCCGGGCTGTACAACATGGCCATGGCGAACCACAGCGTGCACATCACACAGCACCTGATGTTCATGGCGGCCGCCGTCATGCTCTGGTGGCCAATCCTCAGCCCGCTGCCGGAACTGCCGCGCTTGGCCTATCCAATGCAGATGCTCTACCTGTTCCTCACGACGCTCCCCATGTCCGTGGTGGCCGTGTATATCACGTACAGCGACAATCTGCTGTACCCGGCGTATGCCGCCGCGCCACGGATCCTCGGCATCCTGCCGCTGGAGGATCAGTTGATCGGTGGGCTCGTCATGTGGATTCCGGGCGGCCTGATCTTCTATGCCGTCATTTCAGTGATCTTCTTCCGATGGCAGCACCATGGTGAAGACACGACGGCGGCGGCGCAGGTGGGCTGGCGTCCGGCCGGGAGGCCGTAGCGGATGACGCAGCGCAGCGAACGGCTCGTTGCACTCGATGTGTTTCGCGGCCTCACGGTCGCCGGCATGCTGCTCGTCAACGATCCCGGCACGTGGAGCGCCATCTATCCCCCGCTGGCGCACGCGCCGTGGCACGGATGGACGCCGACGGATCTCATCTTTCCGTTCTTCGTCTTCATCGTCGGCATCACCACGCAGCTCTCGATCACGGCCCGGCGGGCGCGCGGCGACGACGAAGGCGCCATCCGGCGCCAGATCCTCAAGCGTGGCGCGCTGATCTTCCTCTTCGGGTTCCTGGTGAACGGGTTCCCGTTCTTCACATGGGGCACCGTGGCAGGCAACGCCGATCCGAGCTTCATCGAGCGGATCATCGATCGCCTGTACCACTGGCGCATCATGGGCGTGCTGCAGCGCATCGGCATCGCGTACATCGTGTCGGCGCTCATCGCCACGCGGGTGCGGTTGCGGACACAAGTCGTCGTCGCCGCGGCCATCCTCGTCGGCTACTGGCTGCTGATGACGGCGCTGCCCGTGCCCGGCTCCAGCGGTACACCAGGCTATCTCCTGCTCGATCGCCCCGAGTCCACGATGGCCGCGTACTTCGACCGCGTGTTCCTCGACTGGACACGCTTCGGACTCGGCAATCACCTGTGGATCGGCGCGGTGACCTGGGACCCCGAAGGCGTTCTCTCCACCGCGGGCGCCATCGGCACCGCACTCATGGGCAACCTGGCGGGCTGGTGGCTGGGTCAACCGCGACCGTTGGCCGAGCGCATCAACGGCCTCTTTGCCGGCGGCGCGCTGGCAATGATGGGTGGGCTCGTGTGGAACTGGGTCTTTCCGATCAACAAGAGCCTGTGGACGAGTTCGTATGTGCTGTTCACCGCCGGGCTCGCGGCAGTCTCCATCGGAACGATCATGTGGATGGTGGACATGCAGGGTTGGCGGCGGTGGACCAAACCGTTCGTCATCTATGGCACGAACCCGATGGTGGCCTTTGTCGGATCGGGCATCGTGGCGCGCCTCATCTACTCCCTGATCAAGGTCGACTACAACGGCCAGTCCGTGTCGCTGCAGGCCGCGATCTACCGCAGCCTGTACGCGTCCTGGCTGTCCCCGATGAACGCCTCGCTCGCGTTTGCGTTCACGTTCGTGTTGTTTTTCTTCGTCATCCTGACTCTCCTGTATCGCCGCAACATTGTCTTCAAGGTCTAGCGGAGCGGTACTCGCCGGCTGCGCCGTACTCCTGCCGATCGTCGTGGCAGGAATCGGGCAGTCGTCACCGCTGGACCCGTCGGTGGCCGCGGCGTCGACCGTGGTGGCGGCATCCGCGGCAGTCGCGAACTCCTCGGGGGAAGAGCACGCCAGCCGCTTGTCGCTCAGACCCGCTACCAAGGCAAAGCGGACCCCGGTGCGCATCGCACGCGCCGCCATCGTCGCGGGCCCATCGCTTTCGACTTCAGCTCGCACCACGCTGACCCTTCGCGCCAACCTCGGATCCGCGCTCCGTACGCGGTCGGGCCGATGGGGCGTCCTGGTGACTTCGGTGAGCCGCGGGGACACGCTCTTCTCCGAAGAACCGGACCGCCTGCTCAAGCCAGCG
Organism: Gemmatimonadota bacterium; assembly: GCA_038060705.1. GTDB lineage: Bacteria > Gemmatimonadota > Gemmatimonadetes > Gemmatimonadales > Gemmatimonadaceae > DASPMP01. The sequence goes on from JBBTFS010000046.1 coordinate 13,983, forward strand.
TCCACGCTGAAGCTCATGACAGCCGCACTGGCGCTGGAGCGATTTGGCGGAGACCACACCTTCTCGACGGACGTGCTCTCGGACCGTGCGCCGTCTTCGGGGGTGCTCAACGGCAATCTCTACTTGAAGGGTGGCGGCGACCCCACGCTGTCCCTGCGATTCTCCCGCGGAGAATCGCCCACGGACGCCCTGGCGCGCCAAGTCCGCGCGCGCGGCATCGCGCACGTGCGCGGCGACGTCGTCGCCGACGAGAGCGCGTTTGCGCCGGAACGTATCCCCGTGGGCTGGAAGAACAGCTACCGCGCGTCGGCCTATGCGGCTCCGGTGTCGGCACTCTCGCTCAACGAGAACCTCATGTGGGTGGACACGCGCGTTGTGGACGGGCGCGCCGTGGTCACGCTCGATCCGCCCAGCGCGATCGTGTCAGTGACGAATAACGTGCGGGTCGTAGCCGGTCGCGGCGGACGCGTGGTGGTCGGCCGGTCGAAGAACGGCGTGTTCGCCTCAGGCAGCATCGGGGCCCGGTCAGCGCCGAAGCGCTACTCGCTGGTGGTGCAGGACCCGCCGGCGTTCACGGCCGGTGCGTTGGCGGCGTCGCTCGCCAAAGTGGGCGTGCGATTCGATGGTGCCGTGCGCGTGGGCAAGGCGCCGCGGAATTCCGTTCGCGTGGCCACAGTGCGCTCCCAGCCGCTCGGGTCCATCATCTCGTACATGAATCGTGAGAGCATCAACCACTACGCGGAACTGCTCTTCCGGTCAGCCGCCCGCGAGGATGATCGCGCGGGCTCCGCCACCGCGGCGCTCGAGACCCTGCGCGGCTTCCTGGCGGACAAGGTGGGTGTGCGGCGCGAAGCTATCCGCGTGCGCGACGGCAGCGGCCTCTCGGAGGCCGACACGCTCACTGCGCGCAGTCTCGTCCAGGTCCTCGCCTACGCCAACCGAGCCCCGTGGAGTTCGGCCTACCACTTGTCGCTTCCCGTGGCTGGCCAGAGTGAACTGCTCCGGCGGCGCATGCGGTCCACGCTGGCGCAGGGCAATCTCCACGCCAAGACCGGCAGCACCAACACGGTCGCGTCGTTGGCTGGCTACGTCACGGCGCGCAACGGCGAGCTGCTGGCGTTCGCCTTTATTTACAACGGCCGCGATCTCTGGAACGCGAAGATCGCCATGGACCGCATGGGATCCACGCTCGCCGGCTTCTATCGCGACTAGGCCGCCGTCTCCGTGATCTTCACGCCGCGCTTGGCCAGCGCCGCGATATAGGCCTCCGCCGGCATCGCTTCGTCCGGAGTCAGGACGCCGGGTCCCGACACCTGCCCGCGCACCTGCATCATGCCGGTGATGGCCAGGGAGTAGCCGGTGGTTCGCTCCATCGCGCTGATGTCCTTCGACTCGTCGTAGCGATCGAGCAACTCCCACGTGAGCTTCCGCGCCTTGCCGGCCTTGCTGCCTTCGACGGTCACGCGGAGTGCAACGACGTCCCTGCCCTTGGGCTTGAGCAAGCGTGGACCGACCGTGGCGATGAATGCGTTGCGCGGAACCACAGGGTGCCCTTTCACGTCCACCGGATCGAGGTCCAGCAAGCCCAACTCACGAATGGCTTCCATGAGCGCCGCGTGCCCCGGATACCGCAGCGTCTTGTACTCCATCGTCGGGATGCGGCCTTCGTAGCGGAACGCCATCGTCGAGAGTCCGCCCGCCGTGTGAAAGGCTTCGAGCGTTCCCAGCTCGGCGAATCTCACATCCTCACGCTCTGACAATGCCTTTACCCGCGTCCGCTTGCCTCCACGCAGCACCCATGAGAGCGTCGTGTAGTAGTCCAGCACGCCCTCCAGCGAATACACGATCTGGTAGTTGAGCGGCGGCTCGGGATGCTGCGGCAGCCCGCCGACGTAAATGCGCACCGCATCCACTGCATCGAGGCGGCGAATCCCCAGCTCGGCGATGATGTTCACCATGCCGGGCGCCAGCCCGCAGTCCGGAATGACCGACACCGTCTCGGCATTGGCGCGGTCGTGCAGTGTCTTCTGCTTGAAGACGATTTCTGTGTTGCCACCCAGGTCGCAGAAGTGCACGCCGGCATCCACCGCGGACACCGCCATTTCGTAGTTGAAGTAGTACGGCAACGCACTCATCACGGCGTCGCATTCGCGCATCAGTGCACTGACGGCGTCACCGTCGCGTACATCCAGCGGCGTAGGAATCAGGCGCTTCCCCGAATACGGCGCGAGAAAGTCCGGAAGGTCGTGAATCCGGATGTCTGCCAAGCGCACTTCCGTCACGTCGGGGTCCTGCAACAAGTCGTAGGCGCACGCGGAACCCTGAAGCCCTGCGCCGAGCACGAGCATCTTCATTCGATACTTGGGTCTTGAGTCTTGGGTCTTGGGTCTCGGGTCTGCAGTTTTCGGACGTGCAGTCTAATCATCACTCCAAGGGTCCCATGCCGTTGATAGAGTCCGACGCCGATATCGCCCGCGTGCTCGGCTATACCAAGCGGATCGCCGTCCTGGGTATCAAGACCGAGCCCTCCCAGCCGGCGTACTATGTCGCCGCGTACGCCCAGCGCGCGGGGCACGAAATCGTTCCGGTGCCGGTCTACTATCCCGACATCACTGAAATCCTTGGCCAGCCTGTCTATCGCCGAATTGCCGACATCCCCGGCCCGGTGGACATGGTGGACGTCTTTCGCCGACCAAAGGACATACCGGCGCACCTGGACGACATCCTGGCCAAGAAGCCCCGCTGCGTCTGGATGCAACTCGGCATCCGCCACGACGAAGGCGCCGAGACGCTGTCGCGGGCGGGCATCGATGTCGTGCAGGACCGGTGCCTGATGGTCGAGATGCAAAACCTCAGGGTGTGAGCAGCACCACGTCGCCGCGGCGCGCATCCCAGGTCCACGCACGCCCCGCGAGAAGCCGCGCCGCGTTCGGCGCCGAGCTCTGCAGCCATGCGCCTGCGAACAGCACCCTGATTCCAGTTTCGTCGTAGAGGGCCGGCATCCTGGTACCAAGGCCGGGGCGCCAACGCCGTTCGGGCCGATGCAAGGTGATTTGTCCGGACTGCGGATCGAATGTGGGCGAGAGGGCGTGCAGAACGTCGAATCCGATGCGGATCGGTTCATCGCCGACCGCGAGCATGGCAGGGACATTCTCGAACAACTGCGACCCAATGCGCACCGTGGCGACGCCGACGATGCTCGTGGAATCCCCGAACATGCGCAGGTCCGTGCGCATCGTGGCCGGCACCACCAAGCCGACCGTCGCCGGGTCGATCATCGCGGAAAGTTCGGCGCGGCCGATGCGCAGCAGCACGGTGCCGATGCCAGCCCCCCGCCCCGCGCGATACGGAACGCGGGCCACGCTGTCGCGCAACGCCGCGCGAGTCGGGTTGGCGGCCAGGTACTCGGCGCGGGCCCGCTCCAACGGCGTCAGCGCGCTGGGCTCCAGCGCGACCAGCGCCCCGTAGTCCGCGAGCCGCGTGTACAGTGGCGCGAGCGCGCGGGCAATCGCCGCCGAGTCGCCTCCGAACTGACGCGCCTCCTCGAGCAGCACGGCGCCGGCGCGCGCGCCCCCGCGCGCGGCAATGAACTGGCCCAACCTCGCTCGTGGACCGGGGTCCCGCGGCCGCGCGCTGGACGCGGCGTAGAACGCGGATTCCGCCGCCGCCACCTTGCCGATCGCGAGCAGCGAGTCGCCGCTCTGCGCGGCCACAGCCGACTGTGCCGTGGCAAGCATCGCCAGCGCAATTGTCCACCGGGTCATTGGACTTGCTCCCGGCCCGCTCCGGCCAGCGCGACTAACGACCGAACAGTTTCCCGAGCAGTCCGCCTTCGGACGACTCGCCGGAAGCGGCAGCCGCGAGCGCATCGCCAAACTCCACGACAGTTTGATACCGAGCGTCCGGATCCCGCGACATCGCCTTGTTGAGAACCTTCTCCACCGCTTCGGGAAAGTTGAAGTCCGGGCGCATCTTCCGAAGCGGAACCGGATCGCTGCGCAAGCGCGCGATCATCATTTCCTGCTGCGTGCGTCCCTGGAACGGCAGCTTGCCCGTGAGCATCTCGTACGTCATCAGTGCCAGCGAGTAGATGTCCGTGCGCGGATCCAGCGGCTTGCCGCGCAACTGCTCCGGACTCATGAACTCCGGCGTTCCCAGGATGATGCCCGTCGCCGTCAGCTTCTGGAGTTCGCCTTCCGCCTTGCGCTCCTTGGCGAGGCCGAAGTCCATCACCACCGCGTATTCGGTTGCATTCGGACCACGGCAAATCATGACGTTTTCCGGCTTCAGGTCGCGATGCACGATCTTGAGCTGGTGCGCCGTCATCAGGCCGGCAGACATGTCCTTCACGAACTTGGCCGTCTCCACGAGTGAGATGCGACCCAGACGGTTGTTGCGGTCCGCGAGAATCTCGCCGTTCACATACGGCATGACGACGTAGACGAGACTGTCCTCCGTCTCGCCCAGCCGCATGATGTGACAGACGTTCGGGTGCGCCAGCCGCATGCCCAATGCCGCTTCGCGGCGCAGGCGCGCCATGGCGTTGGTGTCCTGCGACAACGCCTCGGACAGCACCTTGATGGCGAACTGCTTGTTGTCCGTGACGTCGGTGCCGAGGTACACGAACGACATGCCGCCTTCGCCGAGCTTGCGCTCGATCTTGTAGCGCTTGTCCAGCATCTGGCCAACAAGGCTGGAATGCGCGACGCCGGGCTTCGGCTCGCCCCGTCCCGCGGCAGCGGTTGTGCGCGGTACGGCGGCCGGTGCTGCGGCGGCGGCGGCGGCGACGACGGGCACCGCCGCATTTGGTGCGGGCGCACCGGCAGGCGCACCAGCAGGCGTACCGGCAGGCGCACCAGCGGGCGCACCGGCCACCAGCTTGCTACCGTCCTTTGTACAGAACTTCGCGTCGCCAGGATACGGAGTCCGACATTTTGGACAGCGATTCATCTCGTCTGGACTCGGTGTGCGGGCCACCGGGGTCGGCATCAGTGCCGATCCGGCATGGCGTTGGCAGCAAGCTGAAACCAGCCAGCGCCGATGGGGAAAGCTCGCAACACGGGTTCAGCGCGTCAAATGACAATGGCTTCAGGGTTTGCCCCTGAATGCTACGCCATTGCCGCCCCGAGGCCCTCCCATTCGATATTCCCGCCGCTCAGCACCAGCACCAAGGGCCTCGGCAGCTCGGGGTGAAGCATCGCAGCCGCAACCGTGATGGCCCCGCTCGGTTCCGAGACCAGCTTTCCGCGGTCGAGCAGGATCCGCATCGCACGCCGCATGTCCGCGTCGTCCACGAGGATGACGTCGTCGATGTAGCGTCGATGATGCGCAAAGGTGAGGTGCCCGATCTCCACCGCCAACAATCCGTCCGCGATGCTGGCCGTCTTGTCGAGCCGAACGGGTGAGCCCGCGGCGCGCGCCCTGGAAAGCTTCGGCGCCCCGAAAGGCTCCACGCCGATGACCTTCGCCTTGGGACGATGCAGCTTGACCGCCGCGGCAACACCGGCGCTGAGCCCGCCTCCACCCACCGGTACGAGCACCGTCGCGACGCTCGGCAAATCCTGAACGATCTCGAGTCCCACGGTACCCTGTCCCGCGATGATCAGGGCATCGTCATAAGGCGGCACAAGCGTCGACCCCTCGGCGCGCACGATCTCCACCGCGCGGTCCATGCGATCGGCCGTGGTCGTTCCGGCGAGCTCCACGCGCGCGCCCAGGCGTTCGGCACCTGAGCGTTTGGCCGACGTCACCGTGGTGGGCATCACGACGGTCGCAGGGATGCCGAAGAGCTGAGCCGCCAGCGCCACCGCCTGCGCGTGATTCCCGGACGACGGTGCCACGACGCCGCGCGCCCGGACCGACGGCTTGAGCGACCGGATGAAGTTGTACGCACCGCGAAGCTTGAAGGCGCCGCCGCGCTGCAGCATCTCGGGCTTGAGCCACACGCCATCGCCAATGAACGGCGCCGGCAGCAACGGCGTGCGCACCGCAACCGGCGCAAGCGCCTTGGCGGCGGCTGCGAAATTGGACTTCGTCACCAGTTTCGGGCCGCGGGCGACCTTCGCGGCGCGACGCCGAGCGCTCACGCGAACACGCGGTTGCGGCCCTGCTGCTTGGCCTTGTACAACGAGCGGTCGGCTTCCTTGAGAAGATCTTCCGGCGAAATCGGATCCGTGCCACGCGCGAGTGCCACACCGACCGAGACGGTGACCATCATCGGGGATCCGGGTGGACCAAAGGTGAAATCGTCCACCCGGCGGCGCAGGCGTTCGGCGAACGTCAGCGCGCCTTGCCAACCGGTGTCCGGCAGCACAAGCACGAACTCGTCGCCGCCGAACCGGGCCACGGAATCCGTGTCACGTGCGGTGGCCTTCATGATACCGGTCAGTTGCTGGAGGACCATGTCGCCCACCGGGTGGCCGCGCGTGTCGTTGATCTGCTTGAAGTGATCCAGGTCGACGGCGACCACGGCGATGTGTGTGCTGCGACGCTTGGCCAGACGCCAGTCCGCGCGCAGGCGCGCCTCCAGCGAACGGCGGTTGAGGCAGCCCGTGAGGGGGTCCGTGCCGATCTGATCCGCCAGGCCGGCGCGCATCTTCTCGAAGCTCCGCGCCAGCAGCGTGAGGTCGTCCGGGAATCTCGCCTTCGTGAGGTCCATGCCGCTGACGAGATCGCCTTCCTCAACGAGTTTGCAGAAACGGCGCAGTTCGTCCATGCGGACGCGGAAACTTCCAAAGGTGTACGTCAGCACCACCGCGACCAGCGCGAAGAGCGCCACGTTGGTCGCGCTGCTCACGGGACGCGGGCCCGCAACAAAGGGCGGCAGAATCTCCCCAATGAGCAGATAGATGACCGCGGACAGCAGCGTGGCGTACACGCCGAGCCACGCACCGAAATAGAAGGCCGCCAGCGGCACGAAGAGCAGCGCGACGATGAGAAAGCGCTGGCTCACCTGCGGCATGCCGGTGAGATAGACCAGGGCGCCAACCATTGACAGGTCCGATGTCACGATCATGCCGCGCAGCCACGGCTTGGACGTCAGCCGGGGAAGCTTCTGAACGACCACGCCGGACAGGAAGACGATGGAGACATAGATGATCGCGACCACCGCCAGTGGTGCCACCGGGAACTTCCCTTTCTCGCTGAACAACGCGGTCGCGCCGAGGACCACGAACAGCGCGAGATACCGGACCCAGCGCTGCCACAGGACGACCTCCCGCCGCAGCTCAGTCTGGTCCCGCGCCAACGCTTCGCGAACGTCCGTTGACGGCTCACGGAATTTTCCCGCCGCCGACGCACCTTCGGCCAGGGGGGTAAAAGTCGAAAGAGTGCGCTGGTTCGGGGCGGGAGACGTCATTCCTGCGTGGCCGACTGAGGCCTGATGTTTGGCGTGGTTGCCTAAGGTATCATTTGCGCCATGGACCGTAAAGCAATGCGCTCCACTCTCATTGGCGCCGCGTTCCTGATGGCGACGTCTGCCATCGGGCCCGGGTTCCTGACCCAGACCGCGGTCTTCACGGAGCGGCTCGGCGCCAGCTTCGCGTTCGCGATTGCGGTCTCCATTGTGGTGGACCTGGTCGCCCAGCTCAACATCTGGCGCGTGCTCGCCGTTGCCGGCCGTCGGGCGCAGGATGTCGCCAATGACGTGGTGCCGGGGCTGGGATGGCTGCTGGCGGTGCTGGTGGCGCTGGGCGGACTGGCGTTCAACATCGGCAACATCGCCGGCACCGGGCTTGGACTTCAGGCGCTGGCCGATCTCGACCCGCGTGCGGGCGCGTCGCTCAGCGCCGCGGTCGCAATCGCGCTGTTCCTGCTGCCCGAAGCGGGCAAGGCGATGGACCGGTTCGCGCAGGTGCTCGGACTCCTGATGATTGTCCTGGCGGTCTATGTCGCGGTGGCCTCACGGCCTCCCTATGTCGAGGCGCTCACATCGGTCGTGGCGCCTGCGCAGCTCAACGTGCTGTCCATCGTGACCATCGTGGGCGGCACGGTGGGCGGCTACATCACCTTCGCCGGCGCGCACCGCCTGATCGATGCCGGCATCACGGGCGTGGAGAGCCTCGGCTCGGTGACGCGATCGGCGACGCTCGCGATCGGCGTTGCATCGGTGATGCGCGTGGTCCTGTTTCTCGGCGCGCTTGGCGTGGTGGCCGCCGGCACCAAGCTCGACCCCGCGAACCCACCGGCAGACGTGTTCCGGCGCGTGGCGGGTTCAGTCGGCTTCCGGATGTTCGGTGTCGTGATGTGGGCGGCAGCGATCACGTCCGTCGTGGGATCGGCGTATACCTCGGTCTCGTTTCTTCGCTCGATGCACCGTACGCTGGAACAACGCTGGCGGACCGTGACGATCGTGTTCATCGTCGTCTCGACCGCGGTGTTTCTCGTGGTCGGCCGTCCGGTCAAGATTCTCGTTGCGGTGGGCGCGGTGAATGCGCTGGTGCTGCCCTTGTCGCTTGGCGCGATGCTGCTGGCGTCCCGGCGCCGGGCGATCGTGGGCGACTACCAGCACCCCGCGTGGCTGGTATGGAGCGGCGTGGTGGTCGCGCTCGGAATGGCCGCGCTGGGAGCCTGGACAGTCGTTACCGAACTGCCCAAGCTCTGGTCTGCTTAGCGCTACTCCTCTTCGACTCCGGCCGGCTCGAGTTCCGCGCCATCTTCTTCGTCTTCCGGTACCACGCGGGCCACGTCGTTGACCTTGTCGTTCGACTCCAGGTCCACGAGGCGTACGCCCTGGGTGTTCCTGCCTGATACCCGGATGCCCTTCACCGGCATGCGGATCACCATGCCGAGTTTCGTGATGAGCATCAGCTCGTCGTCGGGCAGCACTTCCTTGATGGACACCGCGTCGCCCGTCTTGTCGGTGCGGTGCACGGTGATGATGCCCTTGCCGCCGCGCTTCTGCACGCGGTATTCGTCGATCGGCGAGCACTTGCCCATGCCGCGTTCCGTCACGACGAGCAGGTTGGCCTCGCGACGCAGCACCACCATGCCGATGACTTCGTCGCCCTTCTCGGCCAGCTCGATGCCCTTCACGCCGGTGGTGTCGCGACCCATCTCGCGCACGTCCTGCTCGTGGAATCGGATGGATAGGCCGTGCTTGGTGGCGAGGACCACGTCGTTCGTGCCGCTCGTGATCTGCACGTCCATCAACTCGTCGCCGTCCTCGATCTTGATGGCCTTGATGCCGGTGGAGCGCGGGTTGGAGTACTCGGAGAGCCGTGTCTTCTTGACCGTGCCGTTGTTCGTCGAGAACAGCAGGAACTGATCCTCGCGGAATTCGCGCACCGGTATCATGGCGGAGACCTTTGTCTCGGCGCTGACGTTGATCATGTTGACCACGGGCTTGCCCTTGGTGGCGCGACCCAGCTGCGGGATCTCGTGCACCTTGAGCCAGAAGCAGCGGCCGTCATCGGTGAAGAACAGGATGTAGTCGTGTGTCGACGCGATGAAGAGGTGCTCGACAAAATCCTCGTCTTTGAGGTTCTGCCCGTTGAGCCCCTTGCCGCCGCGGCGCTGCCGCTTGTAGCTGGAGACCGAGGTGCGCTTGATGTAGCCGGAGTGGGAGATGGTCACGACCATATCCTCTTCGGCGATCAGGTCCTCGACGGTGAACTCGCCATCGTCGCTCACGATCTCCGTGCGACGGTCGTCGCCGTACTTCTTGGCGATTTCGCCGAGCTCGGACTTCATGAGCTTCATGCGCCTGGGCTTTGACGCGAGGAGTTCCTTGAGCTCCTTGATCATGCCGCGCACTTCCTTGAGCTCCTCTTCCAGCTTCTCGATCTCGAGGCCGGTGAGCTTGGCGAGGCGCATGTTGAGAATCGCCTCGGCCTGCCTTTCAGAAAGCTTGAATTTTTTCTGAAGCTGGATGCTCGCGCCAGCAGGGTCTTCTGCCTTCTTGATGACCTTGATGACCTCGTCGATGTTGTCGACGGCGATCTTGAGCCCTTCGAGGATGTGCTCGCGCTCCGCCGCCTTGTCCAGCTCGTATTGAGCGCGGCGCACAATGACATCGTGCCGGTGCGCGATGAAGTGCTGCAGCACTTCCATGAGCGGCATCACCTTCGGCACCAGACGGCCCGTCACCGAGTCCGGCACCAGTGCCAGCATGATGACGCCAAACGTGGACTGCATCGCGGTGTGCTTGTACAGCTGGTTCAGCACCACCTTCGGGATCGCGTCACGCTTGAGCTCGACCACGATGCGCAGACCGTCGCGATCGGATTCGTTGCGCAGGTCGCTGATGCCTTCGATCTTCTTGTCGCGCGCGAGTGCGGCGATGTCCTCGACGAGCTTGGCGCTGTTGACCTGGTACGGGATCTCGGTGATGACGATCTGCGACTTGCCGCTGCGCTCTTTCTCCTCGATCACGGCGCGCGCGCGCATCACGATGCGGCCGCGGCCCGTCTCCTGATAATCCTTGATGCCCTGGCGACCGTAGATGAACGCGGCCGTCGGGAAGTCCGGCCCCTTCACCGTCTTCCGCAGGTCGGCGACCGTCATGTCCGGATCATCGATGAGCTGCAGAATCGCGGCGATGACCTCGCGCATGTTGTGCGGCGGGATGTTCGTCGCCATGCCCACCGCGATGCCGCTGGATCCGTTGACGATCAGGTTCGGCACGCCGCTCGGCAGGACGCTGGGCTCCTGCAGCCGGTCGTCGAAGTTCGGAACGAAGTCGACCGTGTTCTTCTCGATGTCGCCCAGCAGCTCGATGGCGATGGGCGTGAGACGCGCTTCGGTGTAGCGGTAAGCGGCCGCGGGATCGCCTTCGACGGATCCGAAGTTGCCCTGGCCGTCGATGAGCGGATAGCGCAGCGAGAAGTCCTGCACCATGCGGACGAGCGCGTCGTACACGCTCGAGTCGCCGTGCGGGTGGTACTTGCCCAGGACGTCGCCGACGACCGTCGCTGACTTCTTGTACGGCCGGCCCGGAACGAGACCCAGCTCGTTCATCGCGTACAGCACGCGGCGGTGCACCGGCTTGAGTCCGTCTCGCACATCGGGCAATGCGCGCGAGACGATGACACTCATCGAATAGTTGATGAACGACTCTTTGATCTCGTCGTCGATCAGGCGCGGGAGGATGCGTTCGCGATTATTCGGAGCGGCCATTTGACGGGTATGGTGGCGCGTCGGCTGTGCAGACCTCGGAACTTAGTAAGGTAGCCAGAAGGGGGTCCTCAATCAACGGTTGTGAACCAGGCTAACCGATTGGGAATTATTGTTTTAGGTCATGTCCACACGTGTTTATTCGGGCACATTTGTGATGCGTTTGAGTGGCGGCATGGTGTCGCTTTCTTGACGCTTCCTTCTGCGCGCCGGACATTTGCCGAAATGGGCAATTCCGAGCAGCCGCAGGCTCCCGATAGTTCGCAGGACTCGCGTCGCCGGCTGCTGGAGGGGACACTCGGCTCCCAATACGAGATCGTCCGCCTCCTGGGCCAGGGCGGTAACGGCGTTGTGTACCTCGCGCGCGAACGGCTGCTCGAGCGGCTCGTGGCGATCAAGGTTCTGCGCGCGGAATTCGTCTCGGTGGAAACGCGCGAGCGTTTCGTGCGGGAGGCGCGCACGGCTGCCCGTTTGATGCACGCGCACATCGTCCCGCTGTACTCCTTTGGCGAGGCCGGCGAGACACTCTACTACATCATGGGGTTCGTCGAGGGCGAGTCACTCGAATCGCTCCTCCACCGGCTGGGACGGCTGGACCACGAGGAATCCCGGCGCATTCTGGTGGAAGTCGCTGACGCCCTCGACTACGCGCACCGGAACGGCGTCGTGCACCGCGACGTGAAGCCGGACAACATCCTGATCGACAAGCAGACGCGACGGGTGATGCTCACCGATTTCGGCATCGCCAAACACGACGCCACCACCAGCACGCTGACGCACACCGGGATGATTGTCGGCACGCCGCTCTATATGAGTCCGGAACAAGCGTCGGGCGACAGCAGCTTGGATGGGCGCAGTGACCTTTACTCGCTCGGTGTGATCGGGTACCGGATGCTCGCAGGCCGCCTTCCGGTCGAGGGATCGTCGGCGCAGGACGTCATGCGTCGCCATGTGACCAGCGATCCTGAGCCCCTCACGCGTGTGGCGCCCGATGCGCCCATGGATCTCTCGTGGGCGATCACGCGGTGCCTGGACAAAAATCCCGCGATGCGTTGGCCAACGGCGGAAGCGCTGCGACAGGCGCTCGAGACCGGTGACGAGTCCACCGGCGAATTGCCCGAGCAGCTGGAACTCCTCTCCGGACTCGCGTGGCGAATCGCACTGGTGGCCTGGGCCGCCGCGATGGCCGGCGTTGTTGGCTGGGCGCGTACGCAAACATCCGGCTGGCTCTGGTTGGCGATTGGCGCGCCAGCGGCTGCGATCGTAGCCACGCTCTTTGGGCTGCTGCGCGCCGAGGGCACGGGCCTCACTCGGGCGCGGGCCTGGCGACTGGTGGGCGCGCCGCCGGAGCGGTGGACCGGATGGTGGCCGGCAACGTTGCGCCGCGCCGGCGACATCTGGGAACGACTTCCGGGAAGCATGTCGCGAAGCCGGTCGGCACGAACGCTCGCAATCGCAGTCCTGATTGGCATCGGCGCACCCACGTTCACCGCGGCAATTGCCAACAGCGCGTTGATGCTCGCAGGACCGGGCAGGGCCTTCCTTCTTATGGTAGGGGGCGCCGCACTGCTGGCTGCTGCCGGGCATTTCTACTGCAGGTCACTGGCTCACAGTGCGCTCGCTACGGCGGGAGTCTCCAAGCGCGTGCGAATGCGGTGGTTGGATGAACCCACGTGGGGCTCGTCGTTCTGGCGCCGGCCCGAAGCGGCCGCGGTGTTTCGCGAGCCGGACAAAGCGTCCACCCAATTGGCTATTGACAGCGCCGCCGAAGACCCCTACAGTATTACTACACCAGCACAGTTGGAGATTCCGCACGGCATGTTTGACCACGTTGATCCAAGAAGCCCGACACCGCTCTACGCGCAGATCGCGTCCCGACTGCGGGTCGCTATTGCTGCTGGCGAACTGAAGCCGGGAGACGGACTGCCGTCGGTCCGTCAGCTGGCCGGCAAGTTACGAATCAATCCGGCAACCGTTGTGCAGGCATATCGAGAACTGGAAGTGGAGGGTCTCGTGAGCACCAGGCAAGGAGCCGGCTCCGTGGTCATGGACGTCACGGCCGACAAGCGACAGAAGGACCGGCAACACGAGGCACGGCGCCTCGTGCGTGAGCTGCTGGCGAATGCGGCCAGCCTCGGCATTCCTGCCGCCGACCTCAAGACGGCGATCGAGCGCGAGCTCAAGGGTGACTCGAAATGAGCCACGCCATCGAAACGCGGAACCTGCGCTGCAGGGTAGCCAAGTCGTTCGAGATCTCGGATCTGTCGATGCATGTGCCGCACCGTGCCGTCTACGGATTCCTGGGCCCCAACGGTTCCGGCAAGACGACGACCATCCGGCTGCTCCTCGGCCTGATGAAGCCCACCGGTGGTAGCGTCGTAGTCCTTGGCATGCCGATGCCTGAGCGTCATGCGGAAGTGTTGGCGCGCACCGGCTACGTGCCGGAGCGGCTGCACCTGTATCCGTCGCTCACGGTCGGCGAGGCGATCCGGTTTCACAGGCAGTTCTATTCCACGTGGGATCAGGCGTGGGCGAACGAGCTCATGAAGCAGATGCAGCTCGAGGGCGACCGCCGCGTGGGTGTGTTGTCCAAGGGCGAATCCGGCAAGCTGATGATGCTGCTTGCATTGTCACAGCGTCCGGACCTGTTGGTGCTGGACGAACCGACTGACGGCCTCGACCCCGTGGTGCGACGCGACATCCTCGCCGCACTCGTCGAGTATGTGACGGATCGTGAAGCGACCGTACTGATCTCCAGCCACCTTGTGCACGAGTTGGAGCGCATCTGCGACTGGGTCGGGCTGATGGACAAAGGCCGGCTCGTCGCCGAGATGCCGATGCTGGAGTTCAAAACCGGATTGAAACGGCTGCGCGTCGCGTCGGCGCCGGATTCCCTGTCCGGTGCCCCCTTCACACTGCTCGTGCGCGACCGCGGCAACGGCAGTGTCGAGCAGTGGCTTGTGCGCGGCTGGGCGCCGGCGATGCAGACTTATCTCGAGTCGGTGGGGGCATCGCTGCGCGAGGTAATCGACTTGGACCTTGAAGAAGGATTCGTCGAGATGCTACGGGCCTCACGCCAACGTACAGGCTGAGGGGAGAACACAATGTTCAGCGCGATTCTCTGGTCTCAATGGAAGGCAACGCGAGCGCTTGTGCTCGTGGTCACCGTCCTCGTGTTCGCGGCGCCGCTGTTTTCGCTACAGGTCGCGTACACCGCATTTTCGCCGGTGCAGTTTGTGAGCAGCATGCAGAGCTTTGGCGCGCTCTACTCCATCATGGCTGCAGTTGCGGGCCTGCTGGTTGCGTTGAGCGCCTGGCGCCTGGATCACGCTGGGCACCACGTGTACGCGCTTGCCTTGCCGCTGTCGCGCGCGCGCTACGCTGCGTACCGGTTCACCGCCGGCCTCGTGTTCCTGCTTCCCATCGCGGTGGGACTCCTGATTGGCTGCTTGCTGGTGGCGATCAGCGGCCTGATACCTGACGGGCTTCACGCCTACCCGATCGCGCTGACGCTGCGCTTCACTTTGGCAGCGCTCGTCGCCTACGCGGTGTTCTTCGCCATATCGGCCGCGACGAACAAGACGGCGGGAATGATCATCGGCGTCATCGCGTCACTGTTCTTTGCGCAATACCTCCTGAACGTGTTCGCGGGCAACACGTACGACATCCTTGAGCCGACGGTGAACTTCATCTTCGTGCGCCCGGGGATCCTGTCGGTATTCGCGGGTCGCTGGATGCTGGTCGATGCGTAGGATCACGCGCTTGGCCATCGCCGCCGCTTGCGCCGCGGCGACGACCGCCGACGCCCAAGGCACGCGCGCCGATGAGCTTCGCGCGACGCGTGCCCGCCTCGACCGCTTGACGGCCCGCTGGCGCGTCGCCGATTCGGTGCTCAAGGCGTTCGACGACAGCGTCGGGCGATCACGTGCTGCACTGGACACGGTGCGTGCGGGGAACCTTCGCATCTTGGTCTCCAAGGCGCTGCGCGCGGAGGTGGAGGCAAGTGCACGACGCAGGGCGGGACCGCTCGACACGCTGTTGGGGACGGCGACAGCGCGCCTGACGCGGCACTGGATCGTGGTGCGCCAGCGCAACGACTCAACGCTCGACACCGCCGTCGTTGCGTACGTCGCCAAGCCCGGCAAGGCCTATCCCGAGGGCCGAGAGATCGACGTGATCTGGGGGCCGGTCGCGGACACACTGTACGGCCGCGGCTTTCGGACTGCCGCCATGCACTTGGTGTGGAGCGATGCCGACAACCCTGTGAGCAGGTGGCTGAACGCCGAGCTCAATCCGGACACAACGACGGCCGTGGCTTGGACGACAGTGCGGCTGACGCTTGCGTCGGACCAAACGACGGCTGGGCACAAGTGTTGGAACGGCGACATCGACGCGTGCAAGGTCATGCTGCGACTCGTGCCACTGACGGACGCCCCCACCCAGTTTTTCGACTCGGCGGGTCGTCGCCAGCATGTCGAGCGCAACACGGGATTGTCCGATGAGCCGCACCGTACCAACTGTCTGCGCGGCGACGACAAGGCATGCAGGGCACTTATGGCGTTTGAGCAGTGGTCCGTGATCCCGCCGAACTTGCTCAGCGGCACCGTTGCCCAGCTCGCTGTGCGCATGGGTGGCTCGACCGCACTCGACCGGCTCATCGCCACACAGGAATCGCCGGCACGCGCACTCGCGATCACGGCTGGTGTGCCGATCGATTCCGTCCTTCGGGTATGGGTGCGGAACGCACGTGAACGGCGGCTCCCGTCCGAGGACATGTCCGCCGGCATTGCGGCCGGCTCCCTGATGTGGATCCTGGTGTGCGGCGTGCTCG
This sequence comes from Gemmatimonadota bacterium, assembly GCA_038060705.1. Classification (GTDB taxonomy): domain Bacteria; phylum Gemmatimonadota; class Gemmatimonadetes; order Gemmatimonadales; family Gemmatimonadaceae; genus DASPMP01. Next base: position 29,926 of record JBBTFS010000046.1, read on the forward strand.
CCATGCGGAGCTCGAGATGGCGCTGACCCTGCCTCGCTGGATCGCAGCCGTGGTCGCGGGCTGCCTGATCGCGATGACGGTCATCTTCCGGACACCTGAGGCCAAGCCCTCTCGCGCGGACGATGCGCGGATGATCCTGGTGAAAAGGGCCAACAGGCTCGAGAGCAGGGCGCGTTTGGTCAGGCAGCTGTGGAGACAAATGGTCCTGCGAGACTCCGTTCGCGCCTCGATCCGCCGGATGCCTGCCAGCGATACTGCTCGGTTTCTCTCCTCAGGCGGCGCCAATGCATCCAACACCGCGCGCCTCTTGTCCGTGACGACCCGCCCGACGAGGACCTTGGCGGCACAGTCGGCGTTCGACGTCGCGTTCATCACGGAAACCGATCGAAGCTGGTACTCAAGCTGGACGTTGCACGCACTGCCTGAGTCGCCGACGGAGCGCTGCCTTGTCATCAGGCACGCATCTGGTTTTGCAGGCCGCGACGTCGCCCGCGATCTGCGAATACGGCGGCTGCAGGGTGCTTGCGGCTTCTACGCGGCCTTTGGTGCGCCGGGCGCCAAGGTGGACACATGGTTGCGCAGCCATGCCTGGATGTACGGCCTTCAAGCGCCGCGACAGCGGCGCTCGATGCTCGACACCGCGAACCTCTATTGGTGGAACCGGGGAGTGCCTTTCAGTCGCTCTGCCGGATACCCGCTGCGCGAGTACCTCTCCACAGTGGGATATCGGTGCGTCGCCGGCATCGCGGAGGACTGTCGTCGCATCATGATGTCCGATTCGTTGACGCTCAACTACTCGAGCGTGTGGTTCAGCGTCTCGAAGGAAGGAATCCGAACGCGCGAGTACTGGTCCAACGACATGTACCGGTTGGGGCCTAACAGCGCGGAGCTCCTCTCGGACATGGCCTTCGAGCTGGGGCGAGAACGCTTCCAGCGCTTCTGGTCTTCGCCACTTCCCGTAGAGGAAGCGTTCAAAGCGGCGTCCGGCGAGGACCTGGGCGAGTGGACCTACCGGTGGGCACGAAAGACCTATGGCAACTTTGGACTTGGCCCGGGTCTCCCGGCGAGTGCCGCCGTAGTCTCGTTGGTATTGGCGGCCTTGTTTGTCGGCGCTGCTATGGTTGCGGCCGGCCGTCGCCAGATTCTGTAGCGTCGTCGATCTCCGCTGCGCGCGCGGCTGACTCCCGGCGTTCGCTCTTGTACTGCTCGTACCAAGCGCGCGTGATTTCGCCGGCCAAGTCGCGATTGCCCAGTCCGAACGCGAGCGCAAGCGCCAGCGCAATCGCTCCAAACAGGATCGCGAAGGCCGTGGTCACGATGTCCGACGCGATGCCCAACTCCTGCAACGCCATGAACGTCGCGATGATGATCACGCCGGCCTGCCCAGCGCGCGCCAGCGCCCGCCCACCGTGGATGCCGCCGATGCTGGTGGCGATGAGTCCGCCCACGAACTGACCCAGCAAGATGCCGGCGACGATGATCACGATCGCCGTGATCACGCTCGGGATGTAGCTCACCAGGTTACCAACCACCGCCGCGACCGACTCGAGGCCCAGCATGTTGGCCGCGACCAGCACCACCGCGAACATTACCAGCCAGAACACCAGGCTGGCGAGGAGGCGCGTGGGGTTCACGCGCGCACCCGTGCGCTCCACCGCCTGCAACACGCCGCCGCGATCCAGTAGCCGGTTCAACCCAATGCGCCGCAGCAGGCCGTCGACAAACCGCTCGAGCACCTTGGCCACGACGTACCCCAGCGCCACCACCCCGAGCGCCAACAGCATTTGGGGAATCATGTTGCCGAATACGTCGCCAAAGCTGGACCGGAGTCGCTCCGCGAATGAGGCCTGCGCCGCTGCTTGAAGCGTCATTGGACTGTCCTGGTGCTAGGTGCGGGTGCCACGCTCGCGGTCGAAGATGACGCTTCGACGACACGTGGGACAGAGCAGCCACTGGCGGCGGCGCGCGTAGCCAAGCCCGAAGGAACCTCCACCAATATCGCGCGCCGTCATCGCCGCGCCGTCGCGGGGACACGACGCCGCCTTGTCCGCCACGAAGCGTTCGCGCACAGCGCGTTCCTCGTCGCTGGTGTAGGCGGCGTGATCGGTCATCAGAGTATCAGCACCACTTTGCCAAACTGCTGGCCAGACTCGAGCCGCTCGAACGCGGCGCGCCCCTCGTCCAACGGCCACACGCTGTCCACCGTCGGCCCCAAACGTCCGGCACGCAGCTCTGCAATGATGGCGTTGAACTCGGCGTCATTCCCCATGGTGGACCCGAGGATCGACCACTGGTTCCAAAACAGGCGTCGCACATCGGTTTCCACCGCCGGGCCCGACGTCGCTCCGCACGTCACCAGGCGACCGCGCTTGCCCAGACTCTGCAGCGACCGCGCCCATGTGGCCTGCCCCACGCTGTCCACCACCACGTCCACGCCGGCCTTCTTCGTGGCAGCACGGATCGCCGTTGGCACATCGTCGGTGCGGGAATTCAGCGTGTGGTCCGCGCCGAGCCTGCGCGCACGGGCCAACTTGTCGTCGTCGCGCGAGGCCACCCACACCTCGGCGCCAATCTGCTTGCAGATCTTGAGCGCGGCCAGCGCCACGCCGCCGCCGATGCCCCAGATGAGCACGCGATCGCCCGCTTTCACCTGCGCCCGCGTGCGCAACATGCGCCACGCTGTGAGCGTCGCCAGCGGAAACGCCGCGGCGGTGATGACATCGATGGATGCCGGCACTTCGTGCACGTTGCTTTCGGGCACGACCACGAACTCGGCGGCAACGCCAGGCGCGTGTTCCCCAAGCAACTTGTACTTGACGCAGAGCGAGTGCTCACCCGCCAAACAGTACGGACACGTGCGGTCGCTCAGTCCAGGGTTGAGCACGACCGTGTCGCCGACCGACACCGCGGCCACCGCGCTCCCGGCCGCATCCACCACGCCGCAGGCGTCCGCCGCCAGCACCCACGGTGGCGTGATGGTCGTGCCCGGAATCCCGGCGACGACAAAGAGGTCCAGATGGTTGAGCGCCACGGCATGCACGCGTATGCGCACGTCGGTCGCCGCCCTGATTTCGGGAATCGGCAGGTCGTTGCGGACCTCAAGTTTGTCGAGGTCTCCGTGCTCGGAAATCGTCAGTGCTCGCACTGGAATGGAATGTATATTTTCGACCCCAGCATGACTTCCATCAAAGTGCCGCCGTTGGGCGAATCGATCGTGGAAGCCACCGTCTCACGGTGGCTCAAGCACGAGGGCGACGCCGTGGCACCCGGCGACACACTGGTCGAACTCGAGACCGACAAGATCACGGTCGAAGTGCCCTCGGTGACGGGCGGCGTGATGAAGAAGCTGCACGCCAAGGAAGGCGACGTGGTGAAGCTCGACCAGCTGCTGGC